>JALHRF010000092.1 GCA_022841545.1 Bauldia sp. | reverse complement strand
GCCTCGACCATCCGGCTATCCCGCTATCCTGCCTCTCAAACAGAGAACACCCACCAGATTGCCAAATGGCAAGGCCGCTATCAATCGCCGACAGTCCGCGGTGTTCACCGGATGGGTACTTTCTATCTCGTCGAGCAGCGATTTCGAGCAAGCAGAAAATCCGTCAGAACGGTCCTATTTCGTCAATTAGTGCTGCCATCCGTCGTAACAATTGTTTTGTGCGTTGTAGTTATTTTAACGTCAGGTTACGGACTGTATATGTTCTCCAAAACCTATGCTTCGAAACTCATGAAATACGAGAGGTTGGCCGAGGGAACACAGGGTCGGCCCGATATTTGTGAAGATATTCGCTTACTTCCGGATGATCTTATCCGCCCAAAGTGCGCTATAAATGCCCAGACGGAGCCAGACACGCTGCTCTGGGGGGATTCGCACGCCGCAGCTTACGTTGGCATGCTGGGCGCGATCGCAAAGGCCGGCAATTTCGGTTTCCGCAATGTGGCACACAATGCATGCCCTCCATTTCCGGGCAAGACGGATCTCTACGTGCACCCGACCCGCATCCAGAGATGCGTCGGTTCCCGGGATTTGGTGACAGCTATCGCCGATGGGTATAGCACGATCATCCTGTCGGCCTCATGGGCCTACTATTTCGATCGAAATCCCGATTTCGAGAATGAATTGCGCGCCGCGATCTTGGCTATTCTTGATCGCGGCGGTCGAGTGATAATACTCGGCCTAGTCCCGCGGATCGCGACGTTCGATGGGAAATGTCGACAGAAGTCGCTCAAGCTGACCTTTCTGGACTGCATGGGCCGCGACCGAGTTCCCCTTGGCCTATCAAGGCGGACAAATGAAAAGCTCAGAAGCATCTCATCCGAGTTCGATGGCGTGGGGTTCTTTGATCCCGAGCCCTTCCTGTGTCAGTATGGAATTTGCAGTGCTGTCCTAGACAGAAAGCCAATCTATCATGATCCAGGCCACCTCAGTGCCCGCGGTTCACGGACGCTAGGGCGCCATATCGTGAACAGCGTTGGGATTCCCTCAGCGTTCGACTATCTCTCAGGCACGGAACGGTCGAGGCTAAGCGCCCAAGACGGTCAGGCTGCACAGCCACGCTGATCTTCCGGCGGAGGAAGCCAATAGGTCTTTGAGGCAATTGTCAGGCCTTTGGAGGCAATTGTCGCTAAGTCAATACGTGCCAGAAGTCGTGCCCCCGGAAGCGCACGGTTTTGGCGCGGTAGCTTTCCTGCTGCATAGCTCGCTTGAATTTGTCGAGCCAGGACCGATGCCAGGAGATGCCCGAGAGCAACAACTTGCCGCCTATGCTGCAGATCGGCGTCAGAGTTCCGTCGTCCAAGAAGCGAATGAGACCATCGGTCACGCTTGGAAAGGCCGGGTTGAACCAATCGTCGACGAAGATCACTCCGCCATCGGCCAAGGCACCTTCGGCGAGGCGAAGGTCGGATAAGACATGCTGTATCGTATGCCCGCCATCTACCGAGAAGAGGCGTATCGGCCGATCACGGGCATCAAAATAACGTCTCACCTCGAATGAAGTTGAATCGGATGCCTTGACGACGACTCGTGAGGGATCCGCGCCATAGGCGTTGAGGTTCTTATGAAAAATCGTGGCATCCCCGAGGCCGGAGCGATCGACGTTGCGATCCTGATTCTCAAATACGTCGATTGCAACGCACTCCTCACCCGAACGTGCCGCATTCTCCAGAGCTAGGAAGAATCGACCGTGATGGATTCCGATTTCGCAGATGTCACCGGATATCGCCTGTTCCTCGTGGAATTCGACCACGACACGAAGTGCCCACAGAACGCTAGGTTGAAGCCACCCTTCAATCGCCTTGTAGCCACCCACTTCATAGCGGGCGATTTGCTCTTTGATTTTGCCTCCTGACATTAAGTGATGCTCCCAATCACTTGGCCGGACCAGCCAGTACAACGCACATGAAGTCTCGATCGAGCTCGTAGCGCGGATAGGCCATCAACTTCTCACGGTGGCGGGTATAAAATTCGTCTGTCATTCGAGTCCATACATACCACTCTTTTTCCACTCTCAGCCCCACTCTCGTAAATTCGTATAAGTAATTAGCGAAGGTCCACTTGTTGACCCACGCGGCCTCCCGTGCAACACCCGTCATCTTAAACATCATCTCAGATATCTCTTCAGAACTTCTAAGTAATTGCACCCACGGGAACTTAAGTATGGGCAACAAGTGTGAGGCACTCGCGCCACGATACAAGTTATACTTTAGAAAAGCACGACCATCCGGCTTCAATAGCTTCGTCAAGTTAGATATCGCCGACTGCACATCCTCGATGTGTTCAAAAACATCGTAAGAAACTACAATATCGAATCTTCCGAGATCAAGAACGCCACCTGCCGTGATGTCCTCCTGCCGATAGAAGGATCGGTCCTTGTAGGGTCCGTCTTTGAAGCGTGGCCACGGGTCGATTCCGATGACGTCCGCGCCGTATGTGTCTTGAAGTGCCGCGCAATGTTCGCCAAATCCGCATCCGATTTCCAGAACGCGCTTCCCCACAAGCTGTTGCGGCTTCATACCAAGCCGAACCATTAGAGCGTCTGCCCGCCCCCTACCCCGAAACTCCAAGGCCTCAGCACTATAGCGCTGCCGCGTGAGAGCGAGAGGCTCAAGTCCAGCGGCCTCGAATGAGTTTCCCTTCACGCCTTGAGTCAATCTCACACACCGTTCTGAATCTGCAGGCCAGCTCGCGCGCCTAGCATCCCACTGCGCGTTGTAGCTATTACAGAGCAGAACATTACTCCTAGGACCGGTCAACAGCCAAAGAGTCGAACTAAGGGACTCGCCTTCAGCCTCGTGCGTGGTCGTTCGGCTCGCGCGAGAATCCCTCCCCTACCGTGGAACGCGTGGGGCGATGGAAGCGACGGCAAAGTCTCGTGTGACGCGTCTACCGCGCGACCCTCACCCACCCTGAAGGTGCTCGGTCGGACGGTGGTGAGTACGCGCCTTTTCATACCGCATATCGCGCAATAACGAACCCCCCGACAATGACGACGACAAGCGCCGTCGTCACGAGATTTAGCCGGCGGTCGATGAAGTCTCGGATCGGCTCGCCGTAGTGGCGGAGCAACTCCGCCACCAGGAAGAACCGGAAGCCGCGCGTGATGATCGAGAGCACGATGAACCAGAGCAGGTCGTAGCCGGCGAAGCCGGAGGCGATGGTCACCAGCTTGAACGGGATGGGCGTGAAGCCCTTGATCAGGATGATCAGCGCGCCCCATTCGGCATAGGCGGCCCTGAACTCCTCCATCCGATCGCCATAGCCATAGGCTGCAATCAGCCAGGCGCCGACGGTATCGTAGAGCAGCGCGCCGATGGCGTAGCCGAGCAGGCCGCCAAGCACCGAGGCAATGGTGCAGACAAGCGCGTAGTACCGGGCCTTCGGCGGTTGGGCGAGACACATCGGCACCAGGATGACGTCCGGCGGAATCGGGAAAAACGAGCTTTCCGCGAATGAAACGCCGGCGAGCGCCGGCACGGCATGACGGCTGCCGGCAAGGCGCATGGTCCATTCATAGAGGCGGCGAAGCATCTATCGGTCCGATCCCGGCATTTACCACCAGTGGCTCCAAAGCCGAGCAAACGCCGGACTCGTCAGGACCACCAACAACGTACTGCTTCTCGTGGAACAATCAAATCCGGCGTTTGAGATCGCGTCCGACGCTACCCAGGCTCAAATGCCAAGTTCTCTCCACGGGGGCTTCTATCGCCCCGGAGCGATTCCTGACAAGGCTTGCTTAGCATTCGGCGCTGTTGCACAAGGCCGCACGGGTCGCGGCCGAACCATCGATTCAATTTGAAGCGGTTCAGCGGCGTGACGCCAAGCAATCCGCAACCCGTTCGACTTACAACACGGTCGCCCGATTTCATCTACTGAAGGAAACGCATCCATGAAGGCTTCAAGCATCGCCGCCCTCGGGGCAGGCATGACAATCCTCCTCGCCGCCGGTCCGGCGCTGGCCGTTCCCGGCTTCTCGACCGCCCACCTCAACCTCCGCACCGGCCCTGGCACGCAGTACCCGGTGGTCGGCGTAATGGAATACAACGTGCGCTCCAATATCACGGGCTGCCTGGCGGACTGGTCGTGGTGCAGCATCACCGTCGCCGGCATCAGCGGCTGGGCCTCGGCCGAGTACCTGGTGATCGACCAGGGCGGCCAGGTCATGCAGATCACCGGCCCCGATTCGGGGATTCCGGTGGTCGAGGCCGAGGGCATCGCGGCCGTCGTCGCCGGTCCGTCGGTGGGCGTCGTCGTCGGCGCCGACGGCCATGTCGTCGCGATCGTCCCGGAACCGGCAGTCATCGAATACATCTCGGCGACCCCGGTCAATCCTTACGCCGTCCAGGGCGAAGTGGTGGTCGGGGCGGTGCTTCCCGCCGCCGTGACGCTTTACCAGGTCCCCGGTTCGGTCTACGGCTACACCATCGTCAACCACAACAAGGTGCTGGTCGACGTCAACACACGCGCCATCGTCTACATCCATCGCGCCTGATCGGACTGCACAAGGTTCGGGCCGCGCATCGCGGCCCGAACCCGTTCGGTCGATTTCAGATCGCGCGCTGGGTGTCGGCGTCGAACAGCGATACGCGGTCGAGGTTGAGGTCGAGCGGGACCGTATCGCCGGGCTGGCCCGCGTCGTGCGCCTCGAACTCGGCCATCACCGGCGTCTCCCCGATCCGGAATGTCGCATAGGTCCGCGACCCGGTCGGCTGCAGCAACTCGATCACCGCCTCGATTCGCGCCCGTCCCGGCACCGCCGAAGACGCTTCGGCGCGGCTGATGTGCTCCGGCCGGACGCCGAGAACGACGGCGCGCCCGTCACCGCCAACCGCGACGCGTCCCGGCGCGAGGTCGAACCGCAGGCCGCCATCCAGGACAACCGAGACGCCCTCCCCGCCTCGCGCGATCCGGCCCGGCAGGAATGCCATTTTCGGCGAGCCGAGGAAGCCGGCGACGAAGGTGGTCGCCGGGCGCTCGAACAGCTCGAGCGGCGCCCCCTGCTGCTCGATCAGGCCGTCGCGCATCAGCACGATGCGGTCGGCCAGCGTCATCGCCTCGATCTGGTCGTGTGTGACGTAGATCATCGTGGTCGAGATGCCCTGGTGCAAGCGCTTGATTTCGCCGCGCATCTCGTCGCGGAGCTGGGCATCGAGGTTCGACAGCGGCTCGTCGAACAGGAAGATGCGCGGACTCCGGACGATCGCCCGGCCGATCGCCACGCGCTGGCGCTGGCCGCCGGAAATCTGCCGCGGGTAGCGGTCGAGGAGCGCGGTGATGCCGAGCATCGAGGCCGCGGTCTGGACCCGCGCCTCGATCTCCGCCGCCGGCAGCTTCCGCGCCTTCAGCCCGAAGCCGATATTCTTCCTGAGCGTCATGTGCGGGTAGAGCGCGTAGTCCTGGAAGACCATGGCGACGTCGCGGTCGCGCGGCCGCATGTCGTTGACGACCTCACCGCCGATCGCGATCTCGCCGTCGCTGATGTCCTCGAGGCCGGCGATGGTGCGAAGAAGCGTGCTCTTACCGCAGCCGGACGGCCCGACCAGCACCGTGAACTCGCCGTCCGGTATCTCGAGATCGATGCCGCGCACGGCGTGGAAGGAGCCGTAGCGCTTGTGCAGCCCGCTGATCTTCACGTCGGCCATTTTTGCTTTTCCGTCTCCTAACCGCGCACCGCGCCGAGCGTCAGACCGCGTACCAGGTGGCGCTGCGCAAGCACGCCGAGGAAGATCGATGGCCCGAGCGACACGATCGCCAGCGCCGCCGCTTCGCCATACTGGGCGCCCTGGAAGCCGATGAACGAGCGGAACACGGTCGGCAGGGTGAATGCATTCCGGCTGGTGAGGAGGAGGGCGAAGAAGAACTCCGTCCAGCAGGCGATGAAGGCGAACACCGCGGCAGCGACGATGCCGGGCGCGGCGAGCGGCACGGCGACGGTCCAGAACGCGCGCCAGTGCGTGCAGCCGTCGACCAGCGCCGCCTCTTCGAGCGAGCGCGGCATCTGCCGGAAATAGGCGTACATCATCCACACCGACACCGGCAGGGTGAACACGGTGTAGGCGAGGATGAGCCCGAGATGGGTGTCGTAGATGCCGATGCTACGGTAGATCAGGAAGACCGGCAGGACGATTGCGATCGGCGGCAGGAAGCGCTGCGACAACACCCAGAAAGAGAGGTGCTGGCCCCCGGTGTTGTATCGCGCCAGGCTGTAGGCCATCAGCGTGCCAAGCAGCGCCGAGAGCACGGTGGCGAAGCTCGAGACGATGATCGAGTTGATCAGCCCTTCGAGCCCGCGATAGGCAAAGAGCGCCGCCTCATAGTGGAGCATGGTCGGTTCGCTCGGCCACCACACCGGCGGGATGGCAAGGTAATCGTTGCTCGGCTTGATCGACGTGTTGAGCATCCAGTAGAGCGGGATGAAAACGAATACGAGGAAGAAGCCGAGAAGCAGGATCCGGGCGAACGGAATCTTCCGCCGGGTACCCCGGCGAGCGGGACGGTCGCTGGCCATCACACCTTCTCCACTCTGAGCAGCCGCCGGACGAGCAGCATCACGACAGCGGCAGTGATGATAAGGAACAGCCAACTTCCGGCCGTCGCTTGCGACAGGTGAAACTGGGTGAAGCCGATGGTGTAGAGATAGTAGGAGGCCGTGTAGGTCTGCGTGCCCGGTCCACCCCCGGTCATGATAAAGATCGTGTCGAACAGGCGGATCGCATCCAGCAGGCGGAACGTAATCGCGAGCATGATCATCGGCGACAATAGCGGCAGGGTGATCGACCAGAAGACCTGCCAGCCGCCGACCCCATCGAGTTCGGCCGCTTCGTAGAGGTTGGGCGGAATCGACGTCAGTCCGGCGAGAAGAATGACGAACATGAACGGGGTCCACTGCCAGACATCGGCGAGGATGAGCGACAGGTAGACCCAGGGACTCTCGGTCAGCCAGCTGATGGTGACGTCGGTCCCGAGGAGGGAACTGAGCACGTAGTTGGTCGGCCCGAAGGGGCGCTGTAGAAGGAGCGTGAAGGCCTGGCCGACGATGACCGGGCTGATGAACAGCGGCACGATCAGAATCGACATGATCAGGCCGCGACCGCGAAAGCTCTTCATCATCACCAGCGCGACGGCGAGGCCGAGGAGGAACTCGATGAGCACGCTCGATCCGGAGAGAATGGCCGTCAGCACCAGCGCGCGACGGGCAACCGGATCCACGACGACGCGCTCGAAGTTCTTGAGGCCGACGAAATCGTGGCCCGGAACCTGAAAATCGTAGTTGATGAAGGAGACGACGAGCGAGAAGAGCAGCGGATAGATCGACAGCGCGAGGATGAGCAATATGGCTGGCGCGACCAGAAGCCACTTGAAATTGCGGTCGCACCACCCCCCGAAAGCGGAAAGTCGCGGGGGCGCACCCGCGGCCTTCATCCCTCTCATTTCGGCAACAGCCGTCAATCTTCTACTCCAGGTACAGGAGATGGCGGTCGGAGGCGGGCGGCAGGCCGAAGCCCGCCACCCGCGCTGTAATCGTGAAGGCTAGTCGAGCGTGACCGCCATGCCGAGCTTCTCGACCGTATTGTCGGCGGTCGCGCCGGGCAACTTTAGGAACTCTTCGTAGTAGGCCTTCTGCGACTCGGCGCCGAGCCGATCGGTGGTCGCGTCGAACTCCGCGGCCGCGGTCTCAAGCGCGGTCATCGGATCGGTCCCCGCCCACACCGATGTCGCCATCCGATCGATCGACTGGAAGTAGTCTTGCGCCCCGGGGATGATCGGATCGAGCAAACCGACATTGGCCGAGTTGTTGAGGTTGACGAGGTAGGCCTTGGCGTCGGGCCAGAGCTGGGCGTAGAGGTCCGACCTGAAGTGCGACAGGCGATAGGGGTCGCGAAGCGCGTAGGGCAGCATGACGCGAGCCAATGACACTGGTGGCGAGGTCATCCACTGCATGAGCAGGTAGGCCGCGTCCGGGTTGGCCGAGTCGGCGGAGAGCGCCTTGTTGAACCCGGTCGCGTGCTGCGGGTTGCCAGGAACCACGGCGTAGCCCACCTTGCCGGCGATCTGCGACTGCGGAATGAAATTGATCGCCTCCGCAGTCTGCGAGTAGCCGGCGCTCATGCGTCCCGACGGTGGCCACGAGTAGATCATGGCGACCTTGCCGGTGAGGAACGCCGCCCAGAGCGACACCGCATCGAGCTCGTTGTTGCCGGGGATCGACGCGTTGTTGGCGGCGATCATGTTCTCGAGCGTCTTCACGCCGGCTGGAGAGGCGAGCTGTGCCTTCATGTTCTCGTCGAACAGCTTGCCGCCATTGGCACCGAACTGCTGCAGGAAGTCGAACTGGTTGCCCGGGCTGCCCGCCTTGCGGAAGTGGCCCGCGCCATAGACGTCGGGCCCGAGGTTGTCGGTGATGAACTGGGCGATCTGCGCGTAATCCCCCCAAGTGGTCGGCGGGGCGAGGGCCTTGCCGAACTTGGCCTGGTAGGCCTCCATCAGCTTGGGATCCTCGAAGATGTCCTTGCGGTAGTAGACGGCGAAGATGTCGCCATCGTCGAAGAAGCCCCAGATCTTGCCCTTGTAGGTAGGCAGGGCCTTGTAGAGCGGGTGGTAGTCCTCGAGGTCCGCCAAGTTCATGTACTTGGCGATGTAGTCGTCGAGGGGCTGGATCACGCCGCCATCGGCCAGCGACGGGGTCCACATCGGGGCCACGTCGAGCACGTCATACGCGCCCGAGCCGGCGATGTGCTCAGCTACCGCCTTCGAGAAGAGGTCGGGCCATGCCAGTTCGACCACGTTGGTCTTGATCCCGGTCAGCTGCTCCCACATCGGGCCGGAGAAGTTTCGCGGATCGAGCGCCTGGAGGCCAGCCTCGGAGGTCATATTGAGCGTGACGCCCGAATACTGCTTGGCGGCCTCGACGGCGCGGTAGGCGGACCCGTCGGTCGGGCCTTCGGTCGAGGCAGCGAGTGCCGCAGCCTGTGCCTGGCCGAGGGGCGTGCTCGGATCAGCGAGTTCGAGCGAAGCCTGCGCCAGAGCAAACGAACTTACCGAAGTGAGCAGCGCGCCGGATAGCGGCAGCATGCCCATCATCTGCCCGAGCCGGGTAATGAAGGTGCGGCGAGTCGGCTCGCCGCGGAGGAAGGCATTGACCTCCGCCGACAGACCCGCTTCAAAGTCACGCCTTTCGCGATCGTTCATGTCATTCTCCTCCCATTGGATGCTCCGGCAGCCCTCACGGCGGCCGGTCTAACCCGTTCTCGTTTCCCGGTCGACGGACGTCCCGACCGGTCAGTTCCTCCCACACCGGGAATCCGCGACGTCCGCCCGGTCATTGAGTCTCATAACTTCCGAAACGCCGGCCGAAATCGGCCAGCCGCTCTTTCCAAACCTCCGTCGCCAGAACTGCGCGATTGACCACGCTCCGCGGCTCCCGACCGTGCTGCACGTCGAGCACGGCCCTGACGTCGGCCGCGCCAATCCCGGCAAAGCACTGGTCGGTCCAGCATAGCGCATGCGGCGTCAGGATCACGTTGTCGAGCGCAATAATCGGATCGTCCGGCTCGGGCGGTTCCTGCTCCAGGACGTCGAGGCCGGCGCCGGCGATCCGCCGATCCTGAAGGGCAATGGTCAGCGCCTTCTGGTCGACGATGGGACCGCGCGCGGTGTTGATCAGGTACGCCGTCGGCTTCATCAGCGCGAGGCGCTCGGCGTTGACGATGTGGCGCGTCTCGGGGGTCAGCGGGCAGCTCACCGACAGGACGTCGGCACGGCGGAACAGGTCCTCGATGCCCACCAGCTCGATCCCCAGTTCCGCGGCGACCGCCTTGTCGGCATAGGGGTCGTGGGCGATGAACTTCATGTCGAACGGCTTCGCCAGGCGATAGGCCTCGGCGCCGATATTGCCGATGCCGAGTGAGCCGAAGGTCCGGCCGACGAGACCGACGCCCATGTGATCCGACCGCTTGGCCCAGCCGTCGGCCGCCTCCCGCGTCAGCCGGTCCTTGACCATGAGCTTGCCGGTCAGCGCCAGCATCAGGGTGATGATCGATACCGCCACCGGCCGGCGCACGCCGTCCGGCGTGATCACCAGGGCGATCCCCGCGCCGGTGCAGGCCTCGACATCGACCGTGTCGTAGCCGACACCGAAGCGGGCGACGACGGCGAGCCGACCGCCCTTCGGAACGCTCTCCGCGGCAAAGCGGTGCGAGAGCAGGATGAGCGCGTCGAAATCCTCCAGTTGCTCGCCCCGGATCGGGCTCGCGGATTCGAGGAACGCGGTCTCTACGCCCGGCGCCGCGCGGAGCGGCTCCAGGTCGAAGTCGGGATAGGTCGGCGAGCCGTCGGCTTTCCGGAGGTCGCCCGAGATGGCGACACGAAACGGCGCGGTCATTTGCGTCCCCTGCCCTTTCCCGCCGGCTTAGCCTTTTCCGCCCCGGCGCGAATCCCGTCGATCCCCTGTCGGATCGCGACCTGCAGGAGCCAGGCGTCGCCGTGATAGCAGAGCGTGTCCCAGCCCTCCTCGACCTCGGCGAGGGCCGCGCCGACATCCGTCACCAGCCGGCCGAGCCGCTTGCCGTTCTTCTTGCCCGCCTTCACCACGCGCTCAAGTGCGCGCTTGTAATCGGGGTGGTCATACTGGCCGGGAATGCCCATCGAGGCGGTGAGGTCGGCATGCCCGACCCACAGCACGTCGACGCCATCGAGCGCCGCGATCTTGTCGACGTTCCGGACCCCGTCCACGGTCTCGATCAGGGCGACGAAGCGCGTGCGCGCGTTGGCCGCCTTCAGTGCCTCGACGGGCGGCATCATGCGGTAGCGGTCGTTGCCGAGGCCGAGGCCGAGGCCGCGCCTGCCGACCGGCGTGTACTTGAGCTTCTCGATGATCGCCTTCGCCTGCTCGGCCGAGCCCAGCATGGGGACGATGATGCCCTCGGCGCCGATGTCGAGGGCGCGGGCGATATGGTCGTAGGCGTCCGACGGCACCCGCACCATGGCGGGAACGCCCGCGGCCTCGAAATAGCGGAGACCGCGGTTGATCGTGTCGAAGGAATTGCCGCTGTGCTCCATGTCGAGGAACACAAACTCCGCGCCTGCCTCCTTGAGGATATGGCCGATGCCGGGCGTGACAAATTCTCCGACATAGTGGCCGACCAGCAGGCCAGGCTTCGCCAGCAGTGGTGCGAGATTCCAGCTCATGACGTCACCTTCGACGGATTGCAGATGTCCTTGACGCTTTGCATGATCTCAGCGGGTTCCAGCACCCCGAGCCAGTCGTCGCGGAAGATGCGCGGCATAGCCTTCTCGATGGCAAGGATCGCTCCGTCGGAGAAGCGACCCGGATGATCCTCGAAGAGGAGGCCCATCTCGATGCCGAGATGACCCAGCATGAAGTCCATCGCCGCGTCACGCGGCACCCCCTTCTCGATCGCGACGTCTGTGGCCTTGCGCAGCGCGGTGACGAGCGTCGCCCCTACCGTCTCCGACAGCCCCGGCTCGAGGAGCGCCATCTGCTCCACCGTCACCCGGTGCGAGCGCGTCACCGGCTTGTAGATCGTCTTCGCGATGTCCTCGCAAAGTGCATAGTGCGGCTCCGGGCCCTGCATCAGCGCGCAGACGATCGCCTGCTCTGCCTTGACGCCGCCGAAATAGTCCTTCTGCGCCTCGCGCGTCGGCTCATAGCGGAAGATCGAGGGATGGCAGGGATGGGTGACGAAGTAGGTCACGTCGGCACGCTCGGGCAGTTCGCCCGCATGCGGCGCGGCGGCGTCGAGCATGATGATCGCGCAACCCGGCTTCACGTCGGCGATGAAGGTCTTCGCGATCTTGCCGATCAGCGCGTCCGGCACCGCCATCAGCACCACGTCCGCATCGCGCAGCGCCACGTCGCGGTCGACGCAGTCGGCGCCGGTCGCATCCTTGAGCCGCTTCCGCCCTTCCTCGGTGATCTCGACATGCATCACCGCATAGGGCGAGCCGATGAGGTTGGTGGCGAGCCGCACCCCCATCTTGCCGCCGGCGCCGAGCAGCGCGATTTTCGTCATCGTCCCATCACTCCATCCTCAAGCGGTCGTCCGCGTTCGATCATGCCGAAAAAATCCACCGGGCCCATCTGCCCGCCCTTCAACGCCACTTCGAGGCCGTCGAGGGCGGTATCGTCGGAGCGCGCGATGTTGATCGCGCAGGCCGGCGTGAGCGCCACCTCGGCCTCGAGCGCGATGATGCCGAGGCCGGCGAGCGCGTGGCCGGAAGTGTCGCCACCGGCGATCGCGACGCGACGGATGTCGGTGCCGGTAACGATCGCGCGGAGGATTTCGCCAAGGCCGTGGCCGATGCGGGCATTGACCTCCGCCGCGCTCTCGCCGGCGGCGAGAATTGCCTGCTTGAGGGTAGGGATAGCCGCATCGTCGGGGCCCCGCGCGGTGAAGACCAGCGGGCTCCGGCCGCCGGCCAGCGCCGCCGTCGCGGCCTCGATCGCTGCTTCGATGACGCGACTCCAACGATGCTCGTCCACGGCCGCGGCGACGTCGAGGCGAATACCAGCGAGGCCGTTGGCCTCCGCCCAGTCGATCTGCCGGCCGGTCACCGGCGAGCAGGAACCCGACACGGCGGCGATCCGCGCCGCGTCCGCCCGGCGCGGCGGCGGCGGGTCGCCGATCAGCCCGGCTGCGCGCCAGTGCGCGACCAGCGCATACTCGACCCCCTGGCTGCCGATGACGAGCAGCCGTTCGCCGCGGTTCTCCCAGATCAGCCGCCCCGCCTCGGCGAGGCTCGCCTCGTCGATCACGTCGATGGCGACGATCTCTGCCCCCTCGTCGCGGGCATGCGACAGCGCCGCGTCGCCCTTCCCCGCCGTGAGGGCGCGGTAGTCGACGAGACCGATCGGCCGCGCCGTCTGCTTCGCGAGATGGACGCGGACGTCCGCCTCGTCCATCGGCGTCGTCGGATGTCGCGACACCGTCGGATGCCGGTCCAGCCGGTGTCCGACCCCGTCTACCGTTGCGAAGAGGTTGCCGAAGAGCTGGTAGCGGTGGATCGGTGGCGCCGCGACGAGAAGCGGATGCCAGTCCCCGCCAAGCACCGGGGCGGCGAGATCGATCGCCTTGCCGATCGAGCCGACATGCGGCGCGGAGTCGAAGGTCGAGCAGACCTTGTAGTGGGCGATCGGCGCGTCGAGCCGCGCGAGCGCCTCGAACGCCCCGGGGAGATTCGCCTCCATCCACCCCGGACTCCTCGACCGCGCCACGCCGGCGATGCCGATGCCGCGATAGCCGCCGAAGCGCGCCACTTGCGCCTCAGTCGGCGTGTCGAGGAACAGCACCGTCTTCAGCCCGGCGAAGGTCAGGACCTCCATCGTCGCGGCGGAGCCGGTGAAATCGTCGCCGTAGAAGGCGACCAGGCGGCCGTCGGGGAGCCTCATCGCGCCAATGCCTCCAGCGCGACTTCAAGTTCGCGGTGGCTCCGCGCATGCTCGGTCAATGCGACGCCCGACATCGCCGCGTCCCACGCCTGCCGCAGGCTCGCCACCCCCGCCGCCGCGCCGCCGGGATGGGCCATGATGCCGCCGCCTGCGGCATAGATCAGGTCGGCATTGCCGAGCGCGCGGTAGGTATCCCCGGCCTGCCCCGCCGCCTGGCCGGAGCTGAACACCGGCATCGCGATGCAGGGTCTGTCGTCGAACATCGGCGTCTGCAGACTCTTCGCCGAAACGATGACGCTGTCATCCGGCTCGCTGAACTTGTTGCGCAGCCCGTTGACATGCATGTGGTCGGCGCCGGCGAGCCGCCAGAGCTTCGACCACGCGGGATACGACCAGCCTAGGAGGGGATGCCGGGACAGGTAGCCCCAGCCGTTGCGGTGGGCATGGATTGGCAGTTGCGCGTGCCGGCGGAGCTCTATCATGCCGACCAGCCCGACCGAGTTGAGGCTCGCCATGATGCAGGTGCCGCCCAGGGCCGCCACGAGGTCGTGCCGCCTGCGCATCTCGTCGAGATCGCCCGTGACGTTGTGGGCATACATTATGCGTTTGCCCGTGGCGTCGGCGTGGCGGTCGATGACGGCCATCACGGCGCGGGCCCGCGCCTCGAACGGGCAATACTCCCCATCGGCCTGGAGTTCGTCGTCCTTGATGAAGTCGATGCCGCCCTTGGCGAGAACCTCGACGAGGTCGGCGGTGCCCTCCGGGGATAGTCCGACGCTCGGTTTGACGATGGTGCCGATCAGCGGCCCGCTCGCGACGCCGGACAGGCGGCGGGTTCCCTCGATGCCGAATTGCGGGCCCTGGTAGCGCGCGGCGAAGGCCGGCGGCAGGTCGATGTCGAGGATGCGGAGACCGGAAAACTGCTGCAATTCGAACAGGTTGCCGGCGACGGTGGCGACGAGGTTGGGAAGGGATGGGCCGAGATTCGCGATCGGCCAGGACAGTTCGACCTCGCACCGATGGTACGCCGTGCCCTTCTTCGCGCCCGGCAGGCTGGGCGCGGGGACATCCTCGAGCGGCGTCAGCCGCTCGACCCGCGCGCCGGCGCGGGCCTTCAACTCGGGGGTTTCTCCGGGAACGGCGACGAAAGTGCCCGACGATTGCTCGCCCGCCATGACCTCGACGGCGCGGCGCGGATCGTCGGCGGTCTCGACCAGATAGCGGGCATAGATGCGGTCGCTCATGCCGGCGACACCGCCCCGCATGCCGCTTGGACGCTGCCGACGACGCCCGACAAGGCGCGATGCGTCGCGCTCATGTCTTCCCCTCCCCGACGTCTTGTTCTTGTTGCTATACTCATTATACCACTTCAACCGCGGTAACAAGGCTCTGCCCCCGAGCGGCCTCCCCATCAGATCATCCGTTAGCGAAAACAACGGCGTAAGGGCCGAGTTGGACCTTCCCCGCGAGTGGCGCGTCCGGGCCGCTGAGCCAGTCCCGATCGCGGGAAGCGCTGTCGAAGGCCGCCACGTCCAGGACTTTTCCCCGCAGTCCCTCCGGCAGGACGGGAGAGACGGCGACGGGCGAGAGGTTGGCGACAAGCAGACGACGCGTGGCGCCATCGCGCCAGGCCAGCACGGCGAGCTTCCCGTCGGCGGTCGCTGCCATGCGCGGCTTGCCGCCGGCTTCGCACAGCGCCGCCATGACGTGGAACACCGGGTAGAGATTGCCGTCGATGTCGGAGAGTCCCGAGGGTCCGGCAAGGTGGTTGAGGGCAAGAGTGGCGACCGCGGTGTCGGCGATGGCGGCCGCGTAGCCGACCGCCCAGGCCGCGGCGAAGAGACCGGACTGGCGGGGATCGTCCTCGGCCATGGCGATGCGTTTCCGGTGAGAGTTGGACGCGGTCGAAGCCCCGTAGGGATTGTGCCGCATGCCGATGCACGAGGGTCCCACGTGCAGCGACACGCCCGGCGCCACGGCGGCCATGGAGGCGACCACGGCGGGCAGCGCCTCGTGCGTCTCCATCACCGAGGTGTCGTCGGCGGCGTGGACGATGGGCGTGGTGGTGCAGGTGAGTCCGTCGATGGTGGCGACCGGGGGACGCTTGCGGTTGAGCTCGGTGAAGTAGGAGAGCATGCCGCCGAGGATCACCGAACCGGGGAAGGCCTTCCGCGCCTGGTTGTAGATGTGCCCGAGATCGACGACGTCCGGCCACGGGCCCGAGGGCTGGACGGACTTGAGGTAGGGCGCGGGGCAGACGATCACCCGGGCCGGCTTCAGGCCGGTCTTGGCGCAGGCTTCGGCAGCGGCGGCGAGTTCGGCGCCGGGAGATTTTCCCGCCGGCAGCACCAGCTCGAGTTGGACCTCCGCGCCCGTGGTTTTGGCGATCGCGGCATAGTCGGCCAGCGTCGCCGCGAGATTCGGTGCGTCGGTGTCGGCGTAGGCGGTGACGAACTGCGGGCGGAGGGAAAGCGCCGGGTTGCCGGCGGTTGCCGCAATGGCCCGGTACTGGGGCATGACGCCCAGGCCGATCTCGGGAATGCGCCTCGCCTCGCCGTCACTGAGGCGAACCGCCGCCCCGCCATCGCCGCCGCCCGCCCCGGCGGGTTCGGCTGTGCCGTCGATGGCGAGCGAGACGCGCTGCGTCACCCGCGCGCCGGCCTCGAGCCGGTAAGGCCACGGGTCGAGCAGGCTGCCGACATAGGTCTTGTAGGAGGCGTCGGTCCAGTTCCGCTGGTCCTCCATCTCGAAGATGGTCTCGGCGTCCTGCGGGAGCGCAGCCTCCATCCGGCAGGTGACGAAGAGCCCCGGCGCGACCTCGTGGCGGAGCGCCCGGATGTCGAGGATGGGCTGGTCGGGCCGGATCAGCTCCGGAAACTCCGACGGGGTGGTCGAACCGTCCTTGTGGGTGACCGTCACCGGCTTGCCGGCGACGCCGATGATCGGATGGAGGATGACGAAGCCGGTGCGGTTGGTGAGGAAGGAGGACTGCGCCTCGGCGTCGGCCCGCACGTCGAGCCGGCCGTCGGCATGGCCCTCGACCGTGAGGCGGAGGCGGTAGTCGATGTCGTCCTGCTGCACGATCCCGTCGAGTTCGACGAGGAAGCGGTCGGCCGTCTCCTCGCGGCGGAGCAGGGTGAAGCGGGCCGGCGGCGTGCGCCAGCTCGCATCGCGGACGAGATAATCGATGCCGCGGATCGCCTCATGGCCGGCGTATCGGACATAGCGCACCGCGCCGCCTTCGAGGTTGAGCGTGAGCGGCCCGGCGGCGAGCCGGATCACCTCGGCCGGCGCCTCGTCGGTCCCATAAAGCTTCAGCGCATCGCTGCCCGTCATCACCCGTCCCTCCCTTGAAATTCACACGTTTCTTCTTGAAGTGGGAGACACGCTGCGACAGTGCAGACGTCGCGCGTCCCTTCCAGCCGGCTACACGTCTTCACACATCATCAGCGGGGCGCTGGCCGGCCCGGTCGGTTGGGCTGCGTCCCTCTCCCCGGCAGAGCCATCGGATTCACACACGCTTCGACCCGAGTTGCCCCAGAAGCGGAACACCCTGCGTCCCCTCGCCCCGGCGGGGAGAGGGACAGGGTGAGGGGGGATAGACAGAGCATGTTGAGACAGCGGCGTAGACCAGAGTCGACTTCCGTGTCGAAGGGTCCAGGGATCCCGATCGACCACCCCGGCCACAGGGGTCCGGAGCCCCCTCACCCTGTCCCTCTCCCCGCCGGGGAGAGGGGACGTTGCGGAGCTGTCCGTGTCCCCGCTTCGACCGTGCGCACCTTTGGCAAGCGATGCCCCTGAGACGTGCGAACCTGATTGCCCGGCCACCAGGCGGCCAGCCTTGCCCCTCGCGTCGACATTCCGGTTCACCGCGCTTTCCCGTCCACGCTTCAGCGGCTCCGTTCGTATTTCCGGTAGAGCGCGTTGCCGCGCGAGATGTGGTCCCGCATTGCCGCGGCCGCGGCATCCGGATCGCCGGCGGCGATGGCTGCGAGGATGCGCCGGTGCTCGGCGATGGTGAGGTCCTCGGCGCCTTCGAGGCGGACGAGCTGGACGTAGTAGGCCGAGAGCCAGCCGAACATCGCCTCGACCAGCGCCGGGAAGATCGGGTTGCCGGCGATGGCAGCGATCTCGCGATGGAACTCCATGTCGCGCGGCAGGAACTCGTCGAGCTTCTGCCGGGCGAGCTCATGGGCGGCGAACCGCTCCCGGAGCCGCGCCACCGCCTCCGGCGTCGCCCGCTCGGCGGCGCGGCGGGCGAGCCCGGTCTCGAGGAACATGCGGGCGTCCTTGAGGTGGTCGAGACTGCCCGGCTCGGCATGGAGGAGGTGGCTGGCGCTGCCGGCGACCTGGTCGATGATCTTCTCGGCCGTCGGCAGCGTGACGCGGGCGCGCTCGCCATGGGTGACGCTGACGATGCTGTCGCGCTCCAGCGCCTGCAGCGCCTCGCGCACCGCCGGCCGCCCGACCTGGTAGGCCTGCATCAGGTCGCGCTCGCTGGGGAGTTGGTCGCCGGGCTGGAACTCGCCGGCGCGGATCCGCTCCAGGAGGCGGTCACGGACCTCCTGGAAGAGCTTGCGGCGCGCAATGGGAGCGACGGCGACCATGGTCTGACTTCCTGACCACATGATCATGGCGCGGGGAACGGATTTTGGCAAAGGGAGACATTTGTCAGGGCGGAATGACATTCCGCCGCATTTTTTCCCAACAGACGCGCCGGCCGACGACGGAGTGCGGCCCGGCTACGGGCGGAAAAAGTGGCGGAATGATATTCCGCCCTACTGGCCGTAGGCTTGTGACGCGTAGGGCGGAATGAAATTCCGCCGTTTTGCACATCAGACGCGCCGGCCGACGACGGAATACGCCCTGGTGTCGGCGACAGGAAGACGGCGGAATTTCATTCCGCCCTACGGTTGTAAGGTCTCGTCATGCCCGACTATCGACGATGGTATGCGCCGGGCGGGTGCTGGTTCTTCACCGTGAACCTCCTGGACCGCCGGAGGCGGCTGCTCGTCGAGCACGTCGATGCGCTCCGCGAGGCGACCGCGACGACGATGCGGCGTCACCCGTTCCGGATCGATGCGTTCGTGGTGCTGCCGGACCACCTGCACGCGATCTGGACGCTGCCGGAAGGCGACACGGATTTCTCGACCCGGTGGCGGTTGATCAAGACCCGCTTCGCGATGGCCTTGTCGAAGACGGAACCGCTTACGCCGGTGCAGGCAGCGCGGGG
Source organism: Bauldia sp. (assembly GCA_022841545.1). GTDB lineage: Bacteria > Pseudomonadota > Alphaproteobacteria > Rhizobiales > Kaistiaceae > Bauldia. The sequence continues at coordinate 3,129 of JALHRF010000092.1, read as the reverse complement.
CGAGCGGGGGATATGGCAGCGGCGGTTCTGGGAGCATCTGATCCGGGACGAGACAGAGTTCGGCCGCTACGCCGACTACTTCGCGATCAACCCGGTGAAGCATGGTCATGTACGCCGTGCGGTCGACTGGCCCTATTCGTCGTTCCACCGCGACGTGAGGCGGGGCATCTACGCGGAGGACTGGGGCATCGATGTCGATGCGCCCGGTGCATTCGGTGAATGACCTGTAGGGCGGAATGATAATTCCGCCGTTTTGTCCATCAAATTTGCGCAGGCGGTTTTGGTGACGGAAGAACGGCGGAATTTCATTCCGCCCTACGGGTGAGGTAGGCCCGCACGGCCGGGTCGGTGGTGAGGCCGATGGCGCGGTCTCGGGCTTCGCGGATCTCCGGCTCGGGGGCGCCGGAAGCCTCGAGGAGGTGGGTGCGGAGCGCCCAGAAGGGCTGGTAGGCGGCGGTTTTCTCTTCCGGCAGGCGCGAGAGCTCCGCGAGACCGGCCTCGGCGCCGTCGACGTCGGCGAGCGCCGCAGCGCGGCCGACATGGTTGCCGATGGTCGGGGCGAAGGCGGTCAGCGCGATGTGGAGGGTGAGGAGTGGTCGCCGCATGTCGTCGCCGGTGAGGCGCGACTGCACCATGGCCGACTGGATCGCGGCTTCGAGCTGGAAGCGGCCGGGCGCTGCCAGCGCGCCCGCGGCCCGCAAGGTCGCTTCGGCTTCGGCGAGCATCGGGCGGTCCCAGCGGGCAAGGTCCTGTTCGGCGAGCGGCACGTAGCGGCCGTCGACCCGTCGCGCCCCGGCGCGCGTCTCGCAGAACAGCATGAGGGCCAGGAGACCCAGCACCTCGGCGTCACCGGGCGCAAGCGAGACCAGCACCCGCGCCAGCCAGACCGCCTCCTCCGACAGGCCGCGGCGGGCGGCATCGTCGCTGGCGATGCTGTCCCAGCCCTGCCCGTAGGCGGCGTAGATCGCCTCCATGACCGAGGCCATGCGGGCCGGCAGGTCGTCCCGATCGGGCGGCTGGAAGGAAAGGCCGATGTCGCGGATCCGCATCTTGGCGCGGCCGAGCCGACGTCCCATCGCGTCGGGCGAAACGAGAAACGACGATGCGATTTCCGCGGCGGCGAGGCCGAGCACGACCTGCAGCATCAGCGGCGCGTGCATGGCCGGGTCGATCGCCGGATGGGCGCAGACGAACATCAGCTCGAGGCGCTTGTCGGGGATCACGGGCGGGTCCTCCATCGCCTCGTCCGGCCCGGTCACCAGCAGCGAGGCGACGGCATCGGCGTGGAGCCGGCTGCCGCGGGCGCCGTCGCGGAGGCGGTTCCGCGTGGCGACGAGGAGCCAGCCGTCGGGATTGGCCGGCACCCCGCTCCGGGGCCAGGTCGCCAGCGCCCTGGCGAAGGCCTCGCCGAGCGCGTCCTCGATCGCGGCGAGGTCGCGCCACGAGCGGGCGAGGTAGGCGACGAGCCGGCCATAGGATTGGCGGGCGGCTTGCTCGGCCGCCCGACCGGTGGAACTGGCGTCGCCATCGGCCACGCCGGGGCCCGTCAGGCCGGGGCCATCGGCGGCAGGACGGGCCTCACCTCGGTGGCGCCGACCGCCGCGTTCGGACTGCGGGCCGCCCAGGCGAGCGCGGCGTCGAGGTCCGGCACGTCGATGACGAAGTAGCCGCCCAGCTGCTCCTTGATGGCGCTGGCCGGGCCGTCCTGGACCAGGCGTTCGCCCGCCTTGATCCTGACCGTGGTGGCGGTGTCCGGCGGCATCAGGCCATCGCCCTTCACGACGATGCCGGCTTCGCCGAGGGCGCCGATATAGGCGTTCCAGGCGCCCCAGTAGGCCGGGGCGGCCTCGGGGTCCTTGCGCTTCGCGAACTCGGCCTCGTCCTCGTAGAACATCAGCATGTAGTGCATCTGCGTTGCTCCAGGGCCGCGAGGTTACATGGACATGCCGGGGACGGGATAGCCCGCGCGAACCTCGACCAGGCCCGAGCCGGCCGCAGGCAGCTTTGCCGCCCATGCGATCGCCTCGGCGTCGGTGGCGACGTCGATCTGGAAGTAGCCGCCGAGCGGACGGCCGGAGCGGGCGACCGGCGATGCAGGAGCGTCTTCGTCGCCGCCCAGGAGGGCGACCGCCGCCCCCGTGGTCAGCGCCGAGCCGCCACGCAACACGCCGGCGGCGGCCAGCTCCTTCCCGAAAGCGTCATAGGCATTCCAGTAGGCGGCGGCATCGCCGCTGGCCGAGCGCAGCGCGAGCTGCTCCGGGCTCTCGTAGATGAAGAGGGTGTAGGGCTCCGAGCGGGCCGTCGCGCCGAGGACGAGGAGGAAGCCGGCAAGCGCCGCGATGCGCAGTTTCATGGAAGGTCTCCGTTGGTCAGGACGATGCGACCCGTGCCGCATCTGACACGCTGACGTTCGGATCCCCGCCATTCGGACACGTGGCGGATTTTCTTTCGGACGAACCGTAGGGCGGAATGAAAATTCCGCCGTTTTGCCTTGCAATGGCGCCGGCCGACGAAGGAACGCACCGCGGTTTTGGTAACCGGAAGAACGGCGGAATGATCTTCCGCCCTACGCCAGCATCCGCAGGAGATTGCCGCCCATGACGGCGGCTTGCGTGGCCGCGTCGTAGGCGTCGAGGCCGGGGACGGTGATGGTCTGGACGAAGGAGACGTGGTCGAGGGCCGGGCTGAAGTCGGAGGCCCAGAGGCAGCGGTCGGCGCCGAAGCCGTCGACCAGGGCCACCACGAACGGCGCCGCGACGGCGTGCGGCCAGGCATGCGACGGGTCGCTGACCGCGTAGAAGCCGGACAGTTTTACCGAGATGTTGGCATGTGTCGCGAGCGACAGGAGCGGCGCGAGTTCGGCGCGCGCCGCGTCGGGCGACGGTGCGTGCGCTCGGGCGCCCGGCAGGCCCATGTGCGACACGATCAGCCGGCAGCGGGGCGCGGCCCCCGCGATCCCGCCGAGGACGCCGACCTGCGGCAGGGCGATGTTGAACGAGACGATGGCCCCGTGCGCGTCGAGCGCGGCCCAGGTCGCGGGGTCCCATGCCGACAGCGCCGCGACCGCGGCATCGTCCGGCACGTAGACGGCGAGGCCGGCGTGGCCTGCCGCCATCAGCGCCCCGACGG
>JALHRF010000091.1 GCA_022841545.1 Bauldia sp. | reverse complement strand
ACATGTCGCTTGGTCGGGGCGTTCAGATCCGGTGATCGGAGCGTTGACATCGGAAAGCATGTTACCGTTATCATAGCCCGCGTCAAGCGCATGATCGGCATGCGTCGCGCCTATGGACCGTTCGCATCGAAGAAGGCGCCGCCGTACCGGATCACGCCGCAGAGTTTCAGGATGCAGCTTCAGGGAGCAAGTGCGCCATCGAAACGGACGGACTTGGTTCCGGCTTTGCCATGCACTTCCGTCACCACCTCCCCGTAGAGCGTTCGCATCCCCGCGCAAATGTCCAAATCGAAGCCGCCGGCCGGCGGGAACGGCTATCCCAGGTGCTGAGGCTCCCGGTGACGCAATAGGCTCGAAGCCTGCAGATCGTCGCTGGACCTGGGGCGCCTTGGTTCTCGCCCTCTCCCCCGCATCGGGAGAGCCAAGCGAGCTTGGGTGAATGATCCGCGTCCCGTCCGCCAGACAGATCGGGCCAACGCCTCTTGTCCTGCCGCTGGTGCTGTTCCGCGTCGGGCTGTCGACGGGGGAACGACGCGGCTCTGACAAGACCGGGGCCGGCCGGGAGGGGCAACCTTCCGGCCTGCTTGGAGTCACTTCGTTGGGGCAACCAGCTATTTCACCGCATCGGTGACTGTGTCGACCACCGCCTCACCGGCGTCCTTCACGGCCTCTCCCGCGTCCTTCACAACCTCCGCGGCGTCCTCGACAATGTCGGGAGCCGGTGTGGTCGCGGTAGCATCGATTTCACACTTCTGCGGACTTCCGGCAGGGGCGATGTTGATCTGCCCCGAGGGGCACATTTCGTCATCGCTTTGTGCGAGAGCCGGCCCAGCTGCGATGGCGCACACTGCCGCAGCCAATAACACGATCCTGTGCATTTAACCCTCCGTTGTTCTGAATGCTGTCCGCATGAAACGCGGTCAGGCAACCGAGTGTTCCAAAGCTCGATTCACCCGCCGCGGAAGGAAACGCCGCCGCCGCGGTCAGTTTGGTGGCCAATTCGAGGCGACGGCGCCCGCCGCGGGGTCATAGCGGGGGCTTTGCCGCGGCAAGAGAGAACGCCGCTATCGAGGTAAAGGTTGCGCCAGTCGCGCGACCGGAAACGACTGCCAGCCGGTTCCCGATCCCGTCCAGCTCGGCATCTGCAGCACCGCCCCTCTTCGAGCGCACCGCCGGCATACGGCCGCCAGACGGATGGCGTTGCTCGACGCCTGCGGACCCCATCGGATGATGCACGGGGCCAAGGCAAGCGGCGCGTCATGCAGGCAGCCTTCGCAATGGACCCAAATCCAACACGTCACACGGCGAAGGTCGGCAAGCGTCGGAATCGGGCCTGGCGGCTCGCGCGTCGTGCGCCTCGGTGGCGATTCCCGGGGATCGTGGTTGCCTCGCATCCGGCGAGGATGCGGTAGGAATGAATTCAGGGCAAGGTGAAGGGCGAGTACCCCTTCGAGGGATGGTGTATTGTCAGACTTCTCCCCCAATAGCGGCATTCGACCGTACTGACAGACCCGCCTCGCGTGTCCTCCCTTCAGAGCAATCAAAGCGAGTGGTTGAGGCGCGGCGACTGGCCGCCAGTCCTGTCCAGTCGAATGTCAGCGATCCTGCGTTCGCTTCTTGGCTGTCGTTCGGGGCGTCAGATATCAGTGATGTCGATGTCCTGGCCCGCGATTGCGTCCTGCCCGTGCGTCGCGTGTTCTGCAAAGCCGAATCGGTCTCGCGCCCCCGACGCGAGGTCTTCCGAGACGTCGACGACGACCTTTCTCACCGGCATCGTCGAGGGTGATCGCCGAGTAGCAGTCGTTCGGCATCGCCGGGCGATGATGTCGGAAGCACGTTTCCCGGGGGCCTCGCCGACACGGCCGAAGCTCCTGGCCGCTCCTTGACCCGGAGTTGTCGGGAGCCACGGCAGTGGCAGCGTGAATCAGTCCATGACCTCAGTAAGCTTCACGGGCCGCTCCTCCTGGAACGAGCGCGTCGCCGCGAGCACCGAGGCGACGGCCCAGCGGCCGTCGTTTCCCGTCACCGATGGCGGCCGGTCCGTGCGGATACAGTCGATGAAGTGCTCCATCTCGAGGATGTAGCCCCAGGCGAAGCGCTCCGGCCAGGTGCGGTAGACGGGCTCGCGCAGGCCGGTCTCGCGGTCGGTGACGACCGTGACCGCCTGTCCCTTGATGTCGCCGATCTGCATGATGCCCTTGTCGCCGACGATCTCGACCCGCGCATCGTAGCCGTAGTCGCAGGGGCAGACGCCCGTGATGCTGCCGAGGCCGCCGTCCGCGAAGCGGATCGACACCAGCGCGGTGTCGTAGAAGCCGGGATCCTCGACCCCGCGTTCCTTGCCCTTGAAGTTGGCTATCTCGGCCATGACTCGCGCCGGGTCGGCGCCCATCAGCCAGCGCACGGCATCCCAGTCGTGGCTGTTCACCTCGGCGAGCATGCCGTTCGACAGCTTCGCATCGCGCGCCCATGGCGGCGGCAGGCCGGGGCCGTGGGTGAGCGACTTGATCAGCATCGGCCGACCGATCTCGCCGGCCGCGATCCGCGCCTTCGCGGCGCTGAACTCGGGGTCGAACCGCCGCATGAAGCCGATCTGCAGGACGACGCCGCTCTTGTCCGCCGATGCGATCATGTCGTCGCATTCGGCGAGGCTGAGTGCCATCGGCTTCTCGACGAAGACATGCTTCCCTGCCTTCGCCGCGGCAACCGCAAGGTCGCGGTGGGTAAACGTCGGCGTCGTGATCACCACGGCGTCGAACTGGCCCCAGCCCAGAGCGGCGTCGACGTCCGCAAAGGCCCGGCCGATGCCGAAATCCGCTACGGCCTTGGACCGCGTTTCGGCAACGCTCTCCACGACGGCGGTAAGCCGCGCCCCGGGGATGCGCCACGCGATGGAATTGGCGTGGACGCGGCCGGCGCGGCCGGCGCCGATGAGGCAGACTCGGATGGGGGCGTCCCCGGCGGTCATGGGCGGTCGAAGCTCCGTTGCCAGTCGATGTAGTTGCGCACGATCGGGACGTAGTCGCGGTGTGCAGCCGGGTCGGGCGCCACGGCGTCGCCGTCCGTCAGGCTCGAACGGGCCGCGGCTTCCGCCATGTCGGGAATGAGCCCCACGCCATGGCCGGCGACGATGGCCGTGCCCCAGGTGGCGAGGTCGGCCCGGGCCAGCGGCCGGTATGGCACATTGAGGACATCCGCCTTGATCTTGTTCCAGGTGGCACTCCTGGCGCCGCCGCCCACGACCCGCGCCTCGACCCGCTCGATATGAGGGGTAAGGGCCTCGATGATCTCGATATACCCCGCATACTCGAAGGCCAGGCTCTCGAGGATGGCGCGGAAGAAGTGCGCGCGGCCATGACCCCATGAGAAGCCATGGAACTCACCGCGTCGGCCGGGGGCCGCGGGGCAAATGCGACCGCCGAGATGGGGCGAGAAGAGGAGTCCCTCGGCGCCGGGCGCGATCGCGGCCGCCTCCTCGGCGAGGGCGTCGACCCCTGCACCGGCGCCGAACCGGTCGCGAAACCACGTGAGCGCGAGCCCGCCGCCGCCGACATACGCGAGCGGATGCCAGAGGCCGGGAATGATCGACCGCATGACCAGGAGCACCCGGTGCTCGATATCCGGCGCGTAGCGATCGGTGCAGCCGGCGAGCACCGACGCGGTACCGGCCACGTCGAGCATCATGCCGGGCCGGACGATGCCGGCGCCGAGCGCGCTTGCTGCCGTGTCGCCGGCTCCCGCCACCACCGGCGTGCCGGGCGCGAGGCCGAAGCTCTCGGCGAACGGCGCGCGGACTTCGCCGATGACATCCCACGGCGCCACGATCCGGGGCAGCTTCTGCGGGTCGATACCGAGCCTTTCGCAAAGCTCCGGCGACCATTCCCCGGCGTCGGTTGATGCCGCGCCCGTGAAGTGCAGGAAAGTGTGATCGATGAATGCGTCTTCCGCCCGCAAGCCGGCGAGACGGCCCGCCACATAGCCCGCCGGCGTCACGAACTTCGCGATCCGGCGAAAATCCTCCGGCCGCTCGTGGCGCCACCACAGCATCTTCGCGCCATGCGCGCAGGTCGGCGGGCAGCCGGCGACGCGGGTGACGACGTCGCCATGCTCCGCCATCCGGTCGATATAGGGCTGGCACCGCATGTCGAGCCAGGAATCGAACCGTGTCGCCGGGGTGAAGTCTTCGGCGATGGACCCGATGCCCGCCATCTGGCTGTCGAAGCCGATCGCTGCGACGTCGCCGGCGCTGGCCCTGGCTTCGGCAAGGATGCGGCGGACCCCTTCCGCCGCCGTACGGACGAAATCCTCCTGGTCCTGCTCGACCACACCGGCCGCGGGGTAGGAGATCGGCACGTCGATGCTCGCCTCGGCGAGGAGAGTCCCGTCAGGCTCGTACAGTGCCGCCTTGGTGGCGCTCGTGCCCAGGTCGACGCCGATGAGAAGGCTGCGCGGCATGACCTCAGCCGCGCTGGATGCGGCGTCGCCGCCACTGGTCGAAGATTACCACCAGGATGATCACCAGGCCCTGCGCGATCCTTTGCCAGAACGGACTGACGTTGAGGAGGTTCAGCCCGTTGCCGAGAACGCCGATGATGATGGCGCCGAGCAGCGAGCCGATCACCCCGCCTTCGCCGCCGAAGAGATTGGTGCCGCCGATCACCACGGCGGCGATCGAGCGCAGTTCCTCGCCCTCCGCCATCAGCGCGTTCGCCGAATTGAGACGGCCCATCATCACCAGACCGGCTATCGCCGCCATCAGCCCGGAAAAGGCATAGGCGATGATCTTGGTCCTCTCGATCGATATGCCGGAAACCAGCGCCGCCTGACGATTGCCGCCCACGGCGTAGACGCTCCGTCCGAACGTCGTGTAGCGGAGCACGTACCAGCCGAGCGCCCCGGCCAGCACGGCGACCAGTGCGCTTGCGGGGATCCCGGCGATGTCGCCACCGCCGAGCCAGAGCAGGCCCCGCGGAAGCTCGGCGACCGTGTTGAAGGACGGGACCGGCAAACCATCGGTGACGAGCAGAGCGACGCCGCGAAAGATCGTCATCGTGCCGAGCGTCGCGACGAAATCCGGGATCTTGAAGCGGGCGATCGTCCAGCCATTGAGGAGGCCGGCGAAGACGCCCACGAGGATTCCGATCGGGATGGCGATGGCGGGGTGCATCGGGCCGATAGCGATGCCGCCGATCTCGACGGCCTGGGTGAGAAGCACGGCGGTGACGGAGGCCGACAGCGCGGCGATGGCCGCTATCGAAAGGTCGATGCCGCCGGTGATGATGACCACGGTCTGGCCGACGGCGATGATCGCCGTGAACGACGACTGCCGTGCGATGTTCAGAAAATTGTCGATCGAAAAGAAGTGATCGGACGCGAAGCCGAGGATCGCAACGAGGACCAGGAGAGCGATCAGGGGGCCGCCTCGGAAGAGGAGCTGGGTGATGTCCGTGCGGTCCTCGTGCCGCCTGGCGGCGGCCTCGGGTGTCGACTTCTCGCTCATCGGCAGGGTCTCTCCAGGGGACACCGTGTGCATCGATCGAGGAACGCTGGCATCAACTGGCCCTCCGCAGCAGCGCTTCCTGGCTGAGTTCGTCCCGCGGCAGTTCGCCCTCGATGCGGCCGGCGCGCATGACCAGGACGCGGTCGGCCATGCCGATCAGTTCGGGCAGCTCCGAAGAGATCATCAGGATCGAGGCGCCGGCGCCGACCAGCCGGCTCATCAGCGCGAACACCTCCGCCTTGGCGCCGACGTCGATGCCTCGGGTCGGCTCGTCGAAGATCAGGATACGGACGCCGCTCGAGAGCCAGCGCGCGATGATCACCTTCTGCTGGTTGCCGCCGCTGAAGTGGAGGACGTCGCGGCTGAGCGATGGAGGCTGGATGTTCAGCTCGCGGACGTAGCGTCCGGCCTCCTCCTTCTCCCGCCCGAGTTCCAACCGCGCGAAGGCGCGGCGATGCGCGATCCAGGGCAGTGCGACGTTCGGCGGCGTCGCGAGCATCGGCACGAGACTCTGCCGGCGATCTCGGGAAAGGAGCCCGAGGCCGGCGGCGATCGCGTCGGCAGGCGAGGAGAGCTTTCGTTCCTTGCCTTCGATCCGGAGACGTCCGGTGACGCCGCTCTCGAGACCGAAAAGCGCGCGGGCGAGATCGGCCTGGCCGGCGCCCATGAGCCCGAACACGCCGAGGATCTCGCCGCGATGAAGGGTGAAGGACACGCCGCGGAGCGCATGGCCGGTCGCCAGATCCTCGACCTCGAGCACCGGCTCGCCGCGAGTGGTCTCGACCTTCGGGAATTGCTCACCGACCCGCCGGCCGACCATCATCGCGATCACGGTGGCCTCGTCCGCCTCGCCGACCGGCAGGGTGCCCACGACCCGGCCGTCGCGAAGGACGGTGACCCGGTCACCGATGAGCGGAACCTCCGCCAGATGATGGGAAATATAGATGATGCCCACGCCTCGATCCTTCAGCCGGCGCACGACCTCGAACAGGCGGGAGCGCTCCGCATCGGAGAGGGCCGACGTCGGCTCGTCGAGAAGAAGGATTTCGGGCTTGCGTTCGAGGATCCGGGCGATCTCGACAAGCTGCTGCTCGGCCACCTCGAGCCGGCGCACTTCGGTCCGCGGGTCGATGGCGACGCCGAGCGCCGCGAGCGCCCGGGCGGCCTCCGTGTTGGCCCTCCCCCAGTCGATCCGGCCGAAGCGGCCGCGCGGCATGTGGCCAAGAAAGATGTTCTCCGCGACAGAAAGCGTCGGAACGAGGCTCAGCTCCTGGTGGACGAGGCCGATGCCGAGACGTTCGGCACGGTCGGGGGCGAGCGCGGAGATCTCCTCGCCGCGGACGACGATACGGCCGCCGTCCGGCGTGTACTCGCCGGAGAGGATCTTCATCAGTGTCGACTTGCCGGCGCCGTTCTCGCCGAGAAGGATGTGGACCTCGCCGGCGCGGAGATCGAGCGAGATGCCGTCGAGCGCGTGGACGCCCGGGAAGCGCTTGTCGATGCTCTCGAGGCGGAGGAGGGGCGTCGGCTCGCTCATCGCCGCTGTTGCGCCGTGTTGCCGCGCGCCACGATCACAAGCCTGTCCTTGAAGCGGGGCATGGTGGTTCTTCCGGTGGGAACAAGGCCGCCCGCCGGCGTGGAATCCGGCGGGCGACAGGCATCCGGGAGCTCAGCCTTCCTTCTTGCAGTTCGCCTTGATCTCATCCCAGTTGATCACCGGCAGGACGGGATCGGGGTAGAACAGGCGGGCGTTCGCCTGGTAGGCGATGCGCGGGCGGATGTCGAAGGTCGCCGCCGGCGCCTCGCCGCAGGCAAGCTGCACCGCGAAGGCCGTGCCGAACCAGCCCCAGTCCGCAAAGCCGTGGGTGGTCTCGGCGATCATCTTGCCCTCGGCGATGCGGTCGACCGACTCCGGCGTCACGTCATTGGTGAAGACGGCAACGCTGGCGTCCCCCACGGTCGGCGTCGTGCCGGCGGTCTCCAGCCGTCCCGCCGCTTCGGAGGCGATCATTGCACCGAGGCCCATCTCGTTCGATGCGGCCCAGATGAAGTCGAGCTGAGGGTTGGCCTGCAGGAAGTCCTCGGCGCAGCGGATGCCCTTCTCGCGGTTCCAGTCGGCGGCGCAGGGGTTGCCCACCACCTCGACGCCCGGGAACTGGGCGAGGACCTCGTTGAAGCCGTTGAGCCGTGCGGTCGAGAAGAAGCCGCCGGCGACGCCTTCGATGATCGTGCCGCGGGCCTTGATGGCGGCCTTCTCGTCCTCGGGAAGGTCCTTGTAGAGGTTCTCCCAGAAGGCGAGGTCGAGATACTGGTCCGGCGCCACCTCCACCGTGCGGCCGGAACCGAGGACACCCGGCCCCCCGAAGTAGTCGAGGAGGGCGTAGGCGGTGACCTTGGCGGCCAGCATGTTGTCGAAGCCGATGTAGGACGCGACCGTGGCGCCGGGGATAGGCTCGAGCAGGTTGACGATGATCACCGGGATGCCGGCCTCGGCCGCCTTGCCCAGCACGGGCTTGATGACCTCCACTTCGCTCGGCGAGATGGCGATCACATCCACCCTGCGCTGGATGAAGTCCTCGATGATGCCGACCTGATCGGCGAAGGCGGTGTGGGTCGCCGGCGAGCGCGCGATGATTTCCACGTCGAAGCCATGCTTGTTGGCCTCGGCGGCGGACTTTTCGAAGAAGTCGGTTGCGGTCTTGAACACGCCGGTGATGTCCGGCGGGGTCCAGCCGATCGTCACACTGACCGGCTCATCCTGGGCCATGGCGCCGAAGGTCCCAAAGGCAAGCACCGCGGCGGCACAGGTCGTCGAACGGAACGAACTCCGCATTTCCACCTCCCTTTGTTATGGCCGGCAACAGCCGGTCCGGGCACTTCCACTTCCATCCTCCGCAGCGGCCTGTTCCTCCATGCCGCCGGGATTCGTCGGACTACTGGATCGGCGGTCCTTTCCTGGTCTTGGATTCGAGGCTTCCGCGCATCCGCGCGAGTTCGCGCTTCATCTCCTCGAAGCGCTGGGCGTGGCCCTGGTCGAGGCGGAGCGCGAGGCCGGTGGACAGGATGTCGATGATCACCAGCGCACCGAGGCGCGACGTGGTGGGCGTATAGACGTTGGTGTTCTCGTGGGTCTCGACGACGAGAACGGCATCGCAATGGCGGGCGAGCGTGCTGCTGCGTTGGCCGGTAATGCCCACAACCTTGGCGCCGCGGAGCTTCGCCGCCTCGACGCACTGCAGGATGGCCTCGGTCTCGCCCGTGTTGGATATCGCGACGAGCACATCGTCGGGCTCCATCGTGAGGGCCGTCATGTATTGCTGGTGCGAGTCGATGGTGGCGATGCAGGGCTTGCCGAAAAGCGGAAACTTCTGCTGTGCGTCGATTGCGACGACCGCGGATGCGCCGAAGCCGAAGAAGTCGATCTTCCGCGCCCTGGCGAGGATATCGATCGCCTTCTCCACCTCGGCCGGATTCAGCTTGCGGCGTGCGCGGTCGAGGCTCGCGAGCGTGTACTGGAAGATCTTGCCGATCACCTCACGCGGCCCGTCGTCGGCCGAGATGACCGAATGGGCGTGCAGGGCAAAGGCGCGGCCGCGGGCGATCGCGATCCTGAAGTCCTGGAACCCGTCGCAGCCGATCGCCTCGCAGAAGCGGATGACGGTCGGATCGCTGACGCCGGCGCCACGGGCGAGGGTCGCCACGGTGCCGTTCATCACCCCATCGGGATCGGCGAGCACGACCTCTGCGACCTTGCGTTCGGACTTGCGAAGCTGCGCCATCCTTTCCCGGATGATCTCGATGACATCGCGATCCGGTGGAGAGGCGTGGGCGTCGATGCCGGGCCGGCTCATGGGGCCTCCGCTCCGGCGGGGGACTTGGAGTCGGCGAGGCATGCAATGAGGTTGGCGACGGCGACCCTGACCGCCTCGCGGCCACCCTCGGCCGTGAAGGCGCCGATATGCGGCGTGGCGATAACCCCGGGATGCGCGATGAGCGGCGTCAGGCCCGGCGGCTCGACGTCGAAGACATCGGTCGCGTACCAGCCGACCCCGCCGTCATCGAGCGCGGCCAGCAGGGCCTTCTCGTCGACGAGGCTCGCCCGCGCCGTGTTGACGATGCCCGCGCCCCTCGGCAGGCGGGCCAGCCGCCTTGCGTCGAGGAGCGGCGCTTCGCCGGGCTCGGCTGGGCAATGGAGCGAGACGATGCTGCTCTCCGCCACAAGCGAATCGAGATCGCGCCAGGCGAAATCTCCGGAAGGCCGAAAGGAAGGGTCGGGCGCCACGTCATAGGCCATCACGGCGGCGCTAAAGGCGCCGACGATGCGCGCCACGGCGCGCCCGACGGCGCCGCAGCCGACGATGCCGACGGTCGCGCCGGCGAGTTCATGGCCCTCGCGGCGGCGCCAGGCGCCACCCTTCATCGCGGCCGTGCTTTCGGGAATGTGACGAAGCCCCATCAACATGAAGGCGACGGCGAGCTCCGCCACGGATCGCGCATTCGCGCCCGCCGCGGTCATCACGCGCACGCCGCGCCGCTTCGCCGCGGCGAGGTCGATCGAATCGATGCCGGTGCCGTTTCGGCTGATCACGCGCAGCTTGTCGGCGGCCGCGAAAACCCGGGGCGTAATGGGCTCGACGCCGGCGAGCCATCCCGTGCAGCCCGGGACAAGCTGCATCAGCTCGTCTTCGCTGGGCTGCCGGCCGGGCGGCGAGAGGACCAGCTCGAATCCGGCCGCTTCGAGTTCCGCAAGTCCATCGCCGGGCGACGCGGTGAGGGAACGGGGCGTGACCAGGATTCGGCTCATGACGCCGGCTCCAGCGGGGGTCGGCCGGCAAGCTCGGAGAGATCGCCGAAGCGGGGCCCCGAGGTGGGAATGTCCCGATGGAACACTTCGGCGATGACCCGCGTCCAGCCGTGCAGGAAGTAGAGCCAGCCGTCCTCGACTGTCAGCTGCTGGCGATTCGCTGCCGCCTGCGCCTGGCGGAGGAAGACGAGATCGCCGCGATAGTTGAGCTCCCAGGCGAAGCCCGCCGCGGGGAACGCGGCCGCATCGGTGATCGGCGAGCCGGGCGCGTCCTTGCCGAGCCCGGTGGCGTTGATGACCACGGAGCCGGGTCTGAGCGCCGCCATGATGGCGTCATTGTCCTCGGGCGTCGGGGCGAGTTCACAGGAGACCGGCACACCCGGGTCGAATTGAGTCTGGAGGCGGGCGAACTCGTCGAGCCGCGGCTGGCTGCGGTTGGAGACGATGATCCGTGACGGGCGGTCGCCGCCGCGCGCCTTGCGCATCAGGTGCCATGCAATGGCGATGGTCGAGCCGCCTGCGCCCATCGAGAACACCTCGGCACCGGTGCGCGCGAAGTGCCCGGCAGGGACGAAGGCATCGAAGGCGAGGCCGCCGGTGATCGGATCCTTGGCCGAGGCGATCAGCATGCCATCGCGCTTCGAGAGGCAGCTCAGTTCGCCGGTCAGCACGGCAAGCGGATCGATCTCGTCGAAAAGCTCGCGTGCCGCGTGAAAGCAGTCGATCTTGTGGGTGGTCACAAGGGCGCCAAGCGACAGCGGGTCGTCCTTGATGAAGGCCACGACCCGGCGGTAGTCGGCGGCCGGCGCATGGAGGGGAAGGTCGATGCCGACGATCCGCGAAGGGCCGATGTCCAGCGCTTCCGCCCAGCGCGGAAAGACGGTGAGGATCGACGAGCGCGACGTGGTGACGCCGATGAAATAGATGGTCGGGATCGTCGCGGGCACCAGCACCTCGTCGAGGCCCGTGGCTGTCATCGGGCCGCCTCGAGATAGCGTCCCTGCTCCGCGTCGGAGCGCGGCCGGTAGCGGGGATTGTCGACTTCACGCCAGCCTGCCCCATCCGCGACGATCAGGGTGCGCATGCCGCCCGCACGGGCGATGATGTCATAATCCTGGCCGGCGTCGGCCGGATAGCAGAAGAACGTGACGAGCGGTTCCTCGCCGATATTGACGCTGCGATGGATCCAGAAGGGCGGGACATAGACCACCGTGCCCGGCGACATCTCGGCGGGCCTGGTCTCACCGTTGGGCAGTTCCATGTGGAGCACGCCGCGCCCCGACTGGCAGAAGTAGATTTCAGGGCGGTCCGTGTTCACGTGGATGTGGCCACGCGTCATGAAGAATTCCTCGCCGATCTTGCCTGGGTTGAGTGTGCTGGTCCCGAAGATCAGGTCCTGGGGCACAACCCGATCAGGCCGGAACTCGTCCACTCCATAGGCCGTTTCGTCGCCGCGTTCGGCCGCAAGCCGGGTGAAGGCGGCATCGTCGGCAAAGACGCCAGCCAGATCGCGGATCAGACTCTTCTTGGCGCCCGTGCCGCCAGACATCCTGCCCCCGGCATGGACGTGACAGGAGGCAGGAAAGACCGATGGAGTGTTGAATGCAGCGACCATCATTCTGTAGCCAAACTACCTAGATCCGAGCCAATTGTAGTGAAACTAACATAATGGAGCCTCATCGCCAAAGTCAGGAGCCACGCGCGATGAGATGCCCCCCACTTATGTAGCATAATAACAGCGTTCGGATCAATTCAACATGATGTCGATCGAAGGCTTTGAAACGTGCGACGAGGGGACCGAGCGCTCCGCAGGGTCCTTGGCAGCCGATGTCTGGCGGATTCTATCGTTCGCCGATGTCCGCCGATCAGAGGATGAAGAGGTGATACCTACGCCGTCTTGAGAAGGCTGTCGCGGCCGTCGATCCCTGCGGCGTCCACCTTGGCTCCGGCCCGGTGGCCCCGGTTTCTGCCGACATCAAGGTCCGCCGGCGGCGGGCATCGCGGCTCTTCGTCGCTCGCAACTGGTGACGACCGCTTGCTGGCGCAATTGAGGGTCGGAAAGACGGGAAAATTTCCCACTCGGCTGGCCGGCTTCACCGTTGACAACGATCTCCGAAGCTGAGACTTCACATAAGTGACAACAGATCACATATGTGACGGGAGACGACGTTGCGCGCCATTGTCCTCCACGCCCCGGGCGACTATCGCCTCGAGGATCGACCGAAACCCCAGGCCGCCGCCGGCGAGGTGCTGCTGCGCGTCGCATCGGTCGGGGTGTGCGGCTCCGACCTGCCGCGCATGCTGGTCAAGGGCGCCCACAAAATGCCGCTGATCACCGGCCATGAATTCTCGGGCCGGGTTGCCGAACTCGGCGCAGGCGTCACAGGCTGGTCCGAGGGCGAACTGGTCGCGGTCGCCCCGCTCCTGCCCTGCTATCAGTGCAGCCAGTGCAAGACGGGCAATTTCTCCCGTTGTCGCGACTACGACTACTTCGGCAGTCGCCGCGACGGCGCCTATGCCGAGTTCGTCGCCGCGCCGGCAGGCAATCTCATGAAGGTGCCGCAACATGCCGATCCGCGCGCGATCGCGATGGTCGATCCGGCGTCGATCGCGCTCCACGCGATCTGGAAGGGCGGCGGCATCGACATCGGGAAGGTGGGTGCGGTCGTCGGGTGCGGCCCGATCGGCCTGTTCGTCATCCAGTGGATGCGCCTCATGGGCGCCACGGAGATCATCGCGGTCGACGTGAGCGAGGAAAAGCTCGACCTCGCCCGGGAAGCGGGAGCTACCATCCGCCTCCTGCCGCAGGACCTCGACCACAACAAGGCCCGCGCCGATCTCGTCATCGAGGCGGTGGGCCTCGAGGCCACGATCAACAACGCGGTGGCCCTTGCCGCTCCCGGCGGCCACGTCGCCCTGATCGGCATCCCGGTTCCGGACGTCACCCTCAGGAACGCGACATACCAGACGCTGCTCCGCCAGGAGATCAGCATCCACGGCTCGTGGAACAGCTTCGGCGCGCCCTTCCCCGGGCCGCAGTGGAGCGAGACCATAGCGGCGCTTGCCGATGGCCGCCTGAAGTGGGAGTTCCTGATCAGCCACGATCTCGACCTCGCCGAGCTTCCCGACATCTTCGACCGCTTCCACACCCGCAACATCGTGTTCTCCAAGGTCCTTTTCCGGCCCTGAGCCGGACGGAGATCGATGACATGGCGTTCGTCCTCAGCCTCGACTTCGGTACCGGTGGTGTCCGCGCCGGTGTCTTCGACGTCGAAGACCGGCGGTTGATCGCCACCGCGGAATCGGCCTACCCGACACGCCACATCCGGCCGAACCGCGCCGAGCAGGATCCCCTCGACTGGTGGGACGCCGCGGCCCGCGCCGTGCGGGGCGCCGTCGACGCCGGCGGCAATCCCGTTGTCGATGCAATCTGCGTCGCGACATTTTCGTCGACCGTCGTGCTTGCCGACCGCGCGGGGAGTCCGCTCTGCCCCGCGATCCTGTGGATGGATGCGCGCGCATCGACCGAAGCGGAGTTGACCGGCACCATCGCCCATCCGGTCCTTGCCATGAGCGGCGGCGCCGACGCCGTCGAATGGCTCGTGCCGAAGGCGATGTGGATGGCCCGCCACCAGCCCGACACGTGGGCGCGATGCGACGTGTGTTGCGAGGCCCTGGACTGGGTGAATTTTCGTCTGACGGGAACGTGGGCCGGATCGCGGATGATCGCGATCTGCAAGTGGAACTACGACCCCCGGACGAACCGTTTCTCGCCCGACCTGTTCGAGGCATTCGGCGTGCCTGAGCTTGCGGCGAAGCTGCCGGGCGAGATCGTGGCGATCGGCCGGACGCTCGGCCGTATCACCGCGGAGGCGGCCAGCCACCTCGGCATTCGGGGCGAGCCGATCGTCGTGCAGGGCGGGATCGATGCCCACATGGGCACCTTTGGCGCAGCCACGCTCGATGCCGGCGACGTGCTGTTCATCGGCGGCACGTCCAACGTCTTCCTGATGCAGGTCGCCGACGACGGCGCGGTCATCGACGGCGTCTGGGGGCCCTACCCCGACGCCCTGATCGACGGACTGCGGCTGGTCGAGGCGGGCCAGGTCTCCGCGGGCTCCGTCCTGGCCTGGCTGTCCGACACCATCTTCGGCCTGGACGATCCTGGCCGCCGTGCGCTGTGGAGGGAGGCCGCCGCGGTAGCCCCTGGCGACACCGGGCTTCTCGCCCTCGACTACTTCATGGGCAATCGCACACCCTATCGCGACGCGCGCCTCCGCGGCGCCGTGCTCGGGCTCTCGCTGTCTCACGACCGCGCCAGCCTCTATCGCGCCGCGGTGACGTCCGTCGCTCTCGGGGCCGCCAACATCGTTGCCGACCTTCGGCGCCAGGGCCAGGTTGTCCGCAGGCTCGTCGCTGCGGGCGGAATGTTGCGCAACGCGCTGTGGCTCGAGGCGACCGTCGACGCGATGGGCCTGCCGGTCCAGGTGGTCGAAGGCGAGAACCTTACCCTCCACGGGTGCGCCGCCGCGGCCGCCGTCGGTCTCGGTCTCCATCCGGACCTGAGGGCTGCCGCCCGGGCGCTGCAGGTGTCGTCGACGCTGCGGCATCCCGACGAAAAACGCCATACGCGCTACGTGAGCCTGCTGTCGGAGTACCGGGAAGCCACCGCACTGCTGCAGCCTGTGCTCCACCGGCTTTCCGACGCTGGGAGTCGCGACTCATGACCGGGCCCGGCGACTTCGAGACCACAGCGAACGTGGTCCCGCTCGACGAGAGTGTCGAGCAGCTCATGGTGCAGATCGCACGGATGGCCTACCAGCAGGACCGTTCGCTCACCGAGATCGCAGCGGAGACCGGCATCAATCGCTGGCGCGTCAGCCGGCTCCTGCAGGAGGCGCGCGACGTTGGTATCGTACGGATCGAAATCGTTCCCCGCTCCGGCCGGTGTCCGGACCTGGAGACAGGACTGATCAAGCGCTTTGGCCTGCGCGATGCCATCGTTATCCCCGGCGAGGCGGACGGCGGTCATGGGCCGGAAGGCATCGCCAAGGCGGCGGGACACTACCTCGCGTCGCTGAATCCCCGCCCGACGACGGTTGGCGTCTCCTGGGGCCGGACGATGTCCGCCGTGGCGCACTGGCTTCCACGTCGCTGGAACGAGGGCGCAACGGTCGTGCAGATCAACGGCACGGTCGCTCTCAACGCCCACGGCGAGCGCACCAATGACGTGGCGGAGACCTTTGCACGGAAGGCGAACGGCCGCTACGTGCCCTTGCCCGTCCCGGCAATCGTCGGCGAACGCGCGACGCGCGACGTGCTTGAGCGCGACCGCATCGTCCGCGATGTGCTGGAGCTCGCGCGGTCTGCGGAGGTGCTGTGCTTTTCCTTCGGCAGCCTGAACGAGAATTCGGTGCTGCTTCAGTCCGGCAACATCCTGCGGACCGAGCAGCGCGCACTCCTCAAGGCGGGTGCGGTCGGCGACGTTCTCAGCCGCTTCGTCAACCGTGACGGCGAGATCGTCGACCCGGAAATCGACGCGCGGACGATCGGCCTGTCGCTCGATTTTCTCAGGAGTCATCCCCACGCGATCGGCATCGCCGCCGGCCAGGCAAAGAACGAGGTCACGATCAGTGCCCTCCGCGCCGGGCTGGTGAGCGTGCTCATCACCACCGAAACCACCGCAAATCATGTTCTGGAGCGTACGCGATGAGCGCAATCGCAGACAATGTGGCGCGGATGCCGTCAGGGCAGCCGCACGGCATCCACGGGTCGAACACCGCCCGCAACCCGGGCATGGCGTTGCGGCCCGAGATGTTCGAGGGCCATGCCGTCAATCGCTCGGCCGCGGAACGGCGCGCCGGGACGTTGACGACGCGCCGGTCGGTCAAGAAGGCGAACCAGGCGGCATGGCTGGTCAACGCCATCCGCTGCATGGACCTCACCACCCTGTCCGGGGACGATACCGCCGGCCGCGTCCGGCGCCTCTGCGCCAAGGCCCGCGAGCCGCTCGCCCCACGCATCGTGGAGGGTCTCGGCATCGGCGCGCTGAAGGTCACCGTCGGGGCGGTCTGCGTCTATCCGACGATGGTCGCCCACGCCGTGAAGGCTCTTGAAGGATCCGGCATCCCGGTCGCGTCGGTCGCCACCGGGTTTCCGGCCGGCCTGATGCCGCTCCGTCTCCGCCTGGAGGAGATCCGCTACGCGGTCGACGAGGGCGCTGACGAGATCGACATCGTCATCACCCGCGAACATGTCCTGAAACGCGAGTGGAGCGCGCTCCATGACGAGGTGGGCCGGATGCGGGAAGCCTGCGGCCCCGCCCACATGAAGGCGATCCTCGCGACCGGCGACCTCGAGACCCTCCGCAACGTCTATGGGGCCTCGATGGTGGCCATGCAGGCGGGTGCGGACTTCATCAAGACCTCGACCGGAAAGGAAGGCGTCAACGCTACCCTGCCGGTCAGCCTGGTCATGGTCCGCGCCATCCGCGACTACCGGCTGGAGACCGGGTTCCGGATCGGCTTCAAGCCGGCCGGCGGCATGAAGAGCGCGAAGGATGCGCTCGCCTGGCAGATCCTGATGAAGGAGGAACTCGGCAACGAATGGCTGCGACCGGACCTCTTCCGGCTCGGGGCGTCCTCGATGCTCGCCGACATCGAACGCCAGCTCGAGCACCATCTCACGGGCCGCTATGCGGCCTCGCATCGCCACGCCATCGCCTGAGGACACCCCAGTGACGTCAATCGCCGAACTGATCGAGACCATGGACTACGGGCCGGCACCGGAAAGCCCGGACATCGTCGATGCCTGGCTCGCCGACAACGAGGCCGGCTTCGGGCACTACATTGCGGGCGCCTTCACCGCGCCGGGCAAGACCTTTCCGATCATCAACCCGGCCACCGGCGAAACGGTGGCGCGGGTGACGCAGGGCAGCGCCGAGGACGTCGACGCGGCGGTGAAGGCCGCGGCTGCCGCCTTCCCGAAGTGGTCCGCCCTGCCCGGCCACGAGCGCGCCCGGTGGCTCTATGCCCTCGCCCGCCACATCCAGCAGCATTCCCGCTTCCTCGCGGTTCTGGAATCGATCGACAACGGCAAGCCGATCCGCGAGTCCCGCGACATCGACGTGCCGCTGGTCGCGCGCCACTTCTACCATCACGCCGGATGGGCGGAGATCGTCGACACCGAGTTCCCCGACGCGCGGCCCGTCGGCGTTTGCGGCCAGGTGATCCCCTGGAACTTCCCGCTCCTCATGCTGGCGTGGAAGATCGCGCCGGCGCTCGCGGCGGGCAACACCGTGGTCCTCAAGCCGGCCGAGTACACGCCCCTGACGGCGCTTGCCTTCGCGAGGATCTGCGACGAAGTGGGCTTGCCGAAGGGCGTGGTCAACATCGTCACGGGCGACGGCGAAACCGGCGCGGCGATCGTCGGCCACCCCGGCGTCGCCAAGATCGCCTTCACCGGGTCCACCGAGGTCGGCAAGCTCATCCGTCGCCAGACGGCGGGCTCCGGCAAGAAGCTGACGCTGGAGCTCGGCGGCAAGTCCCCGTTCATCGTCTTCTCGGACGCCGATCTCGACGCCGCGGTCGAGGGTGTCGTCGACGCGATCTGGTTCAACCAGGGGCAGGTCTGCTGCGCCGGCTCCCGGATACTGGTTGCCGAGGGCGTCGCCGAACGCTTCGTCGCCCTCCTCAAGGAACGCATGAAGCATCTCCGCGTCGGCGACCCGCTCGACAAGTCGACCGATGTCGGGGCGATCGTGCATCCCGTCCAGCTCGCCCGGATCAGGGAGCTCGTGGCGCAGGGCGTCGCGGAAGGGGCGACACTCCACCAGGGAACCGCGCCCGCCGGATGCTTCTTCCCGCCGACCCTCGTGACGGAGGTCGAGCCCGCCTCGATCCTCGCCACCGAGGAGATCTTCGGGCCGGTCGTCACCCTGACGACGTTCCGGACACCGAAGGACGCCATCCAGCTCGCCAACAACACCCGCTACGGTCTCGCGGCCTCCGTCTGGTCCGAGAGCGTCAATCAGTGCCTGGCCATCGCGGCCGAGCTCAAGGCCGGTGTCGTCTGGATCAACTGCACCAACGTGTTCGATGCCGGCGCGGGCTTCGGTGGCTATCGCGAGAGCGGCTACGGCCGGGAGGGGGGGCGCGAGGGCATGATGGCCTACCTCGCCTTCCCGTCGCCAAAGGCGGCGAAGAACGCCGACGCGCCGGCGCCGGTCGCGCCGGTACCCGGACTCGGCGGTGCGGTCGTCGGCATCGACCGGACCGCGAAGCTGTTCATCGGCGGCAAGCAGAAGCGCCCCGATTCCGGCTACGCCTATCCGGTGCTCGGCACGAAGGGAACGGCGGTCGGCCTCGCCGGGTACGGCAATCGCAAGGACATCCGGGATGCCGTGGAAGCGGCGACCGGCGTCAAGGGCTGGGGCGCATCGACCGGCCACAACCGGGCTCAGGTTCTCTACTATATCGGCGAGAACCTCTCCGCCCGCGCCGATGAATTCGCACGGCGCCTGCAGAGCTTTGGAAAGCCGCCGGCCGCCGCGACGGCCGAGGTCGAGGCATCCATCCGGCGCTGCTTCTGGTATGCGGCGCAGGCCGACAAGTTCGACGGCGCCGTCCACCAGACGAAGTCGGCTCACGTCACCATTGCCATGCACGAGGCGCTCGGCGTCGTGGGGATCTGCTGCCCGACCGCCAGCCCCCTCCTCGGCTTCCTGTCGCTGGTGCTGCCGGCGATCGCGATGGGAAACACCGTGGTGGCGGTACCGTCCCAGACCCATCCGCTTGCTGCGACGGACCTTTACCAGGTTCTGGAGACGTCAGACGTTCCCGACGGCGTGGTGAACATCGTGACCGGCGAGCGCGACGCGTTGGCGAAGACCCTCGCCGAGCACGACGGCGTGGACGCCGTCTGGTATTTCGGCAGCGACGACGGAATTAAGATGGTCGAGGCGGCCTCCACCGGCAACCTCAAGCAGACGTGGACCGAAGCGGGGGCGGCGCGCGACTGGAGCGGACGCGACGGCTTCGGCCGCCAGTTCCTGCAGCGGGCGACGCAGGTCAAGAACATCTGGGTGCCCTACGGCGAATGATCATCTTCGATTGCGACGGCGTGCTGGTCGACAGCGAGATTCTGTCCAACAGCATCGATGCCGAACTGATGACCGGCGCCGGCCATGCGATCTCCGCTTCCGAGCTGATCGAGAACTTCATCGGCCGGCCGAAGGGGGAGATCTGGGCCGACATCGCCGGCCGTCGCGGTACCCCGTGGCCGGTCGGTCTCCTGGCGCAGGCCGAAGCGACACTCATCGAACGCTTCGATACGGACCTGCGACCTGTCGACGGGGTGCACGACGCGGTGGACGCCTTGCCTGGTCCGCTCGCCGTGGCCTCGTCATCGGCGCTGCCGAAGCTCCGCCTGGCACTCACCGTCACCGGACTCCTGGAGCGTTTCGATCCCAACGTCTTTTCGGCGAGCCAGGTAGCCCGCGGCAAGCCCGAGCCCGACGTGTTCCTCTTTGCCGCCGAGCGGTGCGGTGTCCGCCCCAGCGACTGCATCGTCGTGGAGGACAGCGTCGCCGGCATCACGGCCGCGCAGCGCGCCGGCATGCGGGTGCTCGGGTTCACGGGCGGACGGCATTCCTATCGCGGACATGCCGAGAAGCTGGCCGCCGCGGGCGCGCTCGAGATCGTCGCGCATATGCGCGACCTGCCCGGCCGGCTCGAGGCGCTGGGCGGGTAGCACACCGGCGACCCGCCACCGTCGCCGGTCAGTACCGGGTCGTCGAGGTCACCGGAGAGGTGAATTCCAGGCCTTTGCTCGCGATGCTCGGGTTGCGCAGCGCGTAGAGCGAATAGAGCACGTCGATCACCTGCAGCTGGGCGATCTTGGCCATCATCGACTCGTGGTACGCCGCGCTTCCGGCCGGGCCGGTGACGGTCGGGGTATACAGCCTGATGTCCGAATAGCGCACGATCGGGCTGTCGGCGAAGGACGTGATGCACAAGGTGGTGGTGCCCCTTTCCTTGGCCGTCCGCATCGCATCGACCGTCGAGATCGTCCGGCCCGAGTTGGAGACGCCGATCGCCAGCTTGCCCGGCCCGAGCGTGGCGATCGAAACCTGCCGGACGTTCACGTCGCGGAAGAACTGGCAGCTCTTGCCGACCCGCATGAAGCGGAACAGGGCGTTCTCGACCGACAGCAGCGACACGCCTGTGGCGAAGAACGCGATGGTCTCGGCCGCCTCGATCGCCTGGACCGCTGCATCGAGGTGGTCAATGTTGAGCGACTTCGCCGTGTCCTGGACGGTCTGCAGGTAGCGCGTGGAGATCTTCGAGACGACCGTCGGTCCGTCGTCGCCCTCGTCGATGTCCTCGTAGAACTTCGCATCGCCGACCGGCGACGATCCCGACCGGGAATGGTTCTGGGAGAGTTCCTCCGCGATGAGGATCTTGAAGAGCTGGAAGCTCGCGACATCGACCTCGCGAACGAAACGCGTGACGGTCGACTCCGATACCTGGCACTCCGCGGCGAGGTCCTTGATCGATATCGATTTGACCTGCTCGGGGGACTTCAGGACGCGTTCCGCAATCCGCCGCAGCGCCGGGTTGAGGTACGGAGACATGTACCGCAACCGGCTGAGTATCCCACCCTGCATGGCAGCAGTCATGAAACTGTCT
Organism: Bauldia sp.; assembly: GCA_022841545.1. Classification (GTDB taxonomy): domain Bacteria; phylum Pseudomonadota; class Alphaproteobacteria; order Rhizobiales; family Kaistiaceae; genus Bauldia. The sequence goes on along the minus strand of JALHRF010000091.1, from coordinate 848 downwards.
CCGATCCCCAGAAAACCCGCGCGAAGCGCGGCTCCTCATAGCATGTCTTCGAAGAAGGAAATTTCATTCGATGGGGTTTCGCCAGGGTTTCGCGGTCTCTCCTGCGAGCGAAACCGCCGATCTCAGGAAGTCGAACGACCGTTGCGCCACGGCTTCCGCGTCGTCCCAGCCGTGCCGCCACAGGCTGACGCCGCCGACCAGGCCCGGGCCCAGCTTGCGCGCCGAGAAGCTCTCGATGGTGAAGTCGCCCGGATAGCCCGCACCCGCCAGCGATCGGAAGTAGGTGGTCCAGTCGAAGGTGCCGGTGCCGACCTCGCCGCGATGGTTGTCGGCGACGTGGGCGTAGCCGAGATAGGCCGCATTGCGGGAGATCGCCGCGGCGATGTCGGCTTCCTCGATGTTCATGTGAAACGTGTCCATGTGGATGAACAGGTTCCGTCCTTCCGCCATGCCGATCAGTTCGCCCGCCTGGTCGAGCGAGTTGACCATGTGGGATTCGTAGCGGTTGACCGGCTCCAGCCCCAGCCTGAGGCCGAGATCGCCGGCATGGGCATCGAGCCGCGACAGGGCCTCCGCCACGCGCGCCCGCTGGGCGGCGGTCGGCGGCGAAGCATACCGGTTGAACGCCGCGTAGGTGATGCCGCTGACGCCCGGCGCGCCGATTTCGGCCGCGATGTCCAGGCAGCGCCGCACCATCGCCTCGCCGCTCCCCGCCACCCCGGCATCGTCGCTCGAAATGTCGGCCGAGGCGGGCAGCGCCATGCCGAGCCGCGGGGCGAGGCCGGCATCGGCGATGACCTTCCGCGTCATGCCCACGTCGAGTGTCGCGGGGTCGAAGATCAGCACCT
>JALHRF010000090.1 GCA_022841545.1 Bauldia sp. | reverse complement strand
CGCGTAGCCGCGCCGACCCCGCTTCCTGCGTGCCATCGTGTCGGTCTCCGAATCAAACCGACACCTGATGAATCACGCCAGAGTCACGCTGGGAATCCCCTTCTCAAACACGCTCTCAGAGATTCTGGGACATGTACATGGGCGCGCAGATCAGACTTGAGGCGGACGATCTTCCGTTCAGGTTGCCGAGTGGGGGGACCTCGACGGCGATGACCCTGAAGTTCAAGCTGGCCGAACAGCGAGAAACTGCCGCCTGACCGCCTGCCGCGGATTCAGCGCAGCCAACGGCCTCCGGCCTTGCTATCCGGCACCGCTTCGCCGTCCTCGAGCAGGACCTCAATGTAGCCCGCCATGGCGTCTCGTGCCATGGCGCGGGCCTCGTCGAGCGTTGCGCCCCAGGTGACGAGGCCCGGAAGCGCGGGGCAGGTGACGACGAACCCGCCGTCAGGATCCGCATCGAAGTCGAAAGTATAGGTGCGTTCCATGCCGCCACCCTACCACGACTCGACGCACGCCTTCAAAACACCCCCGCCCCCAGCTCCGCCGCGTGGGCGTTGGCCCGGAACAGGCGGAAGAGCTCGCGCCCGACGCCGTATTCGTTCGCCGCGAGGTCGGCGGTGGCCGGCGTCCGCGATGCGAATTCCCCGGCGTCGACCAGCACCTGGAGCCGCCCGCGCGGCGCGTCGAGGCGGATGATGTCGCCGTCCTGGAGCCTGGCGATCGCCCCGCCGTCGGCGGCCTCGGGGGTGACGTGGATCGCCGCCGGCACCTTGCCGGAGGCGCCGGACATCCGCCCGTCGGTAAGGAGCGCGACCTTGTGGCCGCGGTCCTGGAGCACGCCGAGGGTCGGCGTCAGCTTGTGCAGTTCCGGCATGCCGTTGGCCTTCGGCCCCTGGAAGCGGACGACGGCGATGAAGTCGCGGTCGAGCTGCCCGGCGCGGAAGGCGTCGCTCAGTTCCTCCTGCGAGTGGAAGATCAGCGCCGGCGCCTCGACCACCTGGTGCTCGGGCTTCACCGCCGAGACCTTGATCACGGCGCGGCCGAGATTGCCGTCGAGGAGCTTCAGCCCGCCCTCGGGCGAGAAGGCGCGGGACGCGGGCCGGAGGATCGCCTCGTCGCGGCTCGTCTCGGGCCCGTCGGCCCAGGCGACGTTGCCGTCGGCGGCGAGCGAAGGCGCCTGGACGTAGCCGCCGAGGCCGGTCCCCCACACCGTCTTCACGTCCTCGTGGAGGAGGCCGGCCGAGAGCAGGTCGCGGATCAGGAACTGCATGCCGCCGGCCTGATGGAACTGGTTCACGTCGGCCGAGCCGTTCGGGTAGACGCGGGCTAGGAGCGGCACGATCTCGGAGAGGTCGGCGAAGTCGTCCCAGGTGAGCCGGAGCCCCGCCGCCTTGGCGATGGCGACGAGGTGGAGCGTGTGGTTGGTCGAGCCGCCGGTGGCGTGCAGCCCGACCACGCCGTTGACGATCGCCCGCTCGTCGATGATCTGGCCTGCCGGCGTGTAGTCGTTGCCGAGCGCGGTGATGGCGAGCGCGCGGGCGGTGGCCGCGCGGGTCAGCGCATCGCGGAGCGGCGTGTCGGGGTTGACGAAGGTCGCGCCCGGGATGTGCAGGCCCATGATCTCCATCAGCATCTGGTTGGAGTTGGCGGTGCCGTAGAAGGTGCAGGTCCCCGGCGCGTGGTAGGAGCCGGCCTCCACGTCGAGCAGCTCCTTGTCGCCGATCTTGCCCTCGGCATAGAGCTGGCGGGCCTTCGACCGGTCGGTGTTGGAGACGCCCGAGGGCATCGGCCCGGCCGGGATGAACACCGCCGGCAGATGCCCGAAGGTCAGCGACGCGATCAGGAGTCCCGGCACGATCTTGTCGCAGATGCCGAGGAACACTGCCGCGTCGAACATGTCGTGCGAGAGCCCGATCGCCGCCGCCATGGCGATGGCGTCGCGCGAGAACAGCGACAGCTCCATCCCCGCCCGGCCTTGCGTGACGCCGTCGCACATCGCCGGTACGCCGCCCGCAACCTGCGCCGTTCCGCCGGCATCTCGCGCCGCCGCCTTGATCAGGTCGGGGAAGCGGCCATAGGGCTGGTGGGCCGAGAGCATGTCGTTATAGGCGGTGATGATGCCGAGGTTCGGGCCCACGTCGCCGCGGAGCGCCGCCTTGTCGTGCGGGCCGCAGGCGGCGAAGCCGTGGGCGAGGTTGGAGCAGGAGAGGCGCGTCCGGCTCGGCTTCCGTTCGGCCGCCGCGGCGATCTGGTCGAGATACTGGTTCCGTCCGGACTCGCTCCTTCGGCGGATGCGGTCCGTCACCTCACCGATGCGGGCGTCGAGGGTCATCAGAAAATCTCCATCCGGCGCGGGCGGGCATCTGCCCGCGCCCGTCATACACAATTCGGGCCAGCGTCAGGGCCGGGCCTGCCCGCCGCCTCAGCGCGGGAAGCAGGTGCGCGGCCGTTCGCCGAAGCGGCTCCAGCGGACGTGATCCTCGCGAAGCACGAGCCGCGCGTCGCCGGCGACGTAACGGCCGAGCATCCCTTCCGGCATCCACTGGAGGGTGAGCGGCGGCGCGCCCTGCTCGTTGAGCACGGCGATGCCCTTGTTGCCGAGATAGGTGACCCGGAACCCGGGGCCGATCTCGCACGCGTAGCGGGCGGTGATGCCCTGGCCGCCGCCACCGCCACCCTGGCCGCCGCCACCCTGGCCGCCGGGCGTGGTGGCCACCGGCGGGGGCGGGGTCGGCGCATTGAGGCAGGTGGCGAGGAGCTGCCGGGTCGGGGCGGCACTGCCCTTGAGCGACAGCGTCGCGGAATAGGCCGGCCCGGCGGAGATGCCGATATTCGCCTCGCGGATCAGCGCCGACCACAGCGGATCGCCGGCGGAGATCACCACCTCGGGGTGGGAGACGCCGGACTGCTCCATGACCGCGGTCATCGTGCCCTGGTACGACTTGGTGAAGCCGCCGGCGAAGAACGTCACCGGCACTGCCGCGCCGGGGGCGAGGCCGGGGGCCGTGGCGTCGTAAAGGGTGACCCTGATGCGGTCGCTGCCGCGGTTGCAGGTCGCGACGAAGGCCGTGGCGTCGGTCTCTGGGATGCCATGGACGAGCGTGCCCGCGATCTCGCCCGCGGCGAAGGTCCAGGCCATGCCCTCCGGCGGAGCCGTCGGGAGCGCGGTCACGCCGGAGCCCGGACCGCCGGGCAGGGGCGGGACGGGGAGGGTGCCCCCTGGCGCCGCGCCGGCTACCGCCACGGTCACCCGCCAGTCGTTGAGGCAGAGGTTGACGGCCTGCGCGACCTGCCGGCCGTCGGAAAGGGTCAGGCCGAGATTGCGCTGGCAGACGATGCCCTGTTCGCTGCCCGCGATCTCGAACTGAACCGTGCCCTCTCCGCGGCCGGTGATCGCCACCGGGGCGCCGTCGAGCGAGAGGCCGGTGATCGTCACCGAGGGATCGTCGGCGGCGACGGTCACCACCTGGGTGAAGTCGTCCGGCGTCGTCGGCGTGGCCGTCGCCGCGGGCGGCGCGCCGGTATCGTCCGGCACTTCCGGTATGGCGGGGATCGGCGGGATCGCGGGCACGTCCGGCGCTTCGGCGCTGGCGGCGGGCGGTTCGGCGGGCGGCGGGGGCTCCTCCGCTACAGGCGCGGGCGGGGTCGGCGCCGCGGCGACATCGACCGTCACCTCCCAGTTCAACACGCACATGTCGGCGGCGAGGTTCACCTTCTCGCCGGTCGACGTCACGAAGTCGAAACGGTTGGCGCAGGCGACGATGGTGTTCGGCTCGTCGATGCGGAACAGCGTGCTGCCGTCGCCCTGTCCGGCGATGGCAAGCTCGGTGCCGTTCCGGAAGGCCTGGACGATCGTCACGCCCGGTTCGCTGGCCTTGACGGTGAAAATCCGGCTGTCGGCGAGCGCCGCGCCGCCCGACAGGATCGCGGCGGCGCCTGCGGCCGCGAACATAACCCCATGAAATCTCAGCATGATCGTCTTTCCGCTGCGATCGCCCCGACCTACGGTCCTCTCCGCTGTCATGCCAAGCGGGCGGACATATGGCAACATGGGGCGGAATCAACGTCTGGAAACGGGGGAAATTGCCATGGAAATGCGGACTGTGAGGGACTTCGTTTGCCGCGCCGGATGGGTCGGACACGGCCTCCGGCGCTCCACCGGTGCGCTGGCGGCCGCCGCGCTCCTCGCGCTCGCCGCGCCGGCGCTCGCCGAGGACGGACCCACGGAGGCACCCTACACCTACCGCGCCGAGGTGGTGAACGTGGTCGACGGCGACACCATCGACGTCCATCTCGATCTCGGCTTCTACGTCTGGATCCGCTACCAGCGCATCCATCTTTACGGCATCGATGCGCCGGAGCCGGGCGACGCGGCCGGCACCGCCGCCACCGAGCATCTCACCTCCCTGATCGGCGGCAAGACGGTCATCCTCAAGAGCCTCCGCGGCGAAGACCCGCCCGACCGCGAGGGCTCGTTCAACAACTGGCTCGGCCTCGTCTGGCTCGACGGCAAGAGCATCAACGACGCCATGGTCGAGTCCGGCAACGCGGCGCGGACCGACACGCCGTAGGGCCGGAGCGACGGTCGCGGCCCAACCAGGGCGGCCAGCCGCGTGCGGGGGGCCGCCCTCCCTGCGTCATGGTCGTCCCCGGACTTGATCCGGCGATCAGTCCCGGGCGGGCGGCAGCGGCGCGGGCGTAGTCTTCGGGAACCATGGCGTAGCCGAAGCGCAATTTTGCGATGCCACCACACCTGCTCGCCTCACCGCAGCATCTCGGCGACCACGGGCAGTGTTTACTGGGTTCCCTTCCCTCGCGCCTTTGGCGCTCGCCGGGGATGACAGTTGGCGGTGCGCTGCTCGGGTAACGCTGCTCGATGGGATCGTGACGACGCCCGAACCACAGACCGTCATCCCCGGCGAGCCCGGCTTTAGCCGGGCGAGGGAAGGGGACCCAGTAAACGATGCCGGTACAGAACGAGTCATGGCGGCTACGCGTCCGCGCCTTCAAGGAGCGTGACAGACTTCGGCTCGGCCGAGGCCTCCGGTGGACGTCCGTCCCGACACCGGACTCATGGCGCGCCCGCCGCCGCCCGTGCTAACCCTCGCCCGAAAGAGCCGGGAGTCCCATGCGCGTCCTGATCGTCGAGAACTACAAGTCCACTCCCGCCGGGCTGGTCGGCGCGGCGCTCCGCGAGGCTGGCGCCGAGATCGACCTCCGGCGCGCGCATCTCGGCGAGCCGCTGCCCGATGCGCCGGTGGCCCACGACGGCATCGTCATCCTCGGCGGCGAGCAGAATGCGCTGGCCGATGCGGCCTGCCCATGGTTCCCCGGGCTGCTCGGCCTGACCCGCGGATTCGCCGAGGCCGACAAGGCGGTGCTCGGCATCTGCCTCGGCGCGCAGCTCGTCGCCCGCGCCTTCGGGGGAGAGAATATCCTCGAGCGCCCCGTCGAGTTCGGCTGGCGCGAGGTGCGGCCGACGCCGGCAGGTCGGGAAGACCCGGTGCTCGCCGGTCTCGGCGAGGGCAGCCCGGTCTTCCACTGGCACGAGGACACCTTCACCCTGCCGCCCGGGTCGGCGCATCTCGCGGCGAGCGCCATGACCGAGCATCAGGCGTTCCGGATCGGCCGCGCCGTCTATGGCGTCCAGTTTCATTTCGAAGCCGATCGTCCGCTTGTCGAGGACTGGAGCGCGGAGTTCGCGCCGACGATCCTCGGCTATGCGCCGGACTGGCCGGAGCGGCGCTCGGTCGACGCCGCTCGCCACGGTCCGCAGTCCGACGCCACCGGTCTCGAACTCGCCCGGCGCTGGGTGCGCCTCGTCAAGCCGGGCGGGGCGGGTTAAGCTTCACGGATCAGCCTTGGGGAGCACAGCCATGAAATCCATTGCCACCATTCTCTTCGCCGCGCTGGCGGTCGCCGCCGCGCCGGCCGCAGCCGCGGAACTGCCCGATCTCGGCGGGCGCACCGTCAAGGCGGTCACCGAGAACGCCTACACGCCGCTCAATTTCGCCGACCCCAAGACCGGCGAGGGGATCGGTTGGGAATACGACGCCTTCAACGAGATCGCGAAGCGCCTCAACCTCAAGGTCGAATGGCGCCTGTCGAGCTGGGACACCATGATCCAGGCGGTTCGCGAGGGGCAGTTCGACGTCGGCATGGACGGCATCACCATCACCGAGGAGCGCGAGGAGCAGATCGACTTCTCCGACCCCTACATGACCGCGCAGCAATTCATGCTGGTCCGCGCCGACGAGGACCGCTTCAGCGACGCCGCCTCCTTCGCCGCCGACAACACGCTCTTCGTCGGCGCCCAGGCCGGCACCACCAATTTCTACACCGCCGTCTACGAGATCCTCGACGGCAACGAGGCCAACCCCCGGATCAAGCTGCTCGAGACCTTCGGCGCCACGGTCCAGGCGCTGAAGTCCGGCGACGTCGATCTCGTGCTCATGGATAAGACCAGCGCCGCGGGCTACATGGGCGCCTCGCCGGCCGCCTTCAAGCTGGTGGGCGAGGCGCTCGGCACCGAGGATTTCGGCTTCATCTTCCCGCCTGGATCGGACCTCGTCGCCCCGGTCAACGCGGCCATCCAGTCGATGCGGGACGACGGCACGATCGACGCGCTGAACCAGAAATGGTTCTACGAGTACCAGGCGGCCCAGTAGGGCCGGAGGCAGCGGGGGAGGAGGGCACAGCCATCGCCGCGGCGCCGATGCCCACCTTCCCGCGATGAACACGCCCGCGCCGCCGCGTCGTCCCCGTCGCGAGATTCCCTACTGGCTGCTCGCGATCGTCCTTCTCGGCGTCCTCTTCGCCTGGCTGATCACCGCCGATGGCGACTATGCGATCATCTTCGGCGCGCTCCGCCGGGGCGTGCTGGTGACGCTCTGGGTCTCGTTCGTCGCCTTTGCCATCGCCATCGCCCTCGGGCTGGTCGTCGCCCTCGGCCGGCTCTCGCGCCACCGGATCCTGCGGGAGGTCGCGACCTTCTACATCGAGGTGGTGCGCGGCATTCCGGTGCTCGTCCTCCTGTTCTACGTCGCCTTCGTCGGCGCGCCGCAGTTCGTCTGGCTCTGGAACGCCGCCTTCGCGATACCCATCGAGCGCGGCTGGTTCCCGGCGATGAGCATTCGCGACTTCGACATGACCTGGCGGGCGATCGCGGCGCTCTCGATCAGCTACTCGGCCTTCATCGCCGAGATCTTCCGGGCCGGCATCGAGGCCGTGCCGCGCGGCCAGGTCGAGGCGGCGGAGTCCCTTGGCCTCAAACGCCGACATGTGACGCGCCTCATCGTCCTGCCGCAGGCGGTGCGGATCGTAACTCCGCCGCTCGGCAACGACCTCGTCGCCATCATCAAGGATTCGGCCCTGGTCTCCGCCCTCGGTGTCCAGGACATCACCCAGCTCGGCAAGGTCTATTCCGCCTCGACCTTCCTGTTCTTCGAGACTTACAACGTGGTTGCCTATCTCTATCTGGTGATGACGATCAGCCTGTCGCTCGTCGTACGATGGCTCGAGTCGAGGACGAAGGGCACGCGGGGTTGAGGTTGCCGCCCCATATCCGTGTCAGGAGGAGCGATGCCGACCCCTCGCCAGCCCGGTGTCTATGCCGAGGAAGTGCCGTCCGGCACCCGCCCGATAACCGCCGTCGGCACGTCGACCGCCGCCTTCTTCGGCATCGCGCCGGGGGTGCGGGCACCGGAGCGCGAGCCGGTCGTGGTGTCCTCCTACGCCGGATTCGCGGCGATCTTCGCCAGGGACGCGGTCACGTCCACGCCACTCATGCGGGCCGCCCTCGGCTTCTTCGACAATGGCGGCACCCGGCTTCACGTCGTCAATCTCGGCCCGCGTGCGGTGACCGTCGGTTCCGCCGATATCGCCATCATCGCGGGCCTGGGCGATGTCAGCCTCATCGCGGCGCCCGGCTTTGACGACGCCGATACGCACGCTGCGCTGATCGCCGCGTGCGAAGCGCGGGAAGCGTGGTTCGCCGTCCTCGACGGTCCGCCCGTGGTCGGTGCCGTCAAGGATCTCGGCCGCCCCGTCTCGGACGGAGGTCTGCGGCCCGCCCCTGGCCGTCGCGGCGCTGCCGCGCTCTACGCGCCCTGGATTCTTACGCTCGATCCGGCCGACGGCGCGAGGGTCGCGACCCCGCCGTCGGGTCATGTCTGCGGCCTCTACGCCAGGACCGACGCCGGACGCGGCGTGCACGCAGCGCCCGCCAACGCCCCACTGGTCGGCGCCGTCGGAGTGACACGGGTGCTCTCGCAGGGCGAAACCGCGACACTCACCGCGGCCGGCGTGAACGCCATCCGCCACCTCGGCGGCGAGGTCAGGGTCTGGGGCGCCCGCACCCTCTCCGAACCGGCGGGCGAGTACCAGTATGTGCCCGTGCGGCGGCTGGTGACGATGGTCTCGCAGTCGATCCTGCAGGGAACGCAATGGGTGTCGTTCGAGCCGAACGGGGAGGGTCTCTGGGCTGCCCTGCGAAGTTCGATCGATGCGTTTCTATCCGGCCTGTTCCGGCAGGGCGCGTTGGTCGGGGCCAAGCCCGAACACGCCTACGTCGTCAAATGCGACGGGACGACGATGACGCAGTCCGACATCAACGCGGGACGCGTCATTGCCCAGATCGGCATCGCGCCGCTGCGACCGGCCGAGTTCATCATCGTGCGGATCGGCCTCTCGGCGGGCGGCTCGCCGAATCCGCCGTGACTATCCGACCACGAGGATATGCAGCCGCCGCGGTCCGTGCGCGCCGAGGAGGATGGTCTGCTCGATGTCGGCGGAGCGCGACGGTCCGGTGACCATGTTCACCGTCCGCGGCATCGCACCCTTGCCGTAGCGGGCCCGAACCGTATCCCACACCGACTCGTAGTCGCCGGCGATGTCTTCGGCCCGCACGACCGCGATGTGCGTCTCGGGCAGGAAGTTGAGCGTCGTCGGATTGTCGGGGCCGGAGAAAAGCACCAGGGTTCCCGTCTCCGCCACGCCCGCGGCCGCATGGCTCAACCCGACGATGTCGCTGCCGTCGGAGGGGCCGCGCTTCACTTCGACCTGGGTCCGCTCCCAGGGCAGGCCGGCGAGCAGCGGATCGTCGCCCATCCGGACGGTGGCGGGAAGGTTGTGGCTCCGCAGGAACTCGGCGACGGCCGCAGGGAGATCGTCGTCGGAGCCGACCCGCTGCACCGTCGCCGACACCTTCTCGGCCATCTTGGTGAAGAGCGCGACCCTCTCCTCCGCCGGCAACTGCCCGCGGGCCGGGATCACGCTCCGCGGGGCGCCTTCGAGCCGGCCAATGACGATCGCCCGCCGCCCGACATCGCCACCGTCGACATGCAGCGAGCGCCGGATCTTGGCGAGCACCGTGTCACGCGCACTCATGCGGCGCGATCCGCGACGAGTTCCTTGAGGCGCGAAGGGTCGCGGTCGAGGAGGAGCAGAAGATTGGCCATCGGACGGCTCACCACCACCTCACCTGATTCGTATTTCTGGAAAGCCCGCGGCCCCCCGCCGAGAATCTCGCCGGCGCGGCGCTGGGACAGCTTGAGCCTGGTCCGGATGCGACGGACCTCTTCGGCCTTGAGCCGTTGCGCCGCCTCGGCGCGAAGCTCGTTGAAGGCCTGGTTGGTCACCAACAGGTCTTCGGGGTCGAGGATTCCGTCGCCATCGTCGGCAGGCCACCAGCCAGGCAGCGCGAAGTCCCTTTCAATTCCCTTGTACGTCAGCTTCCGCCGTCGGACCGAACGTTTGAGGACCGAGCCGGTCTCGGGGTGGATGATTGTGTTCTCGGCCATCATCGTTCCTTGAAGGACAGGACCATGAACTCGGTCACCATATCGTCGGTAAACTTGAGATAGATGGTCAGACCACCTGAGGCCGGCACATGGTAGACATCCTGCCACTGCCTGGAATTGGAGAAGCTGGTCATCGACTTGTAGAACATGCGGCGATCCATGGTCCGAACGAGGTTCGCGACACCCGGCGGTTCGAACCCCGCTGTTCGGCGGTCTGCTCTGCGGAAAATGTCATACGCAACCGTGCGGGATCGCCGCAGACCCGCTCGAACCCTCAAGGTCGAAACTCGGTTTCCGTTTCTCCACCCTCGCCCCCAACCGGCACCATTATGGTGCCAGACGGATACGATTTCAACGGGCGCCTTTCCGCTTCGCCCACATCTGCATGAACGTCTCGCCTTCCGGTGCCGGGAAGTCGCGGTGCGCGGTCCAGCCCCCCGCGAGCGGCAGCGACCTGAACCGGCCGCGGCCGACGGCGCGGTTGGCCAGCGCCCGCGCTGCGATGCGGGTGGCGAGGCGATAGAGCCGCGGGTGGCGCGCGAAGAAGGCCCAGAAGCCGATCCCGTAGCGCATCGTGGCGGGCGACAGGTGCCGCTCGAACTCGCGGTCGCGCCAGTAGCGCATCATCTTCGGCAGGGGGATGCGCATCGGACAGACCGATTCGCAGCGGCCACAGAAGGTCGAGGCGTTGGGCAGGTCGCCAGCCTGATCGACACCGACGAGCTTCGGCGTCAGCACCGCGCCGATCGGGCCCGGATAGACCCAGCCGTAAGCGTGGCCGCCGATCGCGTGATAGACCGGGCAGTGGTTCATGCAGGCGCCGCAGCGGATGCAGCGGAGCGCATCCTGGAACCCGGTGCCCAGCATCTCCGAGCGGCCGTTGTCGAGGATCACGACATGGTACTCGTCCGGCCCGTCGGGATCGCCGGGGCGGCGCGGGCCGGTGGAGAAGGTCGTGTAGACGGAAATCTCCTGGCCGGTCGCGGATCGCGCCAGCACGCGGAGGATCTCGCTCACGTCGTTGAGCGTCGGCGTGATCTTCTCGATCGAGGCGATGACGATATGGATACGCGGCAGGATCTGCGTGAGGTCGCCATTGCCCTCGTTGGTGACGATGACCGAGGTGCCGGTCTCGGCGACGAGGAAATTGGCGCCGGTGATGCCGACGTCGGCGGCGAGGAAGCGCTCGCGGAGGATGCCGCGCGCCTCGCCGAGAAGCGAGGTCGGCTCGCTGAGGTCCCGGTCGGCGGCGAGATGGGTGTGCGCCTGTCGGAAACTCGCCTCGACCTGCTCCTTGGTCAGGTGCACGGCCGGGGCGATGATGTGGCTCGGCCCCTCGTGCCGGAGCTGGATGATGTATTCGCCGAGGTCGGTCTCGACCGGCTCGATGCCGTTCGCCTCGAGGTGCTCGTTGAGGCCGATCTCCTCGGCGATCATCGACTTGCCCTTGGTGACGGTACGGGCGCCCGCCTTCCGGCAGATCGCGAGGATCACGTCGCGGGCACCCTCGGCCGTCTCGGCGTAGTGGACCTCGCCCCCTGCGGCGCGCACCTTTTCCTCGTAGGCCTCGAGGTAGAGGTCGAGGTGCTGGAGCGTGTGGTTCTTGATGTCGCGCGCGGCGTCCCGGATCTCGTCGAATTCCGGTAGCGCCGCAGCCGCTTTCGCCCGCTTGTCGATGAAGCCGGCGCGGACGTGGCCGAGCGCCTTCTGGAGCTGCGGATCGACGAGCGCGTGCTTGGCATTGTCCTTGAATCGCGCGGTCAGGATTTCCATGGCCTCATCCCGTCTCGCCGATCGGAGGGACGTCGCCGGTCATTCCGGCCAGCACCTCGGCGACATGGCGGGTATGGACCGGGATATCCTGTCGCTGGAGCTTTCCGGCCATGTTCATCAGGCAGCCGAGATCGCCGGCAAGCAGCGTCGATGCACCGGTCGCCGCGATCGTCTCGGTCTTCTTCTCGACGATTGCGTTCGAGATGTCGGGATACTTGACGCAGAAGGTGCCGCCGAAACCGCAGCAGACATCGGCGTCCGGGAGTTCGATCAGCTTCAGCCCGGTGACCGACTTGAGGAGCCTGCGGGGCTGGTCGCGGACGCCAAGCTCGCGGAGCCCCGAACAGGAATCGTGGTAGGTGACGGTGCCCTCGAACCGCGCCGCCACCGTGTGCATGCCGCGAATGTCGTGGAGGAAGCTGACCAGCTCGTACACCTTCTCGCCGAAGTCTTCCGCCCGCTTGCGCCAGTCGGGAGCGTCCGCGAAAAGCTCGGCATAGTGGTGCTTCAGCATCCCGGCGCAGGAACCGGAGGGCGCGACGACATAGTCGTATGGCTCGAAGGCCGCGATCACTTGTTTCGCGATCGCGCGGGTATCCTTCCGGTCGCCCGAGTTGTAGGCGGGCTGACCGCAACAGGTCTGGGTGATCGGCGCCTCGACGTCGCAGCCGGAATCCTCGATCAGCTTCGCTGCAGCGAATCCAATCGTCGGGCGGACGAGGTCGACCAGGCAGGTGACGAACAGCCCGACCTTCGGCCGCCGCGCGGTTTCATTCATTTTGGTTGGCGTCTTCCGGGGTCAGAATGTCCTTCGGACGTCGATAGCAGGCGGCGTCATGCCTGATCAACAAGAAGGATGAGCCCCGCCTGGCGAAAATCGCTTTGCCGGGCATCGATGGCCTTGCCGCAGATGCCCGGAATTCGGCTATCATGGCGGGGCAGGGGAAGCGCCGATGAACGCCATCGTCATGCCGCCGGTCGACGAGACCGTGATTGCCCGCCGCGACCAGATCGTGGCGGCGCTCCGGGCCGTGGTCGGCGACGCCCATGTCATCTCGTCGGAGGATGAGCGGCGGGCCTATGAGACCGATGCGCTGACCGCCTATCGCGCGGTTCCGCTTGCGGTGGTGCTGCCCGGATCGACGGAGGAGGTGGCCGGCGTCCTCAAGATCCTGTCGGCGGAAAAGGTGAAGGTGATCGCCCGCGGGGCCGGTACGTCGCTGTCCGGCGGGGCGCTGCCCTCGCCCGACGCGGTGGTGGTGGGGCTCGCCCGCCTCAACCGCATCCTCGACATCGACTACGACAACCGTGTCGCGCGGGTGCAGACCGGCGTCACCAACATCAACATCACCAATGCCGTCGCCCACCGCGGCTTCTTCTATGCCCCCGATCCGTCGAGCCAGCTCGCCTGCACCATCGGCGGCAACATCGCCATGAACTCGGGCGGCGCGCACTGCCTCAAATACGGCGTGACCACCAACAACGTCCTCGGGCTCCGCATGGTGCTGATCGACGGCACGATCCTCGACCTTGGCGGGGCGTGGCTCGACGCGCCCGGCTACGATCTCCTTGGCCTCATCGTCGGCTCCGAGGGGCAGCTCGGTGTGGTCACCGAGGCGACGGTACGGATTCTCAGGGCGGCGGAAGGGGCGCGGCCAATGCTGATGGGCTTCGCTTCCGCCGAGGCCGCCGGCGGCTGCGTCGCCGCGATCATCGGTTCCGGCATCATTCCGGTGGCGCTCGAGTACATGGACCGGCCTGCGATCAAGGTCTGCGAGGCCTTCGCCCATGCCGGCTATCCGCTCGATGTCGAGGCGCTGCTGATCATCGAGGTCGAGGGCTCCGAGCCGGAGATTGCCGACCTGATCGAGCGGATCACGGCGATCGCCAAGGACTTCAATCCCTCGACCATGCGGGTCTCGCGCTCCGAAGCCGAAAGCGCCGCCATCTGGAAGGGCCGGAAATCGGCGTTCGGGGCCATGGGACGGGTCGCCGACTACATCTGCATGGACGGCGTGATCCCGACCGGCCGTCTGCCGGAAGTGCTGCGCCGCGTGGCGGACATCTCCGCCGGCTACGGTCTCCAGGTCGCCAACATCTTCCACGCCGGAGACGGCAACCTCCATCCGCTCGTCCTTTACAACATGAACGATCCGGCGGAGCAGGAGAAGGCCGAAGCGGCGGGGGCCGACATCCTCCGGTTCTGTGTCGAAGTCGGCGGCTGCCTGACCGGCGAACACGGCGTCGGCATCGAGAAGCGGGACCTGATGGCGATCCAGTTCGCGCCGGTCGATCTCGACGCCCAGATGCGGCTGAAGAGCGTCTTCGATCCGGATTGGCTCCTCAACCCGGCCAAGGTATTTCCGCTTGAAGGTCGGCCGGTGCCGGCGTGACCGTTGCGGTGGTGACGACAGCATTGACCAGGATGATCCCAGCCTTTCCGGCGCCAAGCGAGGATGACCGCCATGGAGAAGATCAAAATCGAGCAGCACAGCTCCATCGGCCTCCTCTGGGCCGCCGGCTGGCTGTTCACCATCGGCTATCTCGGCCTGGGCTTCTGGCAGGGCCTGCTGGCGCTTCTGGTCTGGCCCTATTTCATCGGCGTGCACTTCGCGCCGGTTCCTGCCTGATACCAGCCGGTCTCGGCGGGACGGTTCCGGGGTTGGCGAGGCCGTGACGAAGCTCGCACCAGGGGACGAGGCGGAGCTTGCCGCCGCGGTCGGGGACGCTGCGGCGAAGCGCAGTCCGCTGGCGGTGGAAGGCGGTGGAACCCGCCGTGGCCTTGGTCGTCCCACCCAGACCGCCGCGACGCTCACCACGGCCGGCATGACCGGCGTGACGCTGTACGAGCCGGCGGAACTGGTCATCGCCGCGCGCGCGGGCACGCCGCTCGACACGGTCGAGACGCTGCTCGCCAACCAGAACCAGCGTCTCGCCTTCGAGCCGATCGACCACCGCGCGGTCCTGGCGTCGGCGGGAACGCCGACCATCGGCGCCGTCGCCGCGTGCAACCTGTCCGGTCCGCGCCGCATCCAGGTCGGTGCGGCACGCGATTCGCTGATCGGCCTGCGGGTCGTCACCGGGCGCGGCGACGTGGTGAAGTCCGGCGGCCGGGTGATGAAGAATGTCACCGGCTACGATCTCGTGAAGTTCCTCTCGGGCTCCTACGGCACGCTCGGGGTCTTCTCCGAGGTCACCTTCAAGGTCGCGCCGATCCCGGAGACCGAGGCGACGATCGTCATTGGCGGCCTCGACGACGAGACGGCAGTGAAGGCGCTCTCGGCGGCGCTGGCATCGCCGTGGTCGGTGACCGGAGCGGCCCACCTCCCGCCCTTCGAGCACGAGATCGCGCGGACACTGATCCGGATCGAGGGTTTCGATGCCTCCGTGAGGGAGCGACGCGACAAGCTGGTGGCGGCGCTTGCGGCGTTCGGCCGTGCCGAGGCGGTTCCCGCCGTTGCGTCGGCCTCGATCTGGAAGGCGGTCCGCGACCTTTCAGCCCTCGGCGCTCCGAAGCGTGCGGTGGTCTGGCGTGTCTCGGTCAGGCCGAGCGACGGTCCGCCGCTCGTGGTGGAACTCCGGCGCACCCTTCCGTGCCGCGTGCTCTACGACTGGGGCGGCGGCCTGATCTGGGTAGCGGCGAACGACACGGGGGATGCGGCCGGCGCCATGGTCGTTCGCGAGGCGCTAGCGCGCCTCGGCGGCCATGCAACCCTGGTCCGCGCGCCCGATCACGTCCGGCTTGCGGTGGAGGTCTTCGAGCCCCAGCCTTCGACCGTGATGGACATTTCCCGCCGGATCAAGGCGACCTTCGATCCCGAGGGCATCCTCAATCCGGGCCGGATGTACGCGGGCGTGTAGAAAAATGCAGACGAATTTCACCCTCGCCCAGCTTGCCGATCCCGACACCGCGGTCTCGGAGAAAATCCTCCGCACCTGCGTCCATTGCGGGTTCTGCACCGCGACCTGCCCGACCTACGTGCTGCTTGGCGACGAGTTGGACAGTCCGCGCGGCCGCATCTACCTGATCAAGGACATGCTGGAAGAGGACAAGCCGGCCAACGACAAGATCGCGCTCCATATCGACCGCTGCCTGTCCTGCCTCGCCTGCATGACCACCTGCCCGTCCGGCGTCGACTACATGCACCTCGTCGACAATGCCCGGGCCCGGATCAACGACACCTACCGCCGGCCATGGATCGACCGCCTCGTCCGCAACGTGATCGCGGCCGTTCTGCCGAACCCGTCGCGGTTCCGCGCGGCGATCGGCGCGGCCCGGGTGGCGAGGCCTTTCCTTGGCCTCATCCGCCGTATGCCCGTCCTGTCGCGCTTCGCGCCGATGATCGCGCTGGCGCCGGCGCGGCTGCCGAAGCGCGCCGCGAAGTCGGCGCCGCGGTCCTTTGCGGCCGATGGCGAACGGAAGGGACGGGTGGCACTTCTGCGCGGGTGCGCCCAGTCCGTCCTCGACCCCGGCATCAACGACGCGGCCGTCAGGCTCCTGACCAGGAATGGCGTCGAGGTCGTCTTCGCCGAAGGCGACAGCTGCTGCGGCGCCCTTGTTCACCACATGGGCCGGCGCGCGGAGTCGCATGGGCAGGCGAAGCGGGCGATAGACGCCTGGGTCAAGCTGATCGACGACGGCGGCCTCGACGCCATCGTGGTGACCACCTCGGGCTGCGGGACGACGATCAAGGACTACGGCTTCATGTTTCGGGACGAACCGGCCTATGCCGAGAAGGCGAAGCGGGTGTCGGCCCTTGCGAAAGACATCAGCGAGTACCTGGAGACGCTGGACCTCGGGGCGCCGGGCGAGCCTTCGGGGCTCGTGGTCGCCTACCATGCGGCGTGCTCGCTCCAGCACGGCCAGCAGATCAAGACGGCTCCGAAGGCGCTTCTGGCGAAGGCCGGCTTCGAGGTGCGCGAACCGGCGGAGGGTCATCTCTGCTGCGGGTCCGCCGGCACCTACAATATGCTTCAGCCGGAGCTTTCGGCGCAGCTCCGGGACCGGAAGGTGGCCAACATCGAGGCCACGGGCGCGACCGTGGTCGTGGCCGGGAATATCGGCTGCATGACCCAGATCGGAAGCGCCTCCACCCTGCCCGTTGTCCATACCGTCGAGCTTCTCGACTGGGCCTATGGCGGCCCGCGACCGCCGGGGCTACCCGTTCACGCGACGATTGGCGCCCCGTCAGATTGACGGAGACGATGGCGAGGGCTGAACCTCACGCGTGCGGCGAGCGGCTTCCCATGTGAGGGACGAACATGGCGCGCTGCTGGTGCGTCATGTGGTTGCGCGACATGTCTCCAGCGGGCAGTATCGGCCGGCAGTCGCTTGGGTCGCAGCGGCTTGTGAAAAGCAGCGTCAGGAAGAGCCCGGCGAGATTGGGTCGATGAGTTCTGCGGTTCCCGGGCCGCCGGACGATGTCCTCGGCTACAAGCCATTCATCGACGGTCTCCGCGCCGTCGCCGTGATCGCCGTTGTCGCCTATCACGCCGGCATTCCCGGGGTGGAGAGCGGCTTCATCGGCGTCGACGTCTTCTTCGTCATCTCGGGCTTCCTGATCATCAACCAGATCGTTTTCGGCCTTGGCGCCGGGACGTTCGCGTTCCGCGAATTCTGGGCCCGACGCGTGCTCCGCATCCTGCCGCCCTATTTGCTGGTCGTGGGCGCCTGCCTCGTGATGGCGCCGTTCGTGCAGGTGACGCCGGCGGAATTCGAGGAGCTGGGTCGCGAAGCGCAGTACTCGGCGCTGATGGTGGTCAACTACTATTTCCAGGCCAGCAAAGGCTATTTCGACGTGTCGGCCGAGCTGAAGCCGCTGCTTCACCTCTGGTCGCTTTCCGTCGAGGAACAGTTCTACCTGGTCGCTCCGCTGATCCTGTTCGCCCTCTGGTGGGCATCTCGCCGACTGGGTCAGTCCGGCGCACTGCTCTGGACGATCGCGATCGGCGTTGTCGTCATTGTCTCGTTCGTGGCCTGCGTCCTCGGCAGCTCGGGCAGCAACCAGGCCTTCTTCCTGATGCCGTTCCGCGCCTGGCAGTTTGCGCTCGGCGGCATGGTCCCGCTGGCGGTGCCGTGGGTGCGTCGGGCCTTGCCGGGGCTTGCGATCGAAGTCCTGGCCGTGGCCGGGATCGTGCTCATCGTCGTCGCGGCGGGGTGGCTCGGCGACGTGTCGTACCCGTACTACTTCGCTGCGCTGCCGGTAGCCGGCGCCTGCCTTGTCATCCTCGCCGGGCTCGCCAACCCTCGCAACCTCGTGGCGCGCGTGCTGGCGTCCGGACCGTTCGTCTGGGTCGGGCTGATCTCCTACGCCTGGTACCTCTGGCACTGGCCGCTGCTCTCGTTCGGCGCCATCCACAATTTCGGTGAGAGTCCGGCGGTCTGGCGCTGGGGCGCGATCGCCCTGTCGCTCGTCCTGGCGGCGGCGACCCATCACTGGCTCGAGGCGCCGATTCGGCGGTGGCGGATACGGGAAAGGCGGCCGCTGGGCTGGGGCGTGGCGGGGATCGGCGCGGTCGCCGCGGTCAGCGTCTCGTTGGTCGGCGCATCCTATGTCCACCTGCTCGCACCGGCCGTGGAGCAGCGCCTTGCGTCGGCGGGACTGGCGGTGGAGGCGGACTGGACTTTCCTCAGCGATCGCTGCTCGATCACCGAGAGCGGCGCGTTATCGGCCGAGTGTCTCACCGCCGAACAGGACGGACGCTTCGGCGTGCTGATCGGCAACTCTCATGCCCGTATGATCTACGCCGCGGTCGACGAAGCGAGCGAGACGGCCGGGCGCGAACTCATCAGCCTCATCAAGATCGCCTGTGTCCCCTTCTACCTGACCGAGGCGCTGGCCACGGCCGGCCTCAAGGACAAGTGCCACGGCTTCTACGGCGCCGGCGCGAGGACCCTTTCGGCGCTGCCGTTGCGGCCCGCCTTTGCAATCATATCGGCGCGCTGGAACAACAAGGACCAGCTGGACCGGAACATTCGGGCCGACCCGGAGGGCGTGCTCGCCGCGGCCGGTCTCAAGGCGCCGGCGCCCGAGGGGCTTCTGATGGTCATGGCGCTCGGCCTTGCCGGCTTCGTCGAGGAGATCGAAACCTGGCAGACAGCACGCATCCTGCTGGTTGGGCCGATGCCGGAGTTCCGTCATCCGGCAGCAGAGTGTCTCGCGCGCGCCGACTACCGCGGCATGAGTCCCAACATCTGCGCCATGCCGCGGAGCCGGGTCGAGAAGCGCCGCGAACGGACGATGATCACGTTGGACTATCTCGCCTCGCAGTTTCCCAATCTCCGCGTGCTCGATCCGCTCGAGATGTTCTGCGGCCCCAGGCTTTGCCGTCCCTATGATGACGGCGGTATCCTCTTCACCGACGGCGACCATCTCAGCCTCTATGGCGCCCGGAGGCTCCTCGAGACTTTTGAGGCCGACTTCGCCTGGGCGATCGGGCGATGACACCATGGGCGGGATGAGCTGGAACCGGCTTGAGCCGGGACCGTGAGGTGGGTTTCCAATGCCGGATGGGCCGTGTAAGGCGATCTCCGGAAGGGAATCGGTCCCGAAGGGAAGAAACATGACGAGCACCGAAAGCCACATCTCGGTACCGGGCGTCGAGCTCCGCGGGGCCTGGGGGCCGCGCTACGAGGAGGTGCTGAACGACGAAACCGTCGCGTTCCTCGTCGCTCTGCAGCGGAAGTTCAATCCGACGAGGCTCCGGTTGCTCCGTCGCCGCGAGGCGCGGCAGCAGGAGTTCGATGCGGGCGCGCTTCCGGATTTCCTGCCCGAGACGAGAGAGGTCCGGGAGAGCGACTGGGCGATCGCCCCGATCCCGCCCGACCTGCTCGACCGTCGCGTCGAGATCACGGGGCCGGTCGACCGCAAGATGATCGTCAACGCCCTCAATTCCGGGGCGAAGGTGTTCATGGCCGATTTCGAGGATGCCAATTCGCCGACCTGGACAAACGTCGTCGAGGGCCAGATCAACCTCAAGGATCGCTGGCAGGGAACGATCGACTTTCAGGATCCGCAAAGCGGCAAGGACTACAAGCTCGGCGCCAACCCGGCGGTCCTCCTCATTCGTCCCCGCGGCTGGCACATGCCCGAGGACCATCTCTTCGTCGATGGCCAGCCGATGTCAGGCTCGCTGTTCGATTTCGGCCTCTATTTCTTCCTCAATGCGAAGGCCGCGATCGCCGCTGGCAGCGGACCCTATTTCTACCTGCCAAAGCTCGAGAGCCACCTCGAGGCGCGGCTGTGGAACGAGGTGTTCACCTACGCCGAGGAGGCTATCGGCATCGACCACGGCTCGATCAAGGCGACGGTGCTGATCGAGACGCTGCCGGCCGCCTTCGAGATGGACGAGATCATCTACGAGCTTCGCGACCACATGGCCGGCCTCAACTGCGGCCGCTGGGACTACATCTTTTCCTTCATCAAGACGCTTCGGAAGAAGCCCGAATTCCTCCTTCCCGACCGAGGTCAGGTGGTGATGGGCAAGGCCTTTCTCCATGCCTATTCGGACCTCCTGATCAAGACCTGCCATCGCCGTGGCGCGTTCGCGATGGGCGGGATGGCGGCGCAGATCCCGGATCGGAAGAACCCGGCGATCAACGTGGCGGCGTTCGAGAAGGTCCGCGCCGACAAGGAGCGCGAGGCGAAGGCCGGCCACGATGGCACGTGGGTCGCCCATCCGGACCTGGTGCCGGTCGCCATGGAAGTCTTCGACAAATACATGCCATCGCCCAACCAGCTCGACCGGAAGCGTGACGACGTGAGCGCCGGCCAGAAGGATCTGCTCCAGATCCACGAAGGCACGCGGACGGAGGAGGGGCTGCGGCAGAACATCCGGGTCGGCGTGCAGTATATCGAGGCATGGCTCCGCGGTCGCGGCGCGGTGCCGCTCTACAATCTCATGGAGGATGCGGCCACCGCCGAGATCAGCCGCTCGCAGATCTGGCAGCAGATGCACTTCGGCGCGACGCTCGACGACGGTCAGACGGTGACGCGCGCGCTGTTCGACCGGCTGCTCGCCGAGGAGATGGAGCGGGTCAAGGGCGAGATCGGCCCGGACAACTACGCCGCCGGCCGCTTCCCGGAGGCGATCGATATTTTCCAGTCGCTGTCGACCGCCGACACCCTGTCGCCGTTCCTCACGCTGCCGGCCTACCGCATGATCGTGTGAGGCTCAGAACAGATCGCGCAGATCGCGAGCGCCATGCACCACGCGAACCACCTCGATGTCGTTTCCGACGGACTCGTATAAAATGAGGTAGTTGCCTTCGACGAGTATCTTCGCCGACGGCGCGATCTCGGGTCTCGACGAACCCATATCGGGGAAATCCGCGAGACGTTCGAGTTTCGCGGCAATTTTGCGAAGAAGTCTGTCGGCGGCAGAGGCGTTGTCGAGGGCGATGGCAAGCCAGATCTCCTCGAGATCGGTTTCCGCTCGAGGCGTTACCGTGACCCTAGCCACGCTTCCTTCTCGCCCTGTCGATGACGGCTTCGACCTCAAGCGGCTTTGTGGCGCCACTGGACCTTCCGGCATCCCAAGCTTCGCGAAGTGCAGCTAGCTCGCGACTGCGAAGCTCTCTTCGACCTTCCCAAAGCCGGAGAGCGTCCCGGACAATTTCGCTTGTCGTCGCATATTCGCCTGCGTCCACGGCCGCACGCATCTGTTCCGCCATCGTGGCCGGGAGTGCGACAGTGACTCTCTCCATGCCGGACATGATCCTATCCTCCTGCGCCGACCCCAATATTAGTCGGTGAGAATGGATACGAACAGATCAGATCAAATCGCATTTTGGTTTTTTTGATGCCTGAGTTCGCCGTTCTACCCCGCATCGAGGCCCTTCCTGAGCGGCAGTTCCTTCATCGCCGCCTGGAAGATGAAGGCGATGAAGAGCGCGATCGCGGCGGCGTAGAAGACGCCGCTGAAGACGTGGCCGAAGTCGGTGCCGTTCCGGCTGCCTTCGAGGATCACGGTCTGCACCGAGACGAGGTCGGAGTCGGCGGTCGCGGCCGCGAGGAATACCGCGCTGAACACCGGCAGGAGGATCGCGCCGCCGAGCGAGCGCGAGAAGTTGAGGACGCCGGTGGTGGTGCCGAGCTGGCGGAGCGGCACGGCGTTCTGCACCGCCGTGATGGTGATCGGGAACACGGTTCCGATGCCGAGCCCGATCACGGCGAGGACGATCTCGACGCCGATGAAGGGCAGCGAAGTCGGGAAGACCGCGAGAACGAAGGTGACCAGCGTCGCAAGCGCGAGGCCGATCACCGCCACCCGCTTGTAGTGGGCGAAGCGGGCCA
>JALHRF010000089.1 GCA_022841545.1 Bauldia sp. | reverse complement strand
GCTCCGAGGCCGATGCCGAGACGATGGTCGAGGCGATCTTCGGCGAGGGGGTGGCGGAGGGCTTCGTCGAGGACGGGGTGCAGGCGCGCTCGCTGGAGCAGGCCAGCGCCTTCTGGCGTATCCGCCATGCGCTGTCGGAGGTGCAGAAGCACGAGGGCGGCTCGATCAAGCACGACGTGGCGGTGCCGGTCGCCGCCGTGCCGGACTTCATCGCGCGGGCCGGGGAGGCGGTCACGGCGCTGATCCCCGGCGCGCGGCCGTTCCCCTTCGGCCATGTCGGCGACGGCAACATCCACTACAACGTGAGCCAGCCGGTGGGCTGGGACAAGGCAGCCTTCCTCGCCCGATGGGACGAAGTGAACGGCGTCGTTCACGCCATCGTCGGCGAGCTCGGCGGCACGATCTCGGCCGAGCATGGCATCGGCCAGCTCAAGCGCGAGATGCTGAAGGCGGTGAAGCCGCCGCTCGAACTCGACCTGATGCGCCGGATCAAGGCCGCCTTCGATCCGAACGGCATCATGAATCCCGGCAAGGTCTTGTGAACCCTGTCTGGTGAGGCGCCGCTAACCGTCTCCAAGACTACTCAAATTTAACCGAGCTCCTTAAGCCGGCGGGAAGCGTGGCGCGTCCATTCTCGCGTGGACAGAACGAGGTCCCGAAGCGGACCCGGGGAGCTGACAGAGTGCGCCACGCAGTAAAGACCGATGGAGCCTTCGCCGGGTCGGGCCGGTTCTTCCGGCTCGACCCGAATGCCCTCCCGGTCCGTCATACGGACCGGGGGGACGCCTTCATCCTCGACCGCGACCGGGCGGTGGTCCGGCGCGACCTGCACGGGATCGCCGCCACCCTCGACGTGCCGGTGAGCGCCTATCGCGGGGTCGCGGTGCGGATGTTCGCCGAGGGCGAGGACAGCCTCCGGGTTGTCGTCGAGCTCATGCACCCGGACCCGGGGCTGACCCTGCCGCTGGTCTTCGCCGGCGAGGCCGAGGAGGCCGCGGCGGACTGGATCGCCTGGGGAAGGACGCTGAACCTGCCGCTCCTCTACATCGAGGAGGACGGGACGGTGACCTATCCGGAGGGCACCGGGGCCGTTGCCGAGATGGCCGACCTCCGGCGCACCGGCAAGCCGTTCCGTGGCCGGCGCTCGCGCTTTGCCCGGCGGCGGAAGACCGGGACGTTCCGGACGATCGAGCGGCTGGAAGGCCGCGAGATCATCGCCCGCGACTGAAAGCCGCCAGTCAGAGTAGCAGGCTGTCTTCCGGGACGACGCCGGTGAGCCGCCATCCGGCGCCGCCGTCCCGGCAGGCCTCGCCGCGATAGCGGCGGATGCCGCGGAGGTCGTTGACGGTGGTGGCGAAGGCGCGGCACTGGCCTCCCGCCCGCGCCTCGGTGGCCATCGCGGTGACCGTTCCGCTCGACCCGGTCTTCGGGTTCTTCCAGGCAAGGTCGAAGGCGTCCGCGCCGATATCGGCGATCGTCCGCCGCACCGCTTCCCAGTCGGACGGGTCGACGGCGTCGGTCACGCTCGCCCGAACCACGCTGCCGGTGTGAAGTGGATCGAGCGCCGTCGCCGAGCAGCCCGCCGCCGCCAGCGCCAGCCCGCCCAAGACCGCCGCGCGAAAATAGGGGAGCGACTGGCGCTCGCCGGCGCGAGGGGTATATGAGGGGCGCAAGCGCGGGCGGGGCCTCGGCACGGACCTCTCCTCAGATGAACGGGGTTGCCCCCCACCATTCGCGGGATTTCGTTAATGAACGGTGACTTTGCGGACAGTGCGGCGCCGATCGCCCTTTTCGGCGAATGGCTCAAGGCGGCCGAGGCCTCGGAACCCAACGATCCGACCGCGATGGCGCTCGCCACCGTCGACGGCGACGGGCTGCCGGACGTGCGGATGGTGCTCCTCAAGGGTTTCGACGCGGCGGGCTTCACGTTCTTCACCAACTTCGAGAGCGCCAAGGGGCGGGAACTGCTCGCCAACCCCAAAGCGGCGCTCTGCTTCCACTGGAAGAGCCTGCGCAAGCAAGTGCGGCTGCGCGGGCCGGTAACGGAGGTGAGCACGGCCGAGGCGGACGCCTATTTCGCCTCCCGCCAGCGCGGCAGCCGGATCGGCGCCTGGGCCAGCCAGCAGTCGCGCCCGCTCGAATCGCGCTTCGCGCTGGAAAAGGCCGTGGCCGCCTATACCGCGCGTTACGCGATCGGGGAAATCCCGCGGCCGGCCTACTGGTCCGGGTTCCGGTTGACGCCGCAGGAGATCGAGTTCTGGTCGGACGGCGCCTTCCGCCTCCACGACCGCATCAAGTTCGTGCGGAACGGCGAGGGCTGGGACAAGACGCGGCTTTATCCTTGAGGAATATTCGCGGTCATGACATGGGACCAGATCGACGCCATTCTCGAACGGGTGCGCTCCTGGCCGCCTGAGCGGCAGGACGCCGCCGCCAGCGTGCTGCTCGCCATGGAAGCGGAGGGCACCGGGCCCCTATGAGCTATCCGAGGAGGAGCGGGCAGACCTTGAGGAAGGGCTTGCGGAGGCGGATCGCGGAGAGTTCGCCACCGAAGAGGAAGTCGCCGCGGTCTTCGCCCGCTTCCGCAAATGAGGCTCCGGTACACTCCGGGAGCCGTACGCCTGATTGCCGAGGCAATTGAACGGATCGCACGAGACGACCCCTTCACCGCCGAGCGATTCTAAGCATTCATTCAAGATGTGGGCGAACTCATATTGAAACACCCCGACATTGGTCGAAAAACGGACCAACGGGGGGTGCGCGTCTTCCCAACCAAGCCGTACCCTTACATGCTATTCTATCGCACGAGAGGCGAGGGGATCGAGGTCATTCGCGTCCGCCATATGGCGCGGAAGCAGGACTGGCGGGCGGGTCGACAACGCGTCCTTCTGAAGTATGCGCGCCGTGACGAGACGGGTTCAAGCCGCTTCCGCAGGCATCTTCTGGACGCCGACGACCAGACGGTGGCCTAGGGCCCGGAGTGCGGCATCCAGCGTTCCGATCTTCGTCGCGTGCATGGGATCGAGGATGCGACGAATCTCGCGGTCATCCTTCCCGAGGCGGCGGCCGAGTTCGCGCTGCGTGATGCCGGACTCGGCAAAAGCCAGGAGCAGGGCGAGTTTCGCGGCGACCTCAGGCTCGACCATGACCGGTTCGCCCTTGCCGCGGGTACCTGCCCTGGGCAAGGGCCTGCCGCCGCGAACATAGGCAAGGAGCGCAACGCCCAGCGCATCCGCCGCCATGTGCAGGGCATCTGCCATGCCATCGCCTTCCGTTATCGCCTCCGGGACATCGGGGAAGCTCACGACGACGACACCCTCGTTTTCGCCGGGTTCGAACACGGCCGGATAGGCAAAGGTCTTCATCCCGTAAGCTCCTCGTGTGGGCCGGCCTTCAGTCCAGGCCCAGCGCCTTCCTGATCTTGCGCGCGGTCTTGGGATCGATCTCCCGCGAGGGGAGGGTCGTGAACCGGTCGCCGACCCAGATCATCGCGTGCCCACCCTTGCCGCGGCCAGTCTCAACCTTGAAGGGCAGGCCGCGGGCCTTGGCCGCTTCCCTGATCTCCGCTACGAACCGGCCCCGCTTGTCCATGCGATTTGCTCTGGTAACGCGAGTCTAGGACAAAAATGTCCTGTCGTCCAAGGGGCTCAGGACAAAAAGCGCCGGCCTTCGACGCGCGGAAGCAGATCATGGACGTCGAACAGGCGAGGGCGCTACCGCCCCGCCTTTTCGTCTTCCTTCGGCTGCTCGTCGGCGACGACGGCGGTTTCGGCGCTGAGCGGCTGGGCGGCGCGCCTGGGCGGCGATAACGGAACCGGGGTGGGCTCGCGTTGCTTCACCATGAGGTCGCGGCCGGCATAGATGCCCTCGGTCATCTGGATGGCGAAGCGCTCCTCGTCGCGCTTGCGGACGCCAGCAATGGTTTCCGCCGCCTCGTCTTCCGGGACGCCGAGCGAGACCAGCGCCGCCTCGCCGAAGTTCATCGCCGACTCGAACATCTCGCGGATCTGGTAGTCGACGCCGGCGCCGACGAGGCGCAGCGAATGGCCGCGGTCGAAGGAGCGGACGAGGAGCTTCGCGAGCGGGAACTCGGCCTTGACGATCTCGACGATGCGGTCCGCCTGCTCCGGCTTGTCGATGCAGATAAGGATCGCCTCGGCGCTGCCGGCGCCGGCGGCGCGGAGCACGTCGAGCCGAGCGCCGTCGCCGTAGTAGATCTTGAAGCCGAAGCGGGCGGCGGCGCGGATCATGTCGGTGTCGGAATCGATGATCGACACGTCGATCTGGCGAGCGAGCAGCGCCTGGCTCGCCACCTGGCCGAAGCGGCCGAAGCCGATGACCAGCGCCTTGCCTGTGAGCCCGTCGGCCTTGTCGACGCCGTCGAAGCTCACCCGTTCGGGCAGCAGCCAGCGCGTGACGATCGGCGCGAGGGGGGTGAGCGCCATCGAGATGATGACGGCCGCGTTGAGCACGGCGTTGATGGTCACGTCGAACAGGCCGACATTGGCCGCGGCGGCATAGAGGACGAAGGCGAACTCGCCGCCCTGCGCCATCAGGAAGGCGCGACGGAGCGCCTCCGGATGATCCGACTTGAAGGCGCGGGCGACGAAGTAGATGCCGATGCCCTTCACCGCCATGAAGGCGACGACGGCGGCAAGGATCAGCGGCCAGTCGGTGGCGATGACCGACAGGTCGAGCGACATGCCGACGCTAAGGAAGAACAGGCCGAGCAGGATGCCGCGGAACGGCTCGACGTCGGCCTCGAGCTCGTGGCGGAAGGTCGATTCGGAGAGGACGACGCCGGCGAGGAAGGCGCCCATCGCCATCGACAGGCCGCCGAGCTGGGTGACCAGCGCCGCGCCGAGGACGACGAGGAGGGCCGCGGCCGTCATGATTTCGCGGGCGTGGGCGGCGGCGAGGATGCGGAACAGCGGGTTGAGCAGGAAGCGGCCGGCGAGATAGACGCCGGCGATCGCGGCGACGGCGATGCCGATCTCGATCAGGCGCGAGCCGCTGTGGGATTCTTCCGGGATCGGCGCGAGGAACGCGACGATGGCAAGGAGCGGCACGATCGCCAGATCCTCGAGGAGGAGGACCGAGACGATCTTCTGGCCTGCCGGTTCGTTGGTCTCGCCCCGCTCGTCGAGCACCTGCAGCACCACGGCGGTCGAGGTGAGGACGAAGCCGGCGCCGGCGACGAAGGCGATCACAGGGGAAAACCCGCCGAGGATGCCGACGCCGGTGAGGAGCGCCGAGCACACCACTACCTGGGCGACCCCCAGCCCGAAGATTTCACGCCGCAGGTTCCACAGCCGCGACGGCTTCATCTCGAGGCCGATGATGAAGAGGAGCATCACCACGCCAAGCTCCGCGACGTGGAGAATGGACATGGGATCGGTGAAGAGGGCGATGCCGAAGGGGCCGATGACCAGCCCGGCAGCGAGGTAGCCGAGGACGGAGCCGAGACCGAGGCGTTTGAAGATCGGCACGGCGACCACGGCGGCGCCGAGCAGCGCCACGGTCGGTATCAGGTCGAAGGCGTGCGATTCTGCGGCCATCCGGCGCCCTTTCTGAAGCCGCGGGAAACGTAGTCACTGCCCCGGTGCATGTCGAGGCAAGCGGTGCCCGAAAAGATGCAGGATCCGGGCCGGGCAGTCCCCGATTACCGGCGGGGGCGGGAAGGCAGGTCTGCGTCTGGCCCAATCGCCGATCATGCCCTACTGAGGCGCATGATGATGCAGACCGCCTATCGTACCGCCTATGGCCCGCCCGAGGTCCTCACCGTCCGCGACGTGCCGGTCCCGGAGCCGGGCGCCGGTGAAATCCTGGTCCGCGTCCACGCCGCCACGGTGAACCGCACCGACTGCGGCGCCTTGTGGGGCAAGCCCTATGTCTTCCGTTTCTTCGTCGGGTGGCCCCGCCCGCGCGAGGTCGCCACCGGCACCGACTTCGCCGGCGAGGTCGTTGCCACGGGTCCCGACGTCACGCAGTTCTCGGTCGGCGACCGCGTGATGGGCTTCCACGACCACAATCTCGGCTCGCACGCGCAATATCTCCGCGTGTCGGTGCGGCGGGCGATCGCCCGCATTCCGGATGGGGTCGGCTTTGAGACCGCCGCCGCCTCGATGGAAGGCGCGCACTACGCCCGGAACTTCCTCGACCGCATGCCGCTCCGTCCTGGCGACCGGGTGCTCGTCTACGGCGCGACCGGCGCCATCGGATCGGCCGCGATCGCCCTCCTCAAGCATGCCGGCGCGCAAGTAACGGCCGTGTGCGCCGAGCCGCATCGCGACGCGGTCGCGGCGCTCGGCGCGGACCGGGTGCTCGACTACACGCGGGCGCCATTCACCGAGCAGCTCCGCGGCGAGACCTTCGTGGCCGTCCTCGATGCGGTCGGCAAGAGCCGCTTCTCCGCCTGCCGTCCACTGCTCGGGGAGAATGGCATCTACGCGTCCTCAGAGCTTGGCCCGCGGGGCGAGAACATCTTCCTCGCGCTGGCGGCGCCGGCGATGCGCGGCCCGAAGGTCCGCTTCCCGATACCGACCGACATTGCCCGGTCACTGGAGCTGGTCGTGCCGTTGCTGGCGCAGGGCGCGTTCAGGCCACTGATCGACCGCCGCTATGCATTGGCGGACATCCGGCAGGCCTTCGCCTATGTCGCCTCGGGACAGAAGATTGGCAATGTCATCCTGACGCTGGCGTGAGTCTCCTGCCAGATGCCCCGCAACACGGAGCGCGTTCCGGTCCATGCACGGGTACGCACAAACCATAAGGCAGGGCCGCCTTCGTTACACGACCTATGATTGCGCATTTCCAATTCTTGTAGTATTACGTGCTGCGGGCTGGGAGTGCACTCATGCAGGTTTATGCAAGCCACGGCGCTTACGCCTATCAGGCAGGCGACGAAGACATACAGGGTCCCGAGCAGCAACTGCAGCACGGACACCAACACGAGTCAGGCAAGGCCACCCATATTGTGCTGTTGCGCAGCCCACCGGAAGGGGTGCGCGGCGCGGCTCGCCTAGCGGATACCGTGGGGGAGTTGTTCGGCATCGAGGGAGTACAGCCGGCGCCCGACGAGGATCCTTCCGAAACGGCGGACCTGATGTTCGGGCTTGGAACGGTGCCCGTCGTCGCGACGCAGGAGAGCATTCGTGCCGCGGCGATGCTCTCCGGCGTGGAGGCTGTCTATCCGAATCGCCTGAGAAGCCTCCCGCCTCCCGCGGCGATGTCGCCGGTCTTTCAAAGCGCCCTAACGTCCCGGCCGCGCATGGCGGCGGAGCAACGTCAGGCGATGCGCACCGGATACGCGGAGTTGCCGATGCCCGAGCCGGCGGTCACGCCCCGGCCGGGCGGCTGGAATCTGCCGATGATCGGAATTCACTCCGGCTATCCGGCCCATGGCGCGGGCGTCACGGTCGCGGTTCTCGACACCGGTATCGACCTCACCCATACGGACGTGCTTCAGCGCGGCCTGAACCTCCTGGAGGCACGCAGTTTCGTGCCAGGGTTCACCGCGCAGGATGGCAACGGGCACGGCACCCATTGTGCCGGGATCGTCGCAGGGGAGGACTGGAACACCGGTGAACGGCTCGGAGTCGCCCCGGGCGTCAGGCTGATGGTGGGGAAAGTCCTGGCGGACAACGGCTTTGGACTGGACCAGAACATCATCCAGGGTATCCGCTGGGCCGCTCGCGGAGGGGCCAAGGTCATCTCGCTCAGCCTGTGTTCCGACCGTGACGTGAATGAACCCGGAAGCGATCTCTACGAGCGCCTGGCCGCGCGGCTGATCGTCGACGGCTCGCTGCTCGTCGCGGCCGCGGGCAATGCGTCCAAGCGCCCTCATTTTCACGCCCCGGTCGGTGACCCCGCCTGCTGCCCTTCGATCGTTTCCGTCGGCGCAGTCGATCCAGAGGGCCGGATCGCGGACTTCAGCACGAGAAGGCTCGACCATGGCGCGGTCGATGTCGTCGCGCCGGGTGTTGACATCAAATCATGGGCGAGGGGCGGCGGCTACCGATTCATGAGCGGCAGTTCGATGGCTTGCCCGCATGCCGCCGGCGTGGCTGCGCTCCTGTTCGGGGCAGCACCAAGCGCGACCCCGGCTGACGTGCGGCGGATGCTTCTGGCTTCAGCGCTCCTGCCTGGCGACCCCGATGACTACGGCGCCGGAATCGTTCAAGCCCCGTGAGGAACCGAAAACGTTTGCTAACGTTTCCTTAAAGGAGTTCAACCTACGCTATGGCCGACGGATCGCTTGCGACTATATGTACTGACACCGCCAACCCAGAGGTATATTCCCTTCGCTACGAAAGGGAGTATCGTCTGCTCATGAAGCCGAACACAGAAACCCAGGCAGGAGAGGCGCCCATGGTGACGCTCCATATCGGAGTGAGTCCCGAACTGCAGGCGTCGCTCGTTCGTGGCGGTACTCCGGGGATCAGGGAGTTCGCGACGCGGCTCGGTGTGAGCCTGCTCTCGGAGCCCGACATGCTTGAGGACTTCGGCATCCTGACAGGGCGAGCGCCTGCCAGTCGCGTCCCCGAGATTGCGGCTGTCGATGGCGTCGAGTTCGTGACCCCCGACAGGCAGCGGCAGGTAGCCGCCTCGGCCGCCTGAGCGACCTCTTTCTGGCTCTCGGCTCTACGTCGCGGTGCCGCCGACGGTGACCTGGTCGATGCGGAGCGTCGGCTGGCCGACGCCGACGGGGACGCCCTGGCCGTTCTTGCCGCAGGTGCCGATGCCGGGATCGAGCTGCATGTCGTTGCCGACCATCTTCACCCGGGTCAGGGCGTCGGGGCCGTTGCCGATCAGCATCGCGCCCTTGATCGCCGGGCCGACCTTGCCGTCCTCGATCTTGTAGGCCTCGGTGCAGGAGAAGACGAATTTGCCCGAGGTGATGTCGACTTGCCCGCCGCCGAAGGCCACCGCGTAGATGCCGTTCTTCACCGAGGCGAGGATTTCCCCGGGGTCCGACGGACCGGACAGCATGACGGTGTTGGTCATGCGCGGCATCGGGATGTGGGCGTAGGACTGGCGGCGGCCGTTGCCGGTCGGCTTCATGCCCATGAGGCGGGCATTCTGCCGGTCCTGCATGTAGCCGACGAGGATGCCGTCCTCGATCAGCGTCGTCACGCCGGTGGGCGTGCCCTCGTCGTCGACCGAGAGCGAGCCGCGGCGAAGCGGGATCGTGCCGTCGTCGACCACGGTGACGCCGGAGGCGGCGACGCGCTGGCCCATCAGGCCGGCGAAGGCGCTCTCCTTCTTGCGGTTGAAGTCGCCCTCGAGGCCGTGGCCGACCGCCTCATGGAGGAGGATGCCCGGCCAGCCGGGGCCGAGGACGACGTCGAAGGTGCCGGCGGGGGCAGGCACGGCGGAGAGATTGACCAGCGCCTGGCGGAGCGCCTCGTCCACCGCCGACTGCCATGACTCGGTGGTGACGAACCGCTCGAAGCCCTCGCGGCCGCCCATGCCGTGCGAGCCGGTCTCCTGCCGGTCGCCGTCGCCGACGACGACCGAGACGTTGATCCTGACCAGCGGACGCACGTCGCGGACGAGGTTGCCGTCGGCGCGGAGGATCTCGACGACGCTGCGGGAGCCGGCGAGCGACGCCGTCACCTGGCGGACGCGGGGATCCTTCGCGCGGGCATAGGCGTCGATCTCCTCGAGGAGGCTGACCTTCTGGGCGAAGCTCGGCGCCTGGAGCGGGCTCTCGTCGCCGTAGAGCTTGACGTTGGTCCGCTGCGGCGGCTCCGAATAGGTGCCGGTGTGACCGGTCTTGACGGCCTGAACCGCGTCGGAGGCGCGGCGGATCGCCGGCTCGGAGATTTCGCCGGAGTGGGCGTAGCCCGCCGCCTCGCCCGATACGGCGCGGAGACCGAAGCCCTGGCTGGTATCGAAGCTCGCCGACTTCAGCCGGCCGTTGTCGAAGACCAGCCCCTCGGATTGGGAGTGTTCGAGATAGAGTTCCCCGTCGTCGGCGCCAGTCAGCGCCTCGGCGACGAGCGCGGTCGCCTTGCCGCGGTCGAGACCGGCATGATCGAGGATCGAATGAGGCGCATCGGACATGGAAACCACCTGGGGCGCGCGGGAGAGGATTCGGGTGAGATATGTGTCGCTTGACGGGCAGTTCCAAGAGACCGCTTGCGGGACTGACGGCTTTCCGGCCGTCTAGGAGGGAAGGGCGGCGGACGGCCAGCCGACGTAGTCGACGACCCCGCTGACGATCATCTCGATGCCGATCGCGGCCAGAATCAGGCCCATCACCTGGATGGCAACCCGCATCCCGAGCTTCCCGAGCCGGCGTTCGACCTGGGTGGCGGCGAGGAGGAAGACAAGGATCACGAGGGTTGCGACCACAATCGCGGCGATGTGCGCCGACATGTTGTCCCAGGTCGGGTGCGGGTGGTTGGCGAAGAGGATGGCGATCGCGACCGGCCCGGGCCCCGCGATCAGCGGAATTCCGAGCGGAACGATAGCGGGGTTGTGATCGGTGCTGGTCGGCATCTCCACGCCGTGATCGGCGCCGGGGCGGATCATCGATATGGCGATGACGAGGGCGAGGAGGCCGCCGGCTACCCGGAAGATGTCGGGCGAGATGGCAAAGAATGAGAGAATTCCCTCGCCGAGCCACGACGCGACGATCAGCGTCACAAGGACCGTTGCGCTGGTGACGAATGCGACCCGGACACGCCGGGCTCGGGTGTAACCCGGCGTCAGCGTCAGCATCAGGGAGGCCGCCGTGACGGGTTCAAGCAGCGCGATCATCGCGCCGACATACTTGATGAACTCGTTGACCTCGAAGCCATTCATGGCGTTTGCCCTACCCGGAAGCTGAGCAGCGCCACATTAACCCGAGTTCGTCAATCTCTCACCGTTGCTCGTCGGACCGAATTTGCGATGCGTCTGCGTCCGTCCAGGCTCGATGTGGTTCATGGGCGGCGGCTCGCCGAAACGGTAGCCGAGGAAGGCGAGGTCATCGCGAAAGCAAGTCTCTACGATGCGATTCATGCGCTCGTCGAACAACTGGGTATATGGAACCCGCTCGCGATGGCGCTGGCTGCCGCGCGCCTCGGAAAGGACGATGGGAATGCCGATCCGGTCGGAAATCACCGCCAGATGCTCGGTCAGGTTCTCATAGCGGCCGATGAAATCGACCAGCGGTGTTCCCTTGTCGAAGTAGCAGTCGTAATGGCGGGGAAATCGATAGTGGCCAAAAGTGAGGAAGCGGGCCTGCAGGATCCGGAGCTCGAACCACTCCTTGAAGCTCAGGGGCCGGCCGGTCAGCCATTCCGGGATTCGCTTGTAGAGCGGCTTGTCCTGGACGCCGGCGTAGGCCCAGTAGCGGGAGACGATCTTCTCCCACGGGTTTCGTTCGATCGTGAACTTGAAGTAGTCGTCGAAGCGCTCGCGCCCGATCTTCGCCCGGATCTGCTGCGCCGTGAAGTGGCGCTCGAATCCGGCGTGGTTCTTCCCCGTCCCGTAGCCGGCGGGCGTGACGATGTCGTTGTCCCCGCAATAGGGCGCAATTGCCGCCGTGAGGCTCCGACCAGCGGTGCGCCCCAGGTGGACGAAGATGAACTTGTGCCTGTGAGAAACGATCATGGCGGAGCGGTTCGAGAAAACCCGTCGTCGACCACAGAGTGCGCAGGCCGGCGACGGGCCCGCAAGGTGCCAGCTACGGCAGCGCCGCAAATCCCGGGGTGAAGCCGGCGAGCGAGATCGGGATACCGATCCCTTCCTCAGGGGTCTGGAAGATGATGAAGGTCGCCGTCGAGCCGCTTTGAAGCTGGGTGAGCAACTGATCCTCGAGAATGACCTCGGCGACGCAGCCATTGGGCAGGCAGCGCACGAACCCGGCACGGCCTATGTCGGCCTCGTCGATCTTGAGGCCGAGGCCAGACGGCAGGAGCACGCCGAGCGGCGCCAGGATGCGCATGATCCGCGCCTTCTGGTCGGCCGTCTTGAGGACGATGACGGTAAGTCCGACATTCTCGCGGTCCTCGGCGGTCACGAACTGCATCAGCACGCACTGCTCGCCCTGGGCGCCGGCCGGTGTGTCGCAACGCACCTGCCAGGCATCGTGGACGGAGCGCACGGGCGGTTCGCCCTGGGCGGGCGGCGCGATCGACACGACCGCGTCCGGAACATCCGGATTGGCCTCCGTCGCCTCGCCACCGGACGGGTCCGGCGCCGTGCTGGCCCCGACCGATCGCACTGTTGGCGCTGCATCGGGCGCAGCAGGGGCTTCGGGGATCGAGCTATCTTCGGTGGCAGTGGACAGGGACGGCTGGCCGGAGCCCCCGAACACGCCCAGGAAATAGAGCGCCGCGCCGACACCGATCGCGACGATCAGCACAGCAGCGACGATCGTCAGGATCGGAACCAGACGGCTCCGCCGCGCCGGTTCGTCCTCGAAGACCGGCTGTTCGGGCGGGTAGTGGCCGTGCTCGGCCTCGGCGTAATGGCCCTGCTGGTCGTCCGCGTAGGCGGCATGCGCGTCTTCCGCGTAGGCCTCCTGGTGGTCCTCGGGGTTGGCATATTGCTGGCGGCCGTCGTCGGCCTGGTCGTAGCGGGACTGCCGGTTCCGCGGGTCGTAGCGGCGTCGTTCGTCTAGATCATTGTGCATCTGGGCTTCATCTCTCGAGCCCGGCGCCAGCCGGGAAAACCGTGCCAAAGACCGGTACGACCACGGCGAATCACGTGTCGCGCATCCTGCACCAATCCCGCTTCGGGGAAAATCCGCTGGATTCCCGCCAGAATTGGGGCAGCGGCGAGCGCAATTTGCCGCATCAGGTACCAACTTCCTCCGTTGCGACCAAATTCGGCTTGTGGTTTGTGTCGAGGGCGACTCGACGGGGCGTTCCGCCGGGTATCGTGGCTGCCGGTTCTCGCGGCTCTGTGCTAGGGTCGGATCGCTCGAACGCACGGCGCCGGGCGAGTTAAGGAGGGAAGCTTGAAGCAGGCAATTTCGTGGCCGGGTGCCCTGGCGGCGACGGGCGGAGCGATCCTGGCGTCGACGGCGGGGCCGGCATCGGCCGAGCAGCCGCAGCCCTGGGAGATCACGCTTCAGCCGGCGGCGTCGCCGATCATGGAGATGATCCACAGCTTCAATAACGGGCTTCTGATCGTCGTTACGCTCATCGTGCTCTTCGTGCTGGCGCTGCTCATCGTCGTCATGGTGCGCTTTAACGCCCGCCGTAATCCGGTGCCGTCGAAGACCAGCCACAACACCCTGGTCGAGGTGGTCTGGACGGTCCTGCCGATCCTGATCCTGGTCGGGATTGCCGTGCCCTCGTTCTCGCTCCTGCTTGCGCAGCACGATCCCGCTCGGGCGGTTCCGAATTACGACCCCGAGACGGCGATCACCATCAAGGCGACCGGCAGCCAGTGGTTCTGGACCTACACCTATCCCGACCACAACGACCTCGAGTTCGACTCGCTGATGCTGACCGATGCCGAGATCACCGATCCGGTGAAGGAGCCGCGCCTGCTCGCCGTGAACAATCAGATGGTGGTACCGATCGGGACTGTGGTCCATATGCAAGTCATCGGCGCCGACGTGATCCACTCTTTCACGGTGCCGTCGCTCGGCTTCAAGATCGACGCGATCCCGGGCCGCCTCAACGAGACCTGGTTTCTGGTGGAGCGCGAGGGCGTGTACTACGGACAGTGTTCCGAGCTCTGCGGGCGGGATCATGCGTTCATGCCGATCGCCGTCTGGGCCGTGAGCCCCGAGAAGTTCGACGCCTGGGTGGCGGCGGCGGCCGACGATCTCGACCTCGCCTATGCCGCGCTCGAAGACGGCGCTGCGCCGGAAGTCGCGCCGCAGGCTCCCGAGGGCGGCGCCGAATTGGCGCCGGCCGCCAACAACTAGGTCAACAGGGTTTCCGGCCCTGGCCATGCGCCGGGCCGGTCGCATGAGTGAAGGAGACAGGCATGTACGGCAGCGAGGCGCACGACCACGCGCATGACCATCCCACCGGGTGGCGCCGCTGGCTCTATTCGACCAACCACAAGGACATCGGCACGCTGTACCTGATCTTCGCCATCGTCGGCGGCGTGATCGGCGGCGCCCTGTCGGTCGCGATGCGCATGGAGCTGATGCAGCCGGGGATGCAGATCTTCGGCAATGCCGAGGTCTTCAATGTCTTCACCACCGCCCACGGCCTCATCATGATCTTCTTCATGGTGATGCCGGCGCTGATCGGGGGCTTCGGCAACTGGTTCGTGCCGATCATGATCGGGGCGCCGGACATGGCGTTCCCGCGGATGAACAACATCTCGTTCTGGCTGCTGCCCCCGGCGCTGATCCTGCTGCTCATCTCGCTGTTCATGCCGAGCGCACCCGGATCCACCGGCGTCGGCGGCGGCTGGACGATCTACCCGCCGCTCTCGTCGGTCACCGGGCAGCCCGGTCCGGCGATGGATTTCGCCATCCTGTCGCTCCACATCGCCGGCGCGTCGTCGATCCTCGGCGCGATCAACTTCATCACCACGATCTTCAACATGCGCGCCCCCGGCATGACGCTGCACAAGATGCCGCTGTTCGTCTGGTCGATCCTGGTGACGGTGTTCCTCCTGCTTCTCTCGCTGCCGGTGCTCGCCGGCGCGATCACCATGCTCCTCACCGACCGCAACTTCGGCACGGCCTTCTTCAAGCCGGAGGAGGGCGGCGACCCGGTCCTGTTCCAGCACCTGTTCTGGTTCTTCGGGCACCCCGAGGTGTACATCCTGATCCTGCCGGGCTTCGGCATCGTCAGCCAGATCATCTCGACCTTCTCGAAGAAACCGGTCTTCGGGTATATCGGCATGGCCTACGCGATGATCGCCATCGGCTTCATCGGCTTCGTGGTCTGGGCGCATCACATGTACACGGTTGGCCTCTCGCTCAACACGCAGGCCTATTTCGTCGCGGCGACGATGGTCATCGCGGTGCCGACGGGGATCAAGATCTTCTCCTGGATCGCGACGATGTGGGGCGGGTCGATCGAGTTCAAGACGCCGATGCTCTGGGCGATCGGCTTCATCTTCCTGTTCACGCTCGGCGGCGTCACCGGCGTGCAGCTGGCCAATGCCGGCCTCGACTACGCCCTCCACGACACCTACTACGTGGTGGCGCATTTCCACTACGTGCTGTCGCTCGGCGCGGTCTTCACCATCTTCGCGGGCTGGTACTACTGGTTCCCGAAGATGAGCGGCTACATGTACAGCGAGCGGGTCGGGAAGCTCCACTTCTGGGTCACGTTCATCGGCGTGAACCTGGTGTTCTTCCCGCAGCATTTCCTCGGCCTGTCGGGAATGCCTCGCCGCTACGCCGACTATCCGGATGCCTTCGCCGGCTGGAACTACGTGTCGTCGATCGGCTCGTATATTTCGGCGGTCGGCGTTTTCATCTTCCTCTACGGCGTCTGGGACGCGTTCGCCAAGAAGCGCCAGGCCGGCGCCAATCCCTGGGGCGCGGGCGCGACCACGCTCGAATGGGCGCTGCCTTCGCCGCCGCCGTTCCACCAGTGGGAGGTGCTGCCGCGGATCAAGTGACGAACGGCGCCGCCGTTCGTCAGGATCCGCGACCGTAGCGACTGATGGCTTATGTCGACCGCCAAGGACTGACCGAGACCGCCGCCGCCGAGATATCGCCGGCGTCGGTCTCCGACTATTTCGCGCTGCTCAAGCCGCGCGTGATGTCGCTCGTGATCTTCACGGCGCTGACCGGCATGGCGCTGGCGCCAGGCGGCATCCACCCCATTCTGGGGTTCGTGTCGCTGCTCGCGATCGCCGTGGGTGCGGGCGCGTCGGGCGCGCTCAACATGTGGTACGACGCCGACATCGACCGCGTGATGCGCCGCACCCGCGGACGCCCCGTGCCGATGGAGCGGGTGACCCCCGGTGAGGCGCTTGCCTTCGGGCTCACCCTTGCCGTCGGCTCGGTGACGCTGCTGGGCTTCGCCAGCAATTACCTCGCCGCGGCGCTGCTCGCCTTCACGATTTTCTTCTACGCCGTCGTCTACACGATGTGGCTGAAGCGGTGGACGCCGCAGAACATCGTGATCGGCGGCGCCGCCGGCGCGCTGCCGCCGGTGATCGGCTGGACCGCGGTGACCGGCACCATCGGTTGGGAAAGCCTCGTTCTCTTCGCCATCATCTTCCTGTGGACGCCACCACATTTCTGGGCGCTGGCCCTCTACAAGGCCGACGAATACGAGCGCGCCGGCGTGCCGATGATGCCGGTGGCCAAGGGAGTCGGACGCACACGCCTCGAGATTCTCCTCTATTCCGTCGTATTGGCTCTCGCAGGCCTCACGCCAACCGCGCTCGGCTTCGCCGGATTCATCTACGGCGCCGTCGCGGCGATCGCCGGCGCGGTCTTCGTTGCCGCCGCCATCCGTGTCTATCGGAGCCGCGAGGGCGTGGCCGGCGAACGGGCCGCGCGCGACCTGTTCGCCTATTCCATCCTGTACCTCTTCCTTCTCTTTGCGGTCCTGCTTGCGGAGGCGATCGGCACGGGCGTCGGAGGCATGGTGTGAGCGGCGCTCCGGCCCTGCCGCATTCAGACCCGGGCGCGGGCCGGCGGCGAGGCGACAAGTTCGCCGTCCTCCTCCCTGATCGCGACCGCGTAGCCGCGGCAGCGGCGGATCATTTGCTTGCGGATGCGCTCGGCCTCGCGGCCT
This sequence comes from Bauldia sp., assembly GCA_022841545.1. GTDB lineage: Bacteria > Pseudomonadota > Alphaproteobacteria > Rhizobiales > Kaistiaceae > Bauldia. Next base: position 5,289 of record JALHRF010000089.1, on the reverse strand, counting down.
CTGGCGATGTTGACCTCGGCGCGCGTCAGGCTCACCGGAACCATGCGGAGGGTCGGCGTTCGCTCCGGTCCGGTCTCGACCAGAAAGAGGAAGGAGCGGTCGCTCCGGAATCCCGGTCCCGCCAGGAAGTCCTCCATGTAGTCGCCGGTGTCGTAGAGGATGAGACCCTTGCCCTGGAATTCGACCGCCTGCAGCACGTGGGCCGAATGTCCGTGGACGATGTCGACGCCGAGCTTGATGGCCTCGCGGGCGAAGCGCCGATAGCGGTGCGGCGGCCACCAGCGGTAGTTGGGTCCCCAGTGGACCGACAGCACGATGAGGCCGGCGCCTTCGCGGCGAAGGTCATGGACGAGCGTCGCGAGCCGGCCGAGATTCGCGCGGTCGCCGCGGATCTTCCAGTAGCTGGTGCCGGGACGGTTGGGTTTCGCGGCGAACGATGGCACCGTGTTGGTGATCGAGATGAAGCCGACCTTCCTGCCGCCGGCCTCGAAGATCACCGGGGCGGCGGCTTCGTCGACACTGCGGCCCGCGCCGGCGAAGGCGATGCCGGCATCGGCAAGGTGCCTGCGGGTGTCGAGCAGTCCTTGATCGCCGAAGTCGAGCATGTGGTTGTTGGCGAGCGCGACGCAGCGGTAGTTGCCCGCCGCGAGCGCCGCGATGCCGGGCTCCGGATCGGCGCGGAAGTAGAAGGCCTTGATGCCGTGCCATTTCGTGCGATGCGCGGTAATCGGACCTTCGAGATTGCCGATCATCGCGTCGGCGGCCAGCATGCGCGGGCGGATGTCGCCCCAGAGGCGCTCGGCCGGAGTCCCGGACGCCAGTCGCTCGTTGACGCCGCGGCCGAGGACAAGGTCGCCGGTGAATCCCAGCGTTATGCTGCGGCCTGCTTCGGTGGTGCTGTTCATTCGCCTTTTCCCCCGAGGCCCGATCTTCGATGAGTCTGCCGATGACCGGAAGCCCTGATATGCCCGATACACGCGACGATGCCGCGACGCGGGCGGCTTCGCGTCAGCGTCAGCGCCGCGCCCGGTCTATCGCTATTGCCATCGCGCTCGCCGTGCTCGTCGTCCTTTTCTACCTGGTCACCATCGTCAAGCTGGGCCCTGGCGTGATGGAGCGTCCGCTATGAGCGACGTCGTGCGAATCGATCGGGGAAGGATGCTGCTGACCGCGGCGGCCTGCACGGTGTTCGTGGCGGCGATGGTTGGGATGGCGTTTGCCGCCGTGCCGCTTTACGAGCTGTTCTGCCAGGTGACCGGTCTTGGGGGGACCACGCAGCGGGCCGACGCGGCCCCGAACTCCGCGATCGACCGTGACGTTTCGGTGCGCTTCGACGCCAACATTGGCAACGGTCTTGGCTGGAGCTTCCGGCCGCTGACCCGCTCGGTCGAGATCAAGGTCGGCGCGGTGGGCGAGGCGGTGTTCGTCGCCGAGAACCGTACCGGCCTGCCGACCACCGGCACCGCGGTGTTCAACGTGACGCCGCTCGAAGCGGGGGCCTACTTCAACAAGATCGCCTGCTTCTGCTTCGACGAGCAGACGCTCCAGCCGGGCGAGCGGATCGAGATGCCCGTGACCTTCTTCGTCGATCCCGCGATCTCGGAGAACAGCGACATGGACTCGGTCCGCACGATCACGCTTTCCTATACCTTCTATCCCGTGGTGACCGCGGCCGAGGAATCGGCCGGCGGCGACCGCGCCTTCTGACGCCGGAGTTGTGACCCATGGCTGACGCGCACGCGCCCTCGCATCCCTACCACCTCGTCAAGCCGAGCCCGTGGCCGCTCGTCGGGTCGATCTCGGCGTTCGTCCTGGCGATCGGCACGATCTCCTGGATGCACGGGGCCTCCTTCTTGTGGACGTTGCCGGGCCTTCTCGGCGTGCTCTACACGATGCTGGTCTGGTGGCGGGACGTCATCCACGAGGGCCAGGAGGGTGACCACACGCCGGTCGTCCAGCTCGGGCTCCGCTACGGGATGATCCTGTTCATCGCCTCGGAGGTGATGTTCTTCGTCGCCTGGTTCTGGGCCTTCTTCAACGCCTCGCTGAACCTCGACTCCAGCGTCGAGATCGTCAAGGACGCTTTCACCGGCGGGGTGTGGCCGCCGCGGGGCATCGAAGTCTTCGACCCGTGGCACCTGCCGCTCCTCAACACGCTGATCCTCCTGACCTCGGGCACGACCGTGACCTGGGCCCACCACGCGCTCCTCCACAACGACCGCAAGGGTCTGATCTGGGGCCTCGTGCTCACCATCGTGCTCGGCCTGATCTTCTCGGCGGTGCAGGTCTACGAGTACGCCCACGCCCCGTTCTCGTTCGCCGGCAACATTTATGGCGCCACCTTCTTCATGGCCACCGGCTTCCATGGCTTCCACGTGATCGTCGGCACGATCTTCCTGATCGTGTGCCTGATTCGCGCGGTCAAAGGCCACTTCACGCCGGAATCCCACTTCGGTTTCGAGGCGGCGGCCTGGTACTGGCACTTCGTCGACGTGGTTTGGATATTCCTGTTCTTCAGCATCTACATCTGGGGGAACTGGGGCGCGCCGATCGCCGCCCATTAGGATGGCCGCTCCGACCGACAAGGCGCTCTATCCCGACCTTCCGCCGTCGCAGACCGGGATGCGGGGACGCTGTCCCCGCTGCGGCGAGGGGCGGCTGTTCAAGGGCTTCCTCGGTCTCGCGGACCGCTGCCAGGCTTGCGGCCTCGACTACGAGTTCGGCGATTCCGGCGACGGGCCGGCGGTCTTCATCATCATGATCGTCGGCTTCGTCGTCGTCGGCCTGGCGCTTTACGTCGAGTTCAGCTTCGGCCCCCCAATCTGGGTCCACGTCATTCTCTGGGTGCCGCTGGTACTGATCCTCGCGATCGGACTGCTCCGCCCGTTGAAGGGCCTGATGATCGCCCAGCAGTACAAGCACCGCGCCCAGGAAGGGCGGATCGAGGAGACGTGACACCTGCGGCTCCTGGCGGGGAGACGGCCGACACCGGCGGCAGGCCCGCGGGTTGGCGCTCGCTCGTCCTTCTCGGTGCGGTAAGCGCCGTCGCCTTCGTCATCCTGGTCGGGCTCGGCGTCTGGCAACTGGAGCGGCGCGCGTGGAAGGAAGCGCTGATCGCGCGGGTCGAGGCGGGGCTGGCGGCCTACCCGGTCGCGGCGCCCGGTCCCGATGCGTGGCCCTCGCTGGACCTCAGAGACGTTGAATACGCGCCGGTGGAAGCTGTCGGCGTCTTCGACCACGCCCGGGAAGTCCACGTCGTCCACACGCTCGTGGAGCCGAAGGGGCCGGCGGGCGGTATCGGCTACCAGATCTTCACGCCGTTTCGCTCCGACGCCGGTTGGTGGGTGTATGTCAACCGTGGCTTCGTGCCCCGCGACAACGAAAATCCCGCAACCCGGAGCGCCGGGCAGATCGAGGGCGAGACGGAAGTGGCGGGGCTGCTTCGCGCCCCCAGCACCCGGTCCTGGTTCATGCCCGGCGACGATATTGCCGGCAATGCGTGGTTCTCCAGGGATCCCGCCTTGTTCGCGGCGGCGGCGGGGCTGCCGCCGGATGACGTGGCGCCCTACATCATCGATGCGCGGTTCGATCCGCATCTGCCGGGCGGCCTCCCGCAGGGCGGCGAAACCATCGTCAGCTTTCCGAACAACCACCTCTCCTATGCGCTGACCTGGTTGGGGCTGGCGGCTGTGCTGGCTGGAGTGCTCCTGGCGTTCGTGGTGAAGCGTGTCCGCGGTTGAGGAGACCGAGATTTGCCGGGGTCGGCCCGGTGAAGTTGTCGCCTCCGGCATGCAAGGGTTCGGGCTGCGCCTGGCTCGGACGGGGCCGGCCAACAAGGAGCAAGGCTCGAAGAAGCCCTTGTCGGACCGGGACGAAGCGCTGCGGCGGACGGCCAGAGGACATCGCCTCACGATCCGGCTCGACATCGAGCGGACCGGGCGTGAGGTGGCGGAAATCTAGAAGGGGATACTGGCGGGAGCTTCGCGCTGAGCATGCCGGCGGCCACCGAGACATGCCGGGACGTCTCAGGCGTGCCCGGCCTCGCTCGACAGGCGTGCCGGGTCGATGCCGATCGTGGCGAGGGCCCGTTCGTACTTGTGCTCGAGGTCGCGGTCGAAGATGATCTGCGGGGAGCCGTGGCAGCTCAGCCAGCCGTTGGCCTGGATTTCGGATTCGAGCTGGCCGGGAGCCCATCCCGCGTAGCCGAGCGCGAGCATCGCACGCTGAGGGCCGGTGCCGACCGCAATCGCCTTCAGAATCTCCAGCGTGGCGGTCAGGCAGACATTCTCGTCGATCGGCAGGGTCGAATTCTCGATGAAGTAGTCGGCGCTGTGGAGGACGAAGCCGCGGCCCGTCTCGACCGGGCCGCCGCGGTGGACGCGCATGCTGTCGGCCGCGTCGGGAAGGCGGATTTCGGGTCCCTCCGGGATGATGTTGAGCTGGACAAGCAGGTCGCGGAACGTGATCTGCGGCGCCGGCTGGTTGACCATGATGCCCATGGCCCCGTCCGCCGAATGAGCGCAGATGTAGACGACGGTGCGGGCGAAGCGCGTGTCCTGCATCCCCGGCATCGCGATCAGGAACTGACCGTCGAGATAGCCGCGCTCCGCAGCCTTTCTGGTGACACGCTTTACCATGCCGGAATCCTATCATGGCGGGGCCAAAATGAAAGTCTCGGCCGGTTCGGGCCTGCCCCCGTTGACATGCGATTCACGAATATATGACGGGCCATCCCGACCGTTGCGCTCGCACCTTGAGCGGCCGCACTCTATGGTCGCGGCATGATCCGCCCCTTCCTGATCCCTTCTCTCCTCTTCGTCGCCTTCGCGCTGCCGGCATCCGCCGCCCAGCCGGGTTTCGGTCCATGGTCGAAAGGCGCCGAGGCGCGCGTTCGCCTGGTCGCGGCCGGCGTCGGCGAGGACGGCCGCCTGGCCGGGGGCATCGAGATCATGCTCGAGCCGGGCTGGTGGACCTATTGGCGCACGCCCGGGGCAGCCGGCATCCCGCCCGCGATCGACCTCTCCGCTTCGCAGAATCTCGGCCCGGTCGTGGTCAGCTACCCCCTGCCGCAACGCCACGACGACGGTTACGGGGTCAGCAACGTTTACGAGGGCGGCGTGCTGCTGCCATTCAGTGCCGAGGTGCTCGACCCGGGCGCCCCGGTGGAACTCCGCCTGTCGCTCGACCTCGGCGTCTGCGAGGAAGTCTGCATTCCCGAGCATGTCGAGGCCGCCCTGACCCTGCCGGCCGGGACGCGCGACCGGGTCGCGGCCGCGGCGCTCGCCGGCG
>JALHRF010000088.1 GCA_022841545.1 Bauldia sp. | reverse complement strand
CCTTCCAAACAGCGCGCCATGCGCACCTCCGGTAGCATCCCGATCTCCCCGGCTTGGTCATCCAAAACCGGACAAATCGTCTGCTACAAAAACCGGACATGTCGTCTGCTACGGACAGGCCCTAGTGGCGGGTTGCCAAACCAGGCATGTACCCGGATGATGGTGCGTGCATGTCAACGACCGCCGTGGTGGGCGATAGTCGGAAGAGACAAAGGATGAAGCGTTCCTTTCTTGCTATTGCGATTGTCGCTTCCGTTGCGGATGTGGGCATGGCCGCGCCGCTCGGAGTCTACTGCTTCGCCGACGGGATGATCGAGGGAGGCAAGCTGGCGCGATACCTTGGCGCAAAAGGTGCGCTCTACGTCACCCCCGTCTTCGAGTCCGAGGAATCGCTCGACCTGTTGACCGTGACGTTTCGCCGATCCATCCCCGATGCAGGATTCGCTGTGTGCGTAAGCACTGAGGATGAGCCTGACATATCGGGCGCATGGCAGGCTTTTGTCGACGGAGCGAGAGCCCAGGGCGAGGTGGTGGAGATCGTGCCCATGCCCGGCCAAGGCGTCGCGCCGCCTCCATCAAACTGAAGTCCCTTCCGAGTCCTCCGCTGATCCCCGCTTCGATCTGTACGCGGTGCCGTCGTCCATCGCGATCAGACGGCAATCGCAGGAAACCCGGCAGCCTCCAACTCCTCAATGCGGTCGAGCAGCGGGGGGAGATTGTGCAGTCCGCGCTGCTTCCGCCCGCGTTCGATGTCATGGGCGAACTCGATGAGCGCCCGATTGACCGGCGCCCCCAACCCGTGCCGCGCCAGCCCCTCGACGACCGAACCGTTGATCTGGTCCACCTCGCAGCGCCGGCCCTTGATCCAGTCCTGGAGGAAAGTGGAACGGGAGTGCGGCTTGACATAGTGCGCGACCAGCTCGTCGAGGATGGTCTCCATGAACGTGTCCGGATTCGCGGCGGCGAGCCCCTCCATCCCGAACATGGCCCGTATCGTCAGACCCTCCTCCTTCGCGAAGCGTATGGCTTCGTTGCCGGCGCGGATCATGATGGGCCGCATGCTGTTGATGCGGGCGCAGTCGACGATCGACAAGTCCAGGATCGCCGAGGGCACCAGTTCGCCGGCGTTGAGGACGAGCTTCATCCACTTGGCCGAGCGGATGTCGTCGACCTCTTCCACGGTTCCGGCATGCCGAAGGAGTGACGCCGCCGCGGGCACGTGCTTCCGGGCCGCCGGCCTCGGCGCCCCCACCGCAAACCAGGAGCGTTCAAACCCGGAGTGCCGCTCGACGAGGCCAGGCTCGTACATGGCGGAGGTGATCTCGATAACCGCGTCGAGACCACGGTCCTCGCCGATGACGTCCACCACCGTCTCGCCTTCCATGCCGTTCTGCACGCCAACGACGAATCCGGTCGGAGCGACATGCGGCTTGATGAGTTCGCAGGCCCAGCGCGTGTCGTATGCCTTCACCAGGACGAGGACGGCATCGAACGGCTCAACCAAGGTTGCGACATCACACAGATGAAGCGCGCGCACCGGCGTGACCCGGAGCTCGCCGCCCACGTCGACACGAATCCCGTGCCTCCGGATTGACTCCACATTGGCGGGCCACTGATCGATGAAGGTGACATCGAGCCCCGCTCGCGCCATGTCGGCCCCGATGCCGGCGCCGTTGGCGCCCGTGCCGAGGACGGCAATCTTCATGTGCTTGGGATCGGTCGGCGCGGTCATGTTTCGTCAGGTCCGGATTTGGCTGCCGCGGGATGCGGACGCAAGGCTGGGGCCCCCGCTCTATAGACCGCTTCAATCGATGAAAACGATAGACAATTCGAACGCCCTTTCGCAGCCAGACAAGCCCGACACAGCAAGACGAAACAGAGGCAGGACGGCTGAACGCCGGCCGGGATCGCGTTCCGATGGACGTCCGATCCGTCCGAACGGCCCCTCGTCAACCGTGAAGCAGCGCGTCTGTGAGGTCGCGACCTACCGCGCGCAGGTCCGGAAGGGGTTGTCCCGGGTGAGCATTGCGATCGCGGGCGCATCAACGCCACTGTCGCGAAGCTTCGGCAGAAACACTTCGGAGAGATACGCATAGGGCTTGGGGATACCGCCGCCGGGCTGGGCGGGGTCGAACCAGCCTCGGTCCTGGCTGAGCATCAAACGGTCGCCGAACCCGGCGTCCAGGACGCGATGGATGTTGGCGATGTCGTCGGCGTCCTCGCCGGAGCCGCCGCGTGGTGATCAGTTCCGCCATTGGTGACCTCGACTTTCGGCGAGGGCGCGATCGAGGAGCGGAGCATCGACATTGCCGCCGGAGAGAACGATGACGACGGTCCGGCCCTTCACGTCGAGCCGGCCGGTGAGAAGTGCGGCGAGGGCGACGGCGCCGCCGGGCTCGACCACCAGCTTCAACTCGTTGAAGGCAAGGGCCAAAGCGGCCAGCGCCTCGGCGTCGCTGACGGCGACCGCGCGGGTATTGGAAGCGCGGTTGAGGGCGAAGCCGATGGCGCCGGGCGAGACCGCCATCAGAGCGTCGCAAACCGAGCCGGACTGGCGGGAATTGGCCAGAATCCGGCCTTCCTGGAGCGAACGGGCGTAGTCGTCGAAGCCTTCCGGCTCGACGAGCGCCACGGCGCAATCACGGAAGGTCGCACGGACGCCCACGCCGATGCCCGCACCCAACCCACCGCCGCTGCACGGGACCGCCACGAGGTCGGGCACGACGCCCATCGCCTGTGCGTCGGCGGCGATCTCGATTCCGACGGTGCCCTGGCCGGCGATGACATTTGCATCATTGTAGGGATGGACGAGGACCCCGCCGCGCTCGGCCATGACCCTCGCGGCGACCGCCTCGCGATCCTCAGTGGCGCGGTCGTAGGTGACGACGTCAGCGCCGCACCGTCTGGTCCGCGCGAGCTTCGAGGCGGGGGCGTCGGCGGGCATGACGATGGTCGACGGCACGCCGAACAGACGGGCGGCCTCGGCGACACCTTGCGCGTGGTTGCCGGAGGAGACGGCGACGACCCCCCTCGCCCGGACCTCCGGGTCGAGGCAGGCGACGGCGTTGTAGCCGCCGCGAAACTTGAACGAGCCGGTGCGCTGCAGGCACTCGGGTTTTAGGAGGACGCGGGCGCCGCTGACGGCATCGAGGTGCGGGCTCGCGAGAAGCGGGGTGCGGACCGCATGGCCGGCGAGACGCGCGGCGGCGGCGTGGAGGTCGGCAAGGCCGGGCAGCGGCTGGGTCTCTGTCATGGGCGACGCGGGTATCAGCGCGCCGCCACCTTCGCAACCCTTTCGGCCGAGGGGCCGGATTCCAGCGCATTGGCCGTGACGACATTGTCGAGGAACTGGCGGGCCGAGGCCTCCCAACTCCGGGCGAGCGCGAAGGCGCGGCACTTGTCGCGGGGAATCGACAGCGCCGCCAGCGCCGCCAGGCGGAGGTCCTCGTCGAGGACGCCGACGCCGGAGCCGCCGATCACGTCGGCCGGTCCCGGCACCGGATAGGCGGCGACGGGAACGCCGGCGGCAAGCGCCTCCAAGAGCACGATGCCGAAGGTGTCGGTCCGGCTCGGGAAAACGAAGACGTCGGCGCCGGCATAGGCTTCCGCCAGGACCTCGCCGGTCCGCATGCCGAGGAAGTGGGCCTCCGGGTGCGCCGCCTTGAGGGCGGGCAGCGCCGGCCCGTCGCCGACCACCACCTTGCTGCCGGGGAGATCGAGGGCGAGGAAGGCGCCGATGTTCTTCTCGACCGCGACCCGGCCGACGAACAGGAAGATGGGCCGGGGCAGGTCGAGCGTCGACTCGCGCGGACGGAACAGCTCGCTGTCGACGCCGCGCGTCCAGGGCACGATATGCTCGAAGCGGCGCGCCGCCAGCTCCCGGCGGAGCGACTCGGTCGCCACCATGGTGGCCCGGCCCGCGTTGTGGAACCGGCGCAGGAGCGCATAGGTCAGCCGCTCGGGAACCGGCGCGCGGGCCGAGAGATATTCCGGGAAGCGGGTGTGGAAGCTGGTGGTGAAGGGGCGGCCGGTGGCGAGGCACCAGCGCCGCACCGCAAAGCCGATGGGGCCCTCGGTGGCGATGTGGACGGCGTCGGGACGGGAGGCGGCGGCGGCGGCGGCAATGGTCTTCGGCAGCGCGCGAGCAAGCCGGATCTCGGGATAGGTCGGCAGCGGCCAGGTGCGGAAATCGGAGGGCGAGAGCATCGCCACCTCGACCCCGAAGCGGGCGAGCTGCTCGCCGGTCCGCTCGAGGGTGCGGACGACGCCATTGACCTGCGGACGCCAGGCGTCGGTCGCGATGAGCAGCTTCACGCGGCGGCCCTGGCGAGCGGCTCGGCCTCGTCCTCGTCGGCCGAATCGCCGGGGCCGATCAGCTCGTTCCAGTGGATGATCTCGAGCCGGCCGTTGTGATGCTCGACGATCGCCGTGCAGCTTTCGACCCAGTCGCCGGCATTGAGGTAGCGGAAGCCGTCGGTCTCGTCGATCCGGGCATGATGGATGTGGCCGCAGACGACGCCGTCGGCGCCGACGCGCCGCGCCTCGTTGGCGAGCGCATCCTCGAAGGCGCCGATATAGTTGACCGCGTTCTTGACCTTGAGCTTGGTCCAGGCCGAGAGCGACCAGTAGGGCAGGCCCATGCGGCGGCGGATGCGGTTGAAGCCGGTGTTGATGGCGAGCACCGCGTTGTAGGCGCCGGCGCCGAGGTGGGCGACCCAGGCGGCATGGCGGACGACGACATCGAAGATGTCGCCGTGGATGACGAGGAGCTTCCGCCCGTCGGCGGTCTCGTGGATGGCGCGGTCGACGACCTCCACCCCGCCGAAGCTCGAGCCGACATAGTCGCGGAGGAACTCGTCGTGATTGCCGGGGACGTAGACGACGCGGGACCCTTTCCGCACCTTGCGGAGGAGCTTCTGGACGACGTCGTTATGCTCCTGCGGCCAGTACCAGCCCCGCTTCAGCCGCCAGCCGTCGACGATGTCTCCGACGAGGTAGATCTGCTCGGCGTCGTGATAGCGGAGGAAATCGAGCAGCAGCCCGGCCTGGCAGCCGCGGCAGCCGAGATGGACGTCGGAGATGAACAACGTCCGGAAGTGTTTTGGAGAAGGCCGATCGAGCACCGGGGCCACCATGCGGCATAAACACTGCGCCGCATGTAGCTGATTCCAAAGACGGTTCTGTGACGGAGGCGATGCCAGGCGCTGAATACAGGCCTTCCGCAATCCGGGACGCCTAGAACGGCACCCCGGCCCCCGCCGCAATGCGGGCGGGTGCCAGCCAAGACCGGAGTCTCTCCGAAACGGCCCAACAGGCTCGCGGCCTCCGTTGCTCGATCTCTACCTTACTCCGCAATCGCTTCCATCACTTCCTTCGGCCGCCGCTGAATGGCGCAGGTAGGCCGCGGCGGGCGCATCGGGCTGCCGGCGGCCTTGCTCCCAGTTCTTCAACGTCGCGAGCGGAATCCGATACGCCGACGCAAACTCGCCCTGAGACATCTTCAGGGAGCGCCGGATCGCCTTCACGTCCGGCAGATCGACCCTGCTGATCCGCATGCCAGCAACCTTGCGGCCCTGCGCATGCTCGACCGCCTGCTTCAGGCTCTCGATCAGGTCTTCTCCGAATGTACTCACGGCTCCATCCTCAACGTCGCGTTCCCTTCAGGGCGGCGATAAGCTCACGCACCGAGCGCTTCTGTTCGGGGCTCAAGTCCTCCTGCCGCGCCTTCGCATAGACCATCAGCAGGTACAGCGGGCGCTTGGCATCGTGGTAGAAATAGATGAGGCGCACGCCACCCCGTTTGCGATCCGCTCGAACGACTGGCATGGGGCGGTCGCGGGCATTGGCTCCGGTCGCATCACGGACTGCTGCCGGCCATGAGCCGACGTGGCGACGGGCAGCTTTCGGCCCAACCACAATCACATCAGGAACACGTTGCTCACGCTGCAGGACGCTGCGCCTGCAGAGCCAAAGCCAAACATCCACCGAGCAGTTGCTCACCGTGCCGCGAAGCTGCGCATCAACGCCTCAATCTGTTCCGTGAGCGCGGTGTCGCGCATCGCCTGGGCAATCGGCAGGGCTTCGGCCAGGAGTGGGGTTGCGGTGGCGAAGTCGCCTTGCTTGCTGGCCACACGCGCAACAGCCAGCATCGAGCCCGGCAGAGAGCCGTGCACGTAGCCCATGCGTGAGGCGCCCAGATCCCGGCGCAGCTGGTATGCACGCTCCCAGAGCGCACGCGATGCACCAAGCTCTCCGCGCACTTCCAGGATCTCGGCCATCGTGTTGGAGCCCACCATCTCGGGGACGCCGTAACGCCCCTTCACGCACAGCTCGATCATCTGCTTCAAGTGGGAGAGAGCGGCGTCCGTCTCCCCCGCGGCCTGCTTCGCAAAGGCCGCGTTCCACAGGCAAAAGCCGAGGCCCCAGCTGCCGGGGTATCGCGCCGCAATGGCCAGCCCGGACTGCGTACGGGCCACTGCAGACGGCGCGTCGCCGGCGAACACGTCGCACTCGCCGCGCAGGCAGTGCAACATGCCCAAAATCAGCGGGGGCTCGGTCTGGCCTGCCAGACGTTCGATGCCCTCATCAAGCCAGCGGGAGGCGGCCTGCCAATCGTCCGTGTCGTGCGCCACCAGAAAGGCCATGCAGAACAAGCCCGTTGCGCTCAGTTCAGGTGGGGCGTTTGACGCTGCTGCAAGCGCCTGCCCCATCCAGCCAGTGCCCTCGCGCAGCTTGCCCTGAGTCCACCAGAAGTTGGTCAGCCCCGCGGCCAGCTCCAAGGCCGCCTCGGGCGCTGTCTGCACAAGTCTTGCAAGCGCCACGCGCAGGTTGTCTTCAATCTGTGCAATGGCCTCGATATGAGGTCGCTCGGGCCCGCTGGAGAGTCCCGCGCAGGCGGTAAGCGTGAGATTGCGGAAAAAGTGAGCGTGGCGGTCGCGCAGCGCCTCTAGCTCGTCCGTGCCTGCCAGCTGCTCCTGCGCGTATTGGCGAATGGTCTCCAACAGCTGGTAGCGGCCACTCTCGCCGAGCCTCATCAGGAGCGACTTCTCCACCAGCCGGGCGGTGAGAGCAGCCGTTTGGGCCGGGCTCTGCTGCGGCCCGGCGCAGATGGCGTTGATCGACGCCAGGTCGAACCCGCCGGCAAACACGGCCATGCGGTGCAACAGGCCACGCTCCTCGGGGCCGAGCAGCGCGTCGCTCCACTCCACCGTGTCGCGCAGCGAGCGCTGTCCGCCATCGACCCTGCGCACCGGACGCGGCAGCAGATCGAACAAGTCGTCCAGGTGCCGGCGGATGTCCTCAAGACCCAGCCCTACCGCACGCGCCGCCGCCAGCTCGATGGCCAAGGGCAGGCCATCGACACGCCGACAGATCTCCGCGGTCAATCGGCCTGCGTGTTCGGTCCTGAGCATCTCCGCGTGCCGCGCACCGACACGCGCGCGAAAGAGCTGGACTGCAGGGCTTGCCTCGATCTCGTCCAGGCTGGCCAGCTCCCCTGCCGACGGCAGAACCAGCGGCTCGAGGCGATAGCTGACCTCACCGTCCACCCACAAGGGCTCGCGGCTGGTGGCCAGCACATGCAGGCGGGGCAGCCGCGCGGTCAAGGCGTCCACCAGATCGGCGACCGCGTCGACGACATGCTCGCAGTTGTCCAACACCAAGAGCAGGTCCTTGTCGACCAGCCAGCGCGTGAGCGCTTCCACATGGTCGAGCCGACCCGAGCGCGTGAGCCCCAGGGCCACGGCCACTTCTGCGGCAACGAGCTCCGCTGCACGCAATGGCGCCAGCCATACAGTGACGACGCCGTCGGCGAACGTCACGGCTGCTTCGTCGTTGGCGGGCAGGGCCGCAGCCGCCGCCACCCCGCCAGCCAGAGCCGTCTTGCCTACGCCCCCCGGACCGACCAGCGTGGTGACTGCGTTGGTGCGGACGCTCCGCAGCACATCAGCGAAATCCTGGTCGCGGCCCAGGAGCTGACGCGGGCGCTGCAGGGTGCTTGGGGTCGGCCCGCGAGGCCCTATATTTTCGGGCGTCAGGCGCGCTGCCAGCGAGCCGCTCTCATACAGGGCCGCCACGTCCAGCGTAATCTGGTAGCCACGCCCGCGAACGGTCCGGATGGCCTGCGGCCCGAGCACCTTGCGCAGGGCCGAGATGTGCACATGGAGGTTGTTTTCCTCGACCACGCGGCCCGGCCACACGCGCGCGAAGAGGTCGGTGGCGCTGATGACCTCACCCGGCGCCTGCGCCAGAGTCCACAGAAGATCAAAGGCCCGGTCGCCCAGCTCGGCCGTGTTGTGGCCCTGCACCAGCACTCGCCGGATCGGATCAAGTGTCCACGCACCGAGCCTGAGTATTTGGTCGTTCATCGAATCCACTTCTTGCGATGAGCTTGGCTGATTCAGGTTAATTCAGATTCTATTCAGATAGGAGCCCGAAGCGGAGTGGTACGATCACGGCTGATCCACCAGCCAATCGGCCTCACCAGGAGATCATCGCCGTGACGACCGTTGACCAACACTCAGCTGCAATCAAGAGCATCTATGCCGCCTTCGCCCACGGCGACATCCCGAGCGTGCTGGGTGGGATGCACCCCGGCTTCAGCTGGACCGAGCCGGAAGGCAATCCGTATGCGGGCACATATGTCGGGCCTGATGCGGTGCTGGAGGGCGTCTTCATGAAACTCGGCACGGACTGGGACGGTTTCGCCGTGGTCCCCCAAGAGTACATCGCACAGGCCGATACGGTGGTCACGCTCGGCGAAATGAGTGGAACCAGCAAGGCCACGGGCAAGAGCTTCAGGACACCGTTCGTACACGTCTGGAGATTCAGCGCGGACCGCCTCCAGTCCTTCAGCGCGCTCATGGACACACTGGTCTACCAGCGCGCCCTTCAGTGACGCGCCGGGCCTTGCCCAACTCTTCAGCGGTTGGGGGTGAAGTGGCGTCATTGCCGTGCGTGACGCATGTAGCGGGGCCGTACGACGGCCCCAGATCATCAGCGCCGACGGCTGCCGCTGCTTGAGCCAGGCGCCGGTCATTCGGGCGAAGGAGTCTGTGAAGGAAGCTTGAGGGGCAGTTCACCTCGAAGGTCGGCTCGCGAGCCTGCCAACGTCCCTCATGCCCGCGCACGAGCGTGTGAAGGGATGTCCTAGACTACCGCCAGTGCGTCCTTCGAGGCCCGCGCAAAGCGCGGGCACCTCAGGACGAGGAGGTTGGTGTTTTCCAGAAGCAGCACAATGGCTTGTGTCATTCTTGGAGGCAACCCACGCCCTCATCCTGAGAGCCTGCCCTCGGGCTTGACCCGAGAATGCTCGCCGCGTTTGCGGCGAGCCTCGAAGGACGCATGGCCGGAATCCAGATTTCGATTCCTTCACACGCTTTCAGGATGAGGAGGTTGGTGTTCTCCAGAAGCGAATAACCCTCGGCCGCCCGCACCTATGGAGCCCGCCCCCTCCCTCATGCTGAGGTGCTCGCGCCTGTGGCGCGAGCCTCGAAGCACGCACGACGCAAAGCCAGATCCCGATTGCTTACGCGCTCGCACGCGGGCATTCAGCTTTCCCACACAGACGCATCTGTTTGAAAATGGGACTCCCGCGCACGAGCGTGTGAAGGGATGTCCTGGACTACCGCCGGTGCGTCCTTCGAGGCCCGCGCAAAGCGCGGGCACCTCAGGATGAGGAGGTTGGTGTTTTCCACAAGCAGCCTCGGCAGGCTCTCTGCAGGCAAGAAAGCCAGACTCCATCACCGGCGCTGGCGGCGGCCTACTCGAACAGCGTCGGCACCACGGAAGCGACGAGCAGCAACGCCATGACGATGTTGAAGATGCGGCGGTGGCGGTCGTCGTCGAGGAAGCGGGCGATGGCGGTGCCGAACAGGGCCCAGACGACGCCGTTCGGGATGCAGACAAGGCCGAAGAGCAGCGCGATCAGCCCGACCTGGAGGAGGTGGTTGCCGGTGGGCGTGGTGTAGAGCGCGACGGCCCCGATGATGATCGCCCAGGCCTTGGGGTTGACCCACTGGAACGCGGCGGCGCCGAACAGGCCGAGCGGGCGGCCGCCCTCCTCGGCACGCTTCGGCCTGCCGGCATTGGCGACCCGCCAGGCGAGATAGAGCATGTAGGCGAAGGCCACCCACTTCAGGATCTGGTAGAGGAGCGGGAAGGCGGCGAAGGCGGCGTCGAGCCCGAAGCCGACCGCCAGGATCATCACCGGGAAGCCGACCGCGATGCCGAGGATGTGCGGCATGGTCCGGGCGAGGCCCCAGTTGGCGCCCGACGCAAGGACCATGACGTTGTTCGGACCCGGCGTGCAGGTGGCGATGACCACGAAGCCGAGGAGCGGCAGGAAATAGTCCATGGCGGCGACGCACGTTGGGGATTGCCTCATGGATTTAGGTCAATGAGGCTGTCGCTTCCACCTGTTGCAGCGTATCCGACCGGATGCAACCCGATTTCGACACTTGAGCCGGCGACGGGATCGGGATAGTCGAAAGGCCAAAGAGGGGGCGGAACCTGGACCTCGGACTCTCCGGCCGGAAGGCCATCATCTGCGCGTCGAGCCGTGGGCTCGGGCGGGGCTGCGCCATGGCGCTCGCCGAGAACGGCGTCGAGCTCGTGCTCAACGGTCGCGATGCGGAGTCGCTCGACCTGACCGCATCCGACATCGCCGACCGTTTCGGCGTCCCCGTAACGCCGGTCGTGGGCGACGTGAGCGACCCGGCGGTGCAGGCGGAGCTGCTCTCGGCCTGCCCGGAGCCGGACATCCTCGTCAACAACAATGGCGGGCCGCCGCGGCGGGGCTTCCGCGAACTCGACCGCGAGAAGATCGTCGCCGGCGTCGTCCAGAACATGGTGACGCCGATCGAGCTGATCACCGCGGTCATCGATGGCATGGCGGCGCGCGGCTTCGGCCGGATCGTCAACATCACGTCCTCGTCCGTGCTCGCACCGATCTCAGGCCTCGACCTGTCCTCGGGCGCGCGGGCGGGGCTCACCGCGTTTCTCGGCGGCGTGCTCCGCGAGGTGGCGGACAGGAACGTCACGGTCAACAACCTCCTGCCGGGCCGCATGGACACGGAGCGGCTGCAGTCCGGGATCGCGCGCGAGGCGAAATTGAAGGGCATTTCCGAAGAGCAGGCCGCGAGCGCCTCGGCGAGCGCGATCCCGGCGCGGCGCTTCGGCACCGCGGAGGAGTTCGGCCAGGCCTGCGCCTTCCTTTGCTCCGTCCATGCCGGCTATATCACCGGCCAGAACATCCTCATCGACGGCGGGCTGCTATCCAGGACCTTCTGAAGCGGCCCTGATTCCCAAGGAGAAGCGACGACCATGAAGCTATTGCGCTACGGCCCGAAGGGGCGCGAGAAACCCGGCCTCCTCGACAAGAACGGGGTGATCCGCGACCTCTCCGGCATCATCCCCGACATCACACCCGCAACGCTCGCGGCCGGCGCCATCGCCAAGGCGAAGAAGGCGAAGATCGACACGCTGCCGGTGGTGAAGAAGGGCGTGCGCATCGGCTCCTGCGTCGGCGGGGTCCGCAACTTCATCGCGATCGGCCTCAACTATACCGACCACGCCAAGGAGACCGGCGCGCCGATCCCGGCCGAGCCGATCATCTTCAACAAGGCGCCGTCCTGCCTCTCCGGGCCGAACGACGACGTGATGATCCCCAAGGGATCGAAGAAGACCGACTGGGAGGTCGAGCTCGCCGTCATCATCGGCAAGTCCGGCAGCTACATCGCCGAGAAGGACGCCCTCTCGCATGTCGCCGGCTATGCCGTCTGCCATGACGTATCGGAGCGGAGCTTCCAGACCGAGCGCGGCGGCCAGTGGACCAAGGGCAAGGGCTGCCCGACCTTCGGCCCGCTCGGCCCGTGGCTCGTCACCCGAGACGAGGTCAAGGACGTCCAGGACCTCGACATGTTCCTCGACGTGAACGGCAAGCACATGCAGACCGGCAACACCTCGACCATGATCTTCGGGGTGGCGCATATCGTCAGCTATGTCAGCCAGTTCATGCTCCTGGAGGCGGGCGACGTGATCACCACCGGCACCCCGCCGGGCGTCGGCATGGGCATGAAGCCGCCGAAGTACCTCAAGGGCGGCGAGACCGTCCACCTCGGCATCGAGGGCCTGGGCGAGCAGACGCAGAAGGTCGTGAAGTACGCGGCGTAATGGGGGCGGCGCTACGCGCCGTCGATAATCCGCAAGGGACGTCACCCCGGCGAAAGCCGGGGTCTATCGCAGGCCCTGTCAGAGGCGTTGTTTGGCCAAGGCTGGACCGTCAGCGATGGATACCGGCTCTCGCCGGTATGACGGGGCTCAAGTGGGGACGGGCGGGTTCTTGAACTGACGCTCCAACCTGTCATCCCCGCGAAAGCGGGGACCCGGTAACCTCCGCCGATTCCAAGCGAGTCGCGTCGTCGTTTACTGGGTCCCCTTCCCTCGCCCGGCTTTGCCGGGCTCGCCGGGGATGACAGGGTGGCGGGCCTCGCCAAAGAGGCCCGCCCAGGGAGACCCCCTACCCCTTCGTCGCCTCGATGGCGTTCCACACCTTCTCCGGGGTTGCCGGCATGTCGATGACGGTGATGCCGAAGCCGCGGTTGAGGGCATCCATGATGCCGTTCATCACCGCCGGGCACGAGCCGATCGAGCCCGCCTCGCCGGCCCCCTTGATGCCGAAGGCGTTGGTCTTGGACGGCACGTTCCGCGTCTCGAAATGGAACGAGGGGACGGTGTCGGCGCGCGGGATGGTGTAGTCGAGGAACGAGGCGGTGAGGAGCTGGCCGTCGGCATCGTAGACGGTGTTCTCGTAGAGCGCCTGGCCGATGCCCTGGACGATGCCGCCGTGGACCTGGCCCTCGAGCAGGATCGGGTTCACGGTCGCGCCGAAGTCGTCGACGATGACGTAGTTGACGATCTCGGTGACGCCGGTATCGGGATCGATCTCGACCTCGGCGATGTGGGTGCCGTTGGGGTAGGTCGGCTCGGGCTGCTCGAAGGAATCGTCGAAGGAGGTGAGGAGCTTCCGATCCTTCGCCGCCTGGGCGAGCTCGCTGAGGGTGACGGAGCGGTTGGTGCCGGCCACGCGCACGCTGCCGCCCGCGAGCTCGAGGTCCGCGACCGCCGTCTCGAGCTGTTCGGCGGCGAGGTGCTTGACCTGGTCGGCGAGCTTCACCGCCGCGTTGTTGACCGAGACCGCGCCGAGCGGGATCGAGCGCGAGCCGCCGGTGCCGTCGCCGTTGGCGACCTGGTCGGTGTCGCCCTGGACGAGGTGGATCTTGTCGTAGTCGAGCCCCATGTGGCCGGCGACGAACTGGGCGTAGGCGGTGGCGTGTCCCTGGCCATTGGTCTGCGTGCCGATGAAGACGGTGACCGAGCCGTCGTCGTTGAGGCGCAGCGTCGCCTCCTCCTTGCCGGGGAAGGCGCAGGCCTCGACATAGGAGCCGATGCCGAAGCCACGGACCTTGCCGCGGGCCTTCGCCTCGGCGGCGCGGGCGTCGAAGCCCTTCCAGTCGGCGGCCTCGAGCGCCCGGGTGAGATGCCCGTCGAAGTCGCCGCTGTCATAGATGCGGCCGCCCTGGGTCTCATAAGGCAGCGCCTCGGGCCGGATGAAGTTGCGGCGGCGGATCTCGACCGGACCGAGCCCGGTGTCGCGGGCGCACTGGTCGACAAGGCGCTCGACCAGATAGGCGGCCTCGGGGCGGCCCGCGCCGCGATACGCGTCGACGGTCACGGTGTGGGTGTAGATGCCGCGGCAGAGCGCATACATGTTCGGGATGTCGTAGAGGCCGGTGAGCATCGTCAGCCCGCCCTCCGGGATCGAGGGGGCGTATTGCGAGAGATAGGCGCCCATGTTGGCGAGGAGGTCGACCCGCATGGCGAGGAAGCGGCCGTCCGCGTCCATCGCCATCTCGGCGACGGCGAAGTTGTCGCGGCCATGGGCGTCGATGACGAAGTGCTCGTTGCGGTCGCTGACCCACTTGACCGGGCGGCCGAGCTGCCTGGCGGCGATCGCCGCGAGCGGGTATTCCTGATAGCAGAAGGCCTTGGTGCCGAAGCCGCCGCCGACATCCGGGGTGATCACCCGGACCTTGCTCGCCGGGATGCCGAGGACGTCCTTGGCGATGCGGTCGCGCATGCCATGGCCGCCCTGGGTGCCGAGGGTCAGGGTATAGCGATCGGTCGCGGTGTCGTACTCGGCGACGATGCTGCGCGTCTCCATGTAGTTGGCGACGACACGGTTGTTGACGATCTCGACGCGCGTCACGCGCGCCGCGCGCAGAAACGCGGCGTCGGTGGCGCCCTTGGTGCCCTTCGCGCAGGTGAAGGCGACGTTGGTCTTGTATTCCGGCCAGACCAGCGGCGCGCCGTCCTCCAGCGCAAGATGCATGTCGACCACGACCGGAAGGGGATCGTAGTCGATCTCGATCGCCTCCGCTGCAAGCCGCGCCTGATCGAGACTCTCGGCGACGACGAAGGCGATGGGATCGCCGACGTGACGCACGATGTCGTGACACAGAAGCGGGTGTTTCGGAATCTTCTGATGCGTGCCGTCGATCTGTCGCAACTTGATCTTGCAGGGCAGGCCGTTGACCTCGGCCATATCCTCGCCGGTGAGGATCAGCTTCACGCCGGGCATCGAGCGCGCGGCGGCAAGGTCGCCGACCCTGATCCTGGCGTGGGCCATGGTCGAACGGACGACATACGCCCGGAGCACGCCTTCCGGCGCATAGTCGTCGGTGAAGTGGCCCATGCCGGTGACGAGGGCCTTGTCCTCCTTGCGGCGGACAGGGGCGCCCATGCCGAACTTGATCGGAGCCGTATCATTCATGGTCAAACTCGGCCGGAAGCCGCCTCTTCATCTCAGGTATGCGTCAGGAATCGCCCCGGCAGGGGAGCACGCCGGTCGCCAGCCCGTATCCGACCAGATTGGAGGCGGAAACGCAACCGGTCCGGAAGGCGTGGAAGCGCGGGTCTTGTGAGGGTCTGGCGACGCTGCTAGCACCGTCGTCCAACAAGACGTCGGGGAGGAACGGAAATGATCGAAGACCATCCGCTGTTGAGAATCCGGAAGAATTTCCCGCGGCCGACGGCCGCGCAGGTCGATGTGTTCCGGGGCCAGCAGACCGGCCACGTGGTCGATGCGCTCGGCGGGCATGGCGCCGTCGACTCGCGGATCAAGCCGATCGGCGGAGTGAAGCCGTTCTGCGGCGTTGCCGTGACCTGCAACGACGGACCGGCGGACAACCTCGCGACCTATGCGTCCCTGAACGTTGCGCAGCCCGGCGATGTGGTGCTCTCGGCGGCCGGCGGGTTCACCGAGATCGCCATCATCGGCGACCTCCTCCTCGGCATGATGAAGAACCTCGGCGTGGTGGCCTATGTCACCGACGGCGCGGTGCGCGACATCGCCGGCATCCGCGCGGTCGGCCTGCCCTGCTACGCGGCGGCGGTCACGCCCAATTCGCCGGCGCGGCACGGGCCGGGGACAATCGGCTTTCCCATCGTCTGCGGCGGCGTCACGGTCGGCTCGGGCGACATCGTGATTGGGGACGAGGACGGCGTCGTCGTGGTGCCGTTCGCGCGCATCGCCGAGACGATCGAGCGGCTCGCCGCGGTCAAGTCCGCCGAGGCCGACCTCGAAGCCAAGGTGAAGGGCGGCCTGAAGATGCCGCACCTCCTCCAGAAGCTGATCGACGACGGCCGCTTCAAGTACGTCGACTGAGGCTGTCATGCGGATCGCGGTGATCGGCGCGGGTGCGATGGGGGCGATGTTCGGCGCGCGCTTCGCGCGGGCCGGCGCGGACGTGGTGCTCTTCGACAAGGATGAGGGTCACGTCGCGGCCATCAACGCCGAGGGTGTTACAGTCGAAGGCCGGGACGGCGACCTCCACATGCGGCTTGCCGCAACCACGGACCCGGCGGCGATCGGGCCGGTCGACATGGCGCTGGTCATGGTCGACGGCAATGCGACCGCGGCGGCGGCAGCGATGCTCGCCGACGTGCTGCCTGGTGCGGCGTTCGTGCTGACGCTGCAGAACGGCATCGGCAATGTCGAGGCGCTCCTGGAAGCGCTGGGCGAGGGCCGGGTCTTGGCCGGAAGCACATATAACAGCGGCGCGCGGGTCGCGGCGGGCAAGGTCGCCCACACCAATGTCGGCAACACGACCATCGGCGAACTGGACGGGCGCGCGACGGAGCGCATCGCCACGGTCGCGGCCCTGTTCGAGGGCGGCGGGCTGCCGGTGTCGGTCAGCGACAACATCATGGGCACGGTGTGGATGAAGTTCGTGCTCAACGTCGCGATCAACCCGGTGGCGGCGGCGACCGGGCTTCGCTCCGGGCAGATCGCGCGCACGCCATCGGCGCTGGCGCTGATGGAGCATATCCTCGACGAGGTTCTCGCGGTGATGGCCGCGAAGGGCATCCGCCTGCCGATCGACGATGCGCGCGCCTCCGTCATCGACCACGCCTGGGTTCGCTACAACCGGCCGTCGATGCTCCAGCACATCGAGGAGGGGCGGCGGACGGAGATCGACACGCTCAACGGCGCGCTCTTGCGCGAGGCGGCGGCGCTGGGCATCCCCTGCCCCTTCAACGAGGCGATCGTGCTGATGATCAAGTCGCTCGAGGCGCGGGCACGGTACAAGGCGGAGATGCCGGTGATCGACGAGGCGGCGCTGGAGGCAGAGGCAAGGGCGACGCCGCGGCCGCCGGGCTGAGGGAAGGGCCTTAACGCGCCACCGACCGGATGTAGTCCGGCCCGAGGTCGGCGATGCGGCTGACGCCGAGGAGGCCCATCACGCGGTCGATCTCGGTGCGGTAGATGTCGAGGACGCGGGCGACGCCGGCCTCGCCGCCGACGGCCACACCCCATAGGTTGGGGCGGCCGAGCATGACGGCGCTCGCGCCGAGGCAGAGCGCCTTGACCACGTCGGCGCCGCGGCGGAAGCCTCCATCGATGAGCACCGGGATACGGCCGCGGACGGCATCGACCACCTCGGGCAGCGCCTCGAACGAGCTGATCATGCCGTCGAGTTGGCGGCCGCCGTGGTTGGAGACGACGACGCCGTCCACGCCGCGATCGACGGCGCGCCGCGCCTCGTCCGGATGGACCAGGCTCTTGAGGAGAAACGGCCCCTTCCAGCGCTTGCGGATATCGTCGACATCGGCCCAGGACATGCCGGGATCGAGCATGTCGGTCAGCCGGAATTTCGGGTCGCGCATGTTGATGGCGCGGCCGTCGCGGACGTAGTTGGCGAAGCTCAGCGTCGGCAGGTCCTTCCGCATCCGGAGCGCCCACGGCGCCTTGATCGCCATTTGCGCGACCTGCGCCGCGCCGAGCTTCGGCGGGATGGTGAAGCCGTTGCGGATATCGCGCTCGCGGTTGCCGCCGAACTGGTTGTCGATGGTGAGGATCAGGCCGTGGTAGCCGGCCGCCTCGGCGCGATCGATGAATTCGTGCGTGAAACTCCGGTCGCGATAGACGAAGACCTGCATGAAGCGCGGCGTGGCGCCGGTCGCGGCGAGCGCCTCCATGGTGCAGATCGAGCCGTGGCTGAGGGCATAGGCCGTGCCGGCGGCGGTGGCGGCGCGCGCCGACATCAGCTCGCCGCCGGGCCGGAGCAGGCCCTGGAGCGCGGTGGGGCCGATCATCACCGGCATGGAAAGCGTGTGGCCGAAGAGCGAGACCGAGAGGTCGCGAGCCTGCGTGCCGTCGAGCGTCTTCGGGACAAAGGCGACGGTATCGAATGCGGATTCGTTGCGGCGGAGCGTCCACTCGTCCTCGGCGCCGCCGTCGATCACGTCGAAGACCGGATGCGGCAAGATGCGGCGCGAGGCGCGGCGGAAATCGGCGATGTTGAGGAGACGCTTGAGACGGTCGGGGGACATCAGAAATTCCGGAGCATGCGAACCGCGTCGATGAGCCCTACGGTCGACGAGTCACGGCCCGCGGGCGATGCCTTGCCCTCGACCATCGGCTGGAGCTCCTTGGCCAGGACCTTGCCGAGCTCGACGCCCCACTGGTCGAAGGAGTTGATGCCCCAGATAGCGCCCTGGACGAAGACCTTGTGCTCGTAGAGGGCGATGAGCATGCCGAGGGTCTCGGGGTCGAGCTGCTTGAAGAGGAGGGTGTTGGACGGGCGGTTGCCGGGGAAGACCTTGTGCGGAGCGAGCGTCTCGATGGCGGCGGCAGGAATCTTCTCGGCCTTCAGCTCGGCGCGCGCCTCGGCGATGGTCCGCCCGCGCATCAGCGCCTCGCTCTGCGCCAGGCAATTGGCGAGGAGGAGCGTCTGGTGGCTGCCGTCGTCCTCCTTGTCCGACCGGGCGGCGGCCAGGAAATCGCACGGGATGATGTCGGTGCCCTGATGGATGAGCTGGTAGAAGGCGTGCTGTCCGTTGGTGCCCGGCTCACCGAAGACGATCGGCCCGGTCGCGCCCATCACGGTGGCGCCCGAGAGGGTCACGCGCTTGCCGTTCGATTCCATGTCGAGCTGCTGCAGATAGGCGGGGAGCCGCTCGAGCCGCTGCGCATAGGGGAGCACGGCGTAGGTCGGGTAGCCGAGCACGTTGCGATACCAGATGCCGATCAGCGCCAGGATCACCGGCATGTTCTGCTCGAGCGGGGCGGAGCGGAAGTGATCGTCCATCGAGCGGGCGCCGGCCAGGAAGGCGCTGAAGTGGGCCGGGCCGATCGCGATCATCAGCGGCAGTCCGATCGCCGACCAGATCGAGTAGCGGCCGCCAACCCAATCCCAGAAGCCGAACGTGCGCTCCTCGGCGATGCCGAATTCCTTGACCTTGGGGATCGCGGTCGACATCGCGGCGAAGTGGTCGCCGACCTTCTCCTCGCCGAGCTTGTCGACGATCCACTTCCGCGCGGTGGCGGCGTTGGTCATGGTCTCGATCGTGGTGAAGGTCTTCGAGGCGACAAGGAACAGGGTGCGGGCCGGGTCGAGCGTCGCGAGCGTATCGCGGATATCGGCGCCGTCGACATTGGAGACGAAGTGCAGCCGCGGACCGTCCTGCCACGGCCGGAGCGCACGCACGGCCATGCGCGGGCCGAGGTCGGAGCCGCCGATGCCAATGTTGACGACGTCGGTGAACTTGCCGCCGGCGCCCTTGATCTCGCCGGAGCGAACGCCGTCGGCGAAGGCGGCCATGGCGTTGAGGACCTTGTGGACCTCGGGCACCACGTTCTTGCCGGAGACACGGTAGATCTCGTCGGGCATGGCGCGGAGCGCGACGTGGAGGACGGGGCGGTTCTCGGTGCGGTTGATCGGCTCGCCGGAAAACATCGCCGCCCGCCGTCCCTCGACATCGGCGGCTTTCGCGAGTGCGAAAAGCCGGGTCATCGCGTCGGCATCGACGAGGTTCTTCGAATAGTCGAGGAGGAGGTCGCGGAACGACATCGAGAAGCGCTTGAAGCGCTCCGGATCGTCGGCAAAACGCTTGCGGAGCGGGACCCTCATCACGGCCGAGCGATGCGCCTCCAGCGTTCCCCACGCCGTTACCATATCCGCATTCACGGGTGTCCCCTCCCCCTGCCGTCCAAATCGGCGCAATTGACCTAACAAGACAGGGCGGGGAGGGCCAGCGGGAAAGTGGCGGGAAGAATGCGGCGCGGCTTGTCGAGCGCACATATGTGTGCGATGTTTTGAGGGGTACGGGGAACGAATTCGAGAAGCGGGTCAAGCGTCTCGGCCGGCTTCGGGGCGTCCCCGTATCGTTCGCGCCTGGGCACGGCAAGGGGAGTCACGGCAGGCTCCAGTTCGGCGATCGTTTCACGACGTTGAAGGATCGCAAGAAGGAAATCGGGCCGGGCCTGCTGAAGGCCATGCTCGAGCAGCTTGGCTTGAGCAAGAGCGACATTGGGCTGTGAGTGAAGCGATGGCGGTTGGATATTCCTATAGGCTGGAACGTGAGGAAAACGGCTGGTGGCTGGTTCGGTTTCCGACCGTTCCCGAGGCCCTGACAGAAGGGGAAACGGAAGCGGACGCGCGGGCAAACGCAGCCGACTGCCTGCTCGCGGCGCTCGAAGGCTACATCCAATCAGGCAGGCCCCTGCCGCGCGAGGCCGAGAGCCGAGGACCCGATCGGGTCGTCCTCCCGTCGCTCGTGACGGCGAAACTCGCGGTCTACGAGACAATGCGATCGCACGGATGGTCCAAGGCCAGACTCGCCAAGCAACTGGACGTGCCGGAGAACACGGTACGGCGGTTGCTCGACCTTCGCCACAACTCGCACATGAAAGCGATCGACGACGCCATGGCGACGATGCAGACCGAATTGCCGATCGATCTGCCGCCGGCACCCCCCAAGCGGAAAGCCGCGTAGCGCCTACCCCAGCCACACCCCGATGCGGTCCATCGCCTCGGCCATGTCGGGGGTGGTGCCGGCGAAGGAGAAGCGCATCCACTGATGTCCGCGGACCCGGTCGAAATCCGGGCCCGGCGTGGCGGCGACGCCAGCCTCGTGAAGCATGCGGCGGGTGAACTCGATCGAGTCGTTCGAGAAGCGTCGGACCGAGGCGTAGACGTAGAACGCCCCGTCGACGGCGTGGAACTCGTCGAAGCCGATGGCGGGAAGCCGGTCGAGCAGGATGCGCCGGTTGTCGGCATAGGTGGCCTTGATCGCCTCGAGTTCCGGCGTCGCCTCGAAGGCGGCGATGGCGGCGATCTGCGATAGCTCGGGCGGCGAGATGTAGAGGTTCTGGGCGATCCGCTCGACCGGCCGGACGAGGCTCTCCGGCAGCACCATCCAGCCGATCCGCCAGCCGGTCATGCAATAATACTTGGAGAAGGAATTGACGACGATCGCATCCGGCGAGAAGCGGAGCGCGGTCTCGGCGACGCCTTCGTAGACGAGGCCGTGATAGATCTCGTCGGAGATGAAGCGGATGCCGAGGTCGTGGGCGGCGTCGATCAGGGCGCGGAGTGCCGCGGGCTGCATGACGGTGCCGCTCGGGTTGGCCGGGCTTGCGACCAGCACGCCGGCGAGCGGCGTCTCGCGGTGCGCTGCCTCCAGCATCGCCGGAGTGAGGACGTAGCGGGTGGATGCGTCGACCGGGATGTCCACCACCTCCAGCCCCAGGGCATGAAGGAAGTTGCGATAGGCCGGGTAGCCGGGCGCGGCGAGCGCGATGCGCTCGCCGTGATCGAAGGCGGCGAGGAACGCGAGGTTGAAGCCGGCCGAGGACCCGGTCGTGACGGCGATCCTGTCCATCGGCACATCAAGGCCGTGCATGTCGGCGTAGTAGCGGGCAATGCGGGTACGGAGCGCCCGGAGACCGAGGGCCTCGGTATAGGCGAGGCGGCCGTGGTCGAGCGCCGCGCGGGCGGCATCGAGCACCGGACGCGGCGCCGGCGCGCCCGGCTGGCCGACCTCCATGTGGATAACGCGCTCGCCTGCCGCCTCACGGTCGATCGCCGCGCGCATCACCTCCATGACGATGAACGGCTCGACCGCGCTCCTGCGCGACGGCGCTTTCAAGAGGAGCGAAGTGGATTCAGGAAGCCTTGCCAAGTCTTTCTCCTGCCCCATTTTTCCGCCATCCCGCGAACGTCAGGGTACCCGCGACCGGCGATGATGGGGCCGGATTGGGAGGCTGCCGGCGATGCCAGGATGGAGCGTTGGGTCGTGTTGGCCGATGACCGTGCGTAGCAGCCCGTCCGCGGGATGGAAAGCCTCGCGTCATCGGGTGGCGAGGGTCGGGCGGACGATCGCCGCGGGGTTCGTGGCGGCCGCCTTTGCCGCCGGCCCTGCACTGGCCGCGGGCATCAATGTCGCGCGCGATGCCGAGACCGAGGCGCTGCTCCAGGAGTATGCCGCGCCGATCTTCGCCGAGGCCGGCATCGAGGCGGGCAATGTCCAGATCTTTCTCGTCTTCGACCAGAGCTTCAACGCCTTCGTGGTCGATTCGAAGCGGATGTTCATCAATACCGGCGCCATGATCGCCGCCGAGACGCCGGGCGAGATCATCGGCGTCATCGCCCACGAGGCGGCGCACATCGACCACGGCGACCTCGCCGGCATCCGCCAGACCATCGCGCGGAGCACGACGGCGGCGGTCATCGCGGCGCTGCTCGGCGCGGGCGCCGCAGCGGCCGGCGCGGCCGCGGGGATCGG
>JALHRF010000087.1 GCA_022841545.1 Bauldia sp. | reverse complement strand
GCCCCGCCGTTCCTGGTCCACGGCAAGCGCCTCATCGGCCAGACCGCCAACATCCTCCTCTATCTCGGCGACCGCCACGGGCTCGCGCCGAAGGCCGAGGCGCCGCGGCTCTGGGTGAACCAGATCCAGCTCACCATCGCCGACTTCGTGGTCGAGGCGCACGACGTGCACCATCCGCTCGGCGCCAACCTCTACTACGAGGATCAGAAGCCCGAATCGAAGCGGCGGGCGGAGTGGTTCCGCGGCGAGCGGCTCGGAAAGTTCCTCGGCTGGTTCGAGACGATCCTCACCCGCAACCCGAAGGGGCCGAAGTTCCTCGTCGGCGCCCGGCTGACCTATGCCGACCTGTCGCTGTTCCAGATGATCGAGGGCCTGCGCTACGCGTTCCCCAGGGCGATGGCCCGGGTCGAAGGCGACGCCCCGAACGTCATCGCCCTCCACGACCGGGTCGCGGCGCGGCCGCGCATCAAGGCGTATCTGGCGAGCCCCCGCCGCATCCCGTTCAACCAGCACGGCCTTTTCCGCGACTACTCCGAACTCGACGGGTAGGGGCGGCCGGATCTTGATCAGGATCAGGACGCACTGGCCCGGCGACGGCTAGGCTCGGCGTTGGAAACCGGTGGATATTCTCCCTTGTCTCGTGGAAGGCGGATCGCCCTCGTGGCCGGCATCGTCCTCCTAGCCGGCGCGGCCTATGTCGTCGTTCAGGGCGTAGCAATGGCGCGAATCGCCGCCGGCTATGCCGCGAAGCAGACCTGCTCCTGCCTGTTCGTGAGCGGGCGCTCGCCCGAGTCCTGCCAGGGCGACCTCCGCGGCGTGGTGGCGCGGGTCACGGCATGGCGGGTCGACGGCACCGCGGTTTCGGCCTCCGTGCTCCGGGCCTTCACCGCGCGGGCCGTGTTCGAGGAGGGCTTCGGCTGCCATGTGGCGCCCTGACCGGCGACGATCCGCGGCGGCGGTCCTGGCCCTGGCCCTCGCGGGCGCAGCCCCCGCGGCAGCGGACTTCGCGCCGCTGCCGCAGCAGCCGGCCGGCGTCCCGTTCCCGACGGAGGCCTGGCCGACCGGGCCGCTGCCCGCCGGCACGGACGACGACGCCCTCGACACCGCACTTGCGGAAGCCTTCAACGGGACGAACCCGGCCCTCGGCGAAACCCGGGCGCTGGTCGTCGTCTCCAGCGGCCGGATCGTGCTCGAGCGCTACGCCGAGGGCTACGGCCCCGACATGCCGCTGCCCGCATGGTCGATGGCGAAATCGGTCACCCATGCCCTGGTCGGCGCGGCCGTGCTGCAGGGGCTGGTCGACATCGACCGGCCGATGGGCAGCCCGCACTGGCCGGCGGAGGACCCCCGCGCCGCCATCGCCTGGCGACAGTGGCTGAACATGGTCGACGGGCAGGATTACCACGAACTCGATGCGCTCCTGCCCACCGGCGACGACGCGGCGAAGATGCTGTTCGGCCCCGGCCGGCTCGACGCCGCGGCCTATGCCGCGGCCCTGCCGCTCGACCATCCGCCGGGAAGCCGCTGGAACTACAACAGCGCCGGCATGATCCTGATCACCGATGCGCTCACCCGCACCGTCGCGCCGGCGGCGGCTTCGCCGGAAGCGCGACGCGCCGCCATGCTCACCTGGATGCGCCGGAGCCTCTTCGACGCGATCGGCATGCTGAGCGCCCAGCCGGAATTCGATGCGGCCGGGCTCTATCTCGGCAGCTCCTTCGTCCAGGCGACCGCGCGGGACTTCGCCCGCCTCGGCCTGCTCTACCTCCGCGACGGGATCTGGGACGGCCGTCCGGTGCTGCCGCCGGGCTGGGTCGACTTCGCCCGCCGCCCGGCGCCGGCGGCCAATGCCGACACCTACGGCGCCGGCTGGTGGATCACCCCGGCGACTGGCACTGGCCGCCCCTTCCCCACGCTCATCGACACCGGCCCGGACCGGGATGCCTTCCGCGCCGAGGGCCATGACGGGCAGATCGTGCTCGTGGTGCCCAGCCGCGACCTGACCGTGGTCCGGCTCGGCCTCTCCGACGACTGGCCCGCGCTCTACGACTGGATGGGACGCGTCGCGCGGGCATTGCCGAAACCGGCGCCCTAAGGCCACCGCAGCACAACCGCCGCGCCGCCCGCCGCGACCGCTCAACGGTCACTGGATCGCCCGCGACGTCGGGTGCTCAGGCCGGGGGTGGCCGCCAGCCCCGCGATGATGGCCCGGATCGCGGCGCGGTAGTCGCCGGCGCCCGCCTTCGTCGACCGGAGGGCCGCGCGGTCGTAGACCGCGTCGAGGAGGTCGGCGAGCACCGCCGGCGGCAGCGGCCGGAGCGCACCAGCGTCGATGGCCGCGGTGACGCCTTCGACCAGGGTGCGGCCGGCATGGGCCGCGTCGATCGCGGCCGCTTCGGCCGGCCCGAGCACGGCCGGCGCCTCGACGAGGAGAATGCGACGGCGGCCGGGGTCGTCCATCGCCGCAAGGAACGTCTCGCCGCCTTCGACGATCGCCCCGACCGGGTCCATCTCCGGCGGGGCGGCGGCTTCGATGGCCGCGGCGATGGCGGCGTGCTCGCGCTCGACCACGGCGCGGAACAGGTCGGCCTTGTCGGCGAAGTGATGGTAGAGCGCGCCGCGGGTCACGTTCGCCGCCGCGACGATCTCCGGCGTGCCGGTGGCGGCATAGCCCTTCTCGGCAAAGAGCCGGCGGGCGGCGCCAATGAGCGCGTCGCGGGTGGCGTCGCTCCGCTCGGGATTGCTCCGTCGTACTTGCATACGTGCAGCCTGTATGTTAATTGATACATGCAGTCTGTACGTATCCTGTCCGGTCGCAGAAAGGAAGCCCGATGCGCAACACCTCCTACTATCCCGTGATCATGACCGCCGACGTCGCCGGCACCGCCGCCTTCTACGAGCGCCACTTCCGCTTCGAGGCGCCCTACCGAAGCGACTGGTACGTCCACCTCCGCTCCAGCGAGGACGAGCGCACCAACCTCGCCATCCTCGACCGGAACCACGAGACGATTCCCGCCGAGGGCCGGAAGTCGGCCGCCGGCGTCATCCTCAACTTCGAGGTCGACGACGTCGACGCCGAATACGAGCGCCTCAGGGCCGAGGGCCTGCCGATCCTGCTCGCGCTCCGCGACGAGGCCTTCGGCCAGCGCCACTTCATCACCCGCGACCCGAACGGCGTGCTGATCGACGTGATCAAGCCGATCCCGCCGTCGGCCGACTTCGCCGCGCTCTATGCCGAGGGCGAGGCGCCGGGGTAGGCGGTACCGGAACTCTCCGCGCTCTGGTTCGGCGCTACTCCAGGCGCCCGGCCAGACGCCCCCGCGCCGCCGACCGGCCGACTTGATCCTTGCCAAACCGGATGAGTTCGGCTGCCGCGGACAGCCCGAAGGGCGGCATGCCTGAGTAGACACACTCGTAGTCTCCCGCCCGGACCAGATACGTCTCGTGCCAGATCCCGATGTCGCCGCGGGCGCCCTTGATGCGCCGGTTGAACGCCACCCAGGCGGGCCAGTGGAGCGAATCCTTCGAGCGCGCATAGGCCTCCAGTTGCTCGAAGGAACGCCAGTACTGGGCCATGATCATCGGGCGGAGCGGCGTGTGGCCGAGGAAGCCCGAGGCCGGGCCGGCTGCCCTCAACTCCTTCAGCAGCCGCGGCATGGCCGAGAAGACCGGCCACCATGTGCCGATCTTCCACGGCTTGTTGATCCGCATGCCGATCAGAAACACAACGAAACCGCCCTCGATCCGGGCCGTGAACTGAGAAGGGATGGGACGTGTCATGCGAGCCTCCCTGCCTGGGTGAAAAGGCAGGATGGCATTGGCACTTCTTCCATGCGTCCCTCGATCGTAGGATAACGGAGACCGAGCAAGGAGGAGGGCTGGCATGGACCCGCGCGCGGCTTCCTTCGCCGTCGCGACCGCTGCTGAGGCCGGCCGCGACCCGTCGCTTTGGGGAGAGGTGGCGCTCCGCGTCGCCGACGCGCTCGGCGGCGACTCGGCGTCGCTGGCGTTCTACGGGAGCGACGGCTTCGCTTTGGCCCGGGCCTGTCCGCGAACCGATCCGGCCCTCCACCGTCGTTATGACAGCGAGTTGCACGCGCTGAACTATCTCTGGGCGAGAGCGTCGACCTTGCCGGCCGGCCGCGCGGTCAACGAGGCGATGCTCGGCGGCCGCGAAATCTATCTGAAGTCAGAGATCTTCAACGCGTTCATCCGGCCCCAGGAGATGGACGGCGTGGTGCTCCTCACGCTGACCGGGCCCGCCGCACCTGTCGTCGGACTGCTGACCGTCGGCCGCCGGGCGCGGCGAGAACCTTTCGACGGCGACGACCTCACGAATGCGGCGGCGATCGCCGAGGCCCTCGCCCGCACCATCGCGGCAACGGGAGCGATGTGGCGGTTCGCACCGGAGCGCGACGTGCCGCCGGTCGAGCTTCTGGCCACGCCGGAAGGCCGCTTGCTGATCCATCCGCCGGAACTCGATGTGCTGATCCGCGCCGGAGTGATGACGGTCCGCGATGGCGTACTCTCCGCCGACCTCCTGCCCCGGCTCGCGACGGCGCTCTTGGCGGCCGGACGGGACCCCGCGGACTGGCCACCGCCGGTCGGCATGGTCCTCGGCCCGATCGCGACACCGCTCGGCCCGCTTCGCATCGCCGTGACGCCCGGCAGTGCCAGCGCCCCCGGCGCGGTGCGGCTGACGATCAGCCCGTTGCCCGAAGCCGATCCGGTTACGGCTTTCGCTCGGCACTACCGTCTGACCCCGCGGGAGACCGAAATTGCGGTGACGATCGGCGAGGGCAGGACGTTGCCCGAGGCGGCTGCCGGCCTCGGCATCGGGCTCACCACCGCGCGCACCCACTTGATGCGGATCTTCGACAAGACCGGCACGCGGACCCAGCTTGCACTCGCCCTTCTTGTCGCGCGGCGCCTGGAGGGACGGCGCGACTAGATCGAGAGCGGCCGCTTGTTATTTCCGCCGCGCATGGAGCGCCATCGCCATCGGCGCGCAGAGCAGCGTCACCAGCGCCGGGCCGTTCAGCGAGACTCCGATCGCTGAAGCGTCGCCGTTCCCGCCACGAGGTGAGCGGACGCCGGAATTCCAGATTGCCGGGCGAGGATCGGAATCATTTCGCTCGGCATACCTCTCGCCGGCCGCTAGCGTCCGTGCCTCGGCCGGGCACACAGACCCCGGCCACTCTCCTCCGAGGCATCCCATGACGTTCCGTTTCCTTGCCGGGGCCGCGCTGGGGCTGTCGATGCTTGCCGCGGCACCGGTGAAAGCCGAAGGCGCGTCGAGTATCCTCAACGCGTCCTATGACATCTCCCGCGAGCTGTTCGAAGCGGTGAACGCGGCGTTCATCGCCGACTATGCGGCCCGGAACGGCGGCCTGGCTGTGACGGTCGACCAGTCCCATGGCGGCTCCTCAAGCCAGGCCCGCGCCATTCTCGAGGGACTGGAGGCCGCCGTCGTCACCTTCAACCAGGAAACCGACGTCCAGGTCCTCCACGACAACGGCAATCTCGTCTCGGCCGACTGGAGAAGCGAGTTCCCCGACAGCGCATCGCCCTACTACTCCCTCCCCGCCTTCCTCGTCCGCGCCGGCAACCCGAAGAACATCGAGGACTGGAGCGACCTCGTCCACGACGACGTGCAGGTCGTCTTTCCGAGCCCGAAGACCTCGGGGAATGCGCGCTACACCTACCTGGCCGCGACGGCCTACGCGAACGAAGCCTTCGGCGGCGACAACGAGAAGGTCGGGGCCTTCATCACCGGGCTGTTCGACAACGTCCCGGTCTTCGACACCGGCGGCCGCGCCGCGACCACCACCTTCGTCGAGGCCGGGACCGGCGACGTGCTGATCACCTTCGAGGCGGAGATCCGCGGCATCCAGCGGGAATACGGCTCCGAGAATTTCGACATCGTCATTCCTTCGATGAGCCTGCTCGCCGACTTCCCCGCGGCGATCGTCGATTCGGTCGTCGACAGGCGCGGGTCGCGGGACCTCGCCAAGGCCTATCTCGCCTTCCTCTACACCCCGGCCGCGCAGGCGATCATCGCCGCGAACGGCAATCGCGTCCGCAGCCCGGAGGTCGCCGCGCAATTCAAGGACCAGTTTCCCGAAGTGCGTCTCCTGACGGTGGACGAGGCGTTCGGCGGCTGGGAAAAGGTCACGGCGGAGCACTTCGCGGAAGGCGGACTCCTCGACCAGCTCTATGGCGACCGCTAAGTCCTGATTCACGCGCGCACAGGACCGGCGGGGTGGCGGTCAGCTCCCCACCGGGACGTTTGTCTTCGGCGCAAAGACGGTATGCGGTGCCGCTTACCGCCGCCGCGCATAGAGCGCCATCGCGATGGGCGCGCAGACGAGCGTCACCACCGCCGGCCCGATCAGCGACAGGCCGATGATGCCGGGCGTCGCCGTGCCGGCCATCAGGTCGCGGACGGCGGTGACGAGGATCGCCACCGGGTTGACGTCGATGAAGGCCTGGAGCCATCCGGGCATGGTGGCGGGATCGACGAAGATGTTGGAGGCGAAGGTGAGCGGCATCAGCACCAGCCAGCTCATCGTCATCACCACCGACGGCGTGCGGACGATCAGCGCCAGCACCACGAAGATCCAGCTCATGCCGAAGCCGAAGACGTTGAGGAGGATGAGCGAGGCGACGACGCCGGCGGCCCCCGCCTCGGGGCGGAAGCCGAGGATGAAGCCGATGACGATGACGATCAGCGACGAGATCGTGTAGCGCACCGTGTCGCCGGCCATGGCGCCGACGATCGGCGAGGCCCGCCAGATCGGGATCGAGCGGAAGCGGTCGAAGATGCCCTTGGAGATGTCGGAGTTCAGCGTAAAGCCGGTGTAGATCGTGGTGAAGGTGACGGTCTGGACCAGTATTCCGGGGAGGAGGAACTGGATGTAGGCGTCGGGCGAGCCGGCGAGCGCGCCGCCGAACAGGTAGGTGAACATCACCGTGAACATGATCGGCGTGACGATCACGTCGAACAGCTGCTCCGGCATGTGCTTGACCTTGAGCAGCGCCCGCCAGCCGAAGGTGAGCACGTTCTGCACCGCCCCCGGCGGCTCGGGCCTCCGGTCGGGCGAGAGCACGCGGGCGAGATCCTCGCCGACGATCAGGGTGTCGCTGGTGTCGCCCATTCCGCCTATTTCCGCTCGGTCCGTCAGCCGTTCATCAGTTCGAACACGCGGCCGTATTGGGCCGCCGCTGCGATGTCTCCCCGTTCCAGCGCAAGGCGAACGGTTTCGAGTTTGCGGGCGTCCGCAAGCGACATCCGCGGTGACCAGCCCAGTTCGTCTTCGATGAGCTCGATGGCGACCTCGGCGGCGTAGTTACCCGCTTGCACGAATTCTACCGTCTTCCTTTTCATCGAGGTTTTCTCGCTGTGAAATCGGTGGTCCATCTCTTGGGATCGGGCCGGTAAGCGGTTATCAAAACCGCTGGCCTCAACCCGTCCCTCGGCACACCCCACACCAAGTGGACGGGATTATCGTTTCTGTCCCGCTGCAGGACAAGTACCGACGGGCCGCGTTGGGCGTTCGGATACTCCTCGACGACGATTGCCTTGTCGACGCCGTCGACAACATCATCGATCAGGATTCTGTCCGCCGAGAGTTCACGAAGCCCGTGTTGAGTCACTTCCATGTCGCCTTCGACAATCAGCGCCCTGATGAGCGAAATGACTCCGCCCGTCACTCCGCCGCCTCCTTGCGCATAGAATCGGTCGCACCGCTGCCGTTCGTCGCTTCCGCCGGGTGGCCGGTGAGGGCGAAGAACACCTCGTCGAGGCTCGGCTGGCCGAGGGAGAATTCCGAGATGGCGAGGCCGGCGGCGGCGAGGTCGGCGAGGCCGGCGGCGGCAAGCGCCGGGTCGGAGAGCTGCACGCTGAGCGCACGCGGGTCGTTGTCGGTGTGCACGGCTTCGGCGAAACGGCCGCGGAGCACGGTCGCCGCGCGCGGGCGGTCGGACGCCTCGGCGAGGCGGACATGGAGCACGCCGGTGCCGACCGAGGCCTTGAGCTCGGCGCTCGGCCCCTCGGCGATGACCCGGCCGTGGTCGATCACCGCGATCCGGTCGGCCAGCTGGTCGGCCTCCTCGAGATACTGCGTGGTGAGGAGCACGGTGGTGCCGTTCCGGACCAGCATCCGGATGATGTCCCAGACCTGGTTGCGGCTCCGCGGGTCGAGGCCGGTGGTCGGCTCGTCGAGGAACAGGAGCTCCGGCGTGACGACGAGGCTCGACGCGATGTCGAGCCGGCGCCGCATGCCGCCGGAGAAGGCCTTGACCTGGCGGTGGGTGGCCTCGCTGAGGCCGAAGGCGGCGAGCAGCTCGTCGGCGCGGGCTTTCGCCTCGCGGCGGCGATAGCCGAGGAGCCGGCCCAGGAGGACGAGATTCTCGTAGCCGGTCAGGTCCTCGTCGACCGAGGCGAACTGTCCGGTGAGGCTGATCCGGCGGCGCACCGCATCGGCATCGGCGACGACGTCGAGCCCGAGCACGCGGGCGCTGCCGCCGTCGGGCTTGAGCAGCGTCGCGAGCACGCGGACGGTCGTGGTCTTGCCCGCCCCGTTCGGCCCGAGCAGGCCGTAGATCGAGCCGCGGCGGACGGTGAGGTCGATGCCGTCGACGGCGCGGTTGGTCCCGTAGAGCTTGACCAGGCCCGCGGTCTCGATCGCAGGGGTGGATTCGGCGTGCATCGTGTCGGTTCCTGGCGGCGGCCGCGGCGGATTCGTATGGGCAGATGGGGGTCGGCTACCCCGGTGACAATTCCCGTCAGGAGGGTGCGGGTCGGCGCGCCTTTTATCGCGCTTCGCGCTGCGGCGCCATCCGGCGCCGGCTCAGGCGGGATCGCCCGCCTTCGGCCGGTAGGTGCCGAAGGCCCAGACATTGCCCTCGGGATCGCGGACGATGAATTCGCGGCTGCCGTAGCTCCGGTCGGTCAGGCCCTCCTCGACCGTCACCCCCGCCGCCTTCGCCTTGGCAAACAGCGCATTCGGATCGTCGACCGCGACGTAGGTCGACTTGCCGCCGGGCGCGACGGCGCTCCCCACCATCGTCCCGTAGGCATCGTCGGCGACCGTGCCGAGCATGATCATCGACGGGCCGAAGGCGAGCTCGGCATGCTGAACGACGCCCCTGTCGTCCTTGTAGCTGGCGCGGACGGTGAAGCCGAAGATCCGGGTCAGCCAATCGATCATGGCGGCGGCGTCGCGATAGCGGAAGGTCGGGTAGATGCGGGGGGCTTCGGCGGTCATGGCGCTCTCCTGTATCGGTGTGAAGTTGGCCGATGATTGCCACGGCCGGCCGGCGGCGGATTGAAGAAATGTTACCTGCTACGGCGAGGCGCCCAGTCCTACCCGCCCGCCTGCCACGCGCCCGGCGTCGCCCCGGCGAGAGCCGAGAATTCGCGCACCAGATGCGCCTGGTCGGCATAGCCGCAGGCCGCGGCGATGTCGGCCCAGCCATCCCCGTCGCCGCCCGCTGCCATCGCCTGCGCCCGGTTGAAGCGGGCGATGCGCGCGATCATTTTCGGGCCCATGCCCACCTCCTCGTGGAACCGCGCCGCCAGGTGTTTTCGGCTCCATTCGAGCCGTTCGGCGATGGCGCCGATGCGGGCCGCGCCGCCGGTCTCGATGATACGCCGGTAGGCCCAGGCGACCGCCGCCGACGGACCGCGTCCGGTCACGAGCCGCGGCAGCATCGCGGCCTCGGCCAGCGCAAAGCGCCGGCCCCAGCTGCGCTCTTCTCCGAGGCGCTGGCGAAGCCCGGCGATGGTCCGGTCATCGAGGTCGTCGAGATGGACCATGCGCTCGGTCAGTTCGTGCATCGGCCGGCCGAAGAAGCGGTAGGCGCCGAGCGGCGTGAGGTCGATCTGCACGCAATGCGCCCCGCCATGCGAGCGGACCCGCACGGGGCCGGAGGTCAGCCCCGCGGTGAAGCTGCCGAGCCGCTCGTCCGGTCGCGGCTCGCGGTTGAGCGCGATCTCGAACGGCTCGCCGAAGCTGATGATGACCGGCACGATCAGCGACGCGGTCTCGGTCATCCGTATCGGCCGCCGCACCGTCTCGCGATAGCCGGAGATCCGCGCCACGAGGCCCGACAGCTGCGGCGGGATGGCATGGCGGAGGAGGACGTAGCCAGACCCGTCTTCGGGAACGATCTCCACGTCATCGAGAGAAGGCGATAGCGTCACGTCAGCCTTCCGATTGCGGGGCCGCGGCCGAAGCGACCGTACCAGCCGAAAAGGCCGAGGTATCCACGCACTTTGACTGCGGCATTTGCTTCGCAATTGGGAAACGGCAGGCAAATGTCGGAATCGGATAGCGTGATCGATTACGTCATTTCGGCATTGGCGTCATTCCTTGTACCCCAGTTTCGCATTCAGGTCATGGAGGCCCCGGTTCCGAAACAACTCACCCACCTCCTCGCTCCAGTATGCTGCTCTCCGGCTTGAGGCCTTGTGCTGTTCCAGACAGCCTATCCGGCTGACGGTATTGCGTCCCTCATCGATAGTCTCCGAAGCGGAACGTCCAATGGCGGCAGGCGGCGAATCTATGTAGTCTCGTTGATCGCTTGGGCGGTTCGCGAATGACCATTGGCCGGAACGCCCCACCGGGTCCGGAGCCGCACCCGGCCGAGAAGGGAAGACGTGACGTGGAGACGTCCGGGGATTCTACGGTGGCCCCACCGTCGCGGCAATGTCACCCACGTTGCGATGTCCTCCTCCGCGGGGTCGTCGGCACACTGAAAACCGGCTCAAGACTGATGAAGCAGGAGACGTCTGTTGCCGCGAGAATTATCGGTCGCGTTCGTAGGCTTTCCCTCCACGAAGAAGAGCCGCAACGGGCAGCTCATGGGCGTTGGAAAGGTCACGGCAAGTTTCTTTCTGCCACACTTTGCGCGCACGCTCTCCACGTATTCTATGACGCTCCGCATCGTTTGGCCCGAGGACCTTCTACTGACCGGTCATCGCAGCGACGTTGCGATCCTCGTCTACAATGAAGACTTTGCTGGCGCCGACAAGGAATTGGTCGAAAGCGTCGCCGCGACCGAAGCCGCTGGCAGGCAAGCCGGAATGCGGATCGTTCATTCGGTCGATCTCGGCCGGCTCCTTTTCGACAAGACGCGTACGAATCAGACGCTGTCCGCCGCCGGCATTCCGGTTCCGCCGCTGTTCTCCGGAGAGGCTGCACCGTCGCCGGTCTTCTCCAACGCAAACCTCGGCAGCCACCTGCCGGTCTCGTTCCACGAAGCCGGAGTGCGCCTCGACCCCTCGCGTTATAACACCGCCTTTGTCGACACCCGGTTCAGCTTCGCGGGCAACGACTATTACGTCGCCCTTCGCGCCATGTGCGTCGGTGGTTCCTGCGTGTCGATCATCCCTCGCGCCCGGCCCGTGTCCGACCGCGATCCCTCGGTCCACACCACCGACACGCCCCACGATGCGGCGCTCCTCAACGCGCTCAATACAGAGATCATCCAACCGCGCCGGAAGGCAATCCTCGACCTCTGCCACCGGATCGGGGAGGTGTTCGGTCTGGGCTTCTATGCGCATGACATTCTTCCCGCGCGTGCCTCGGAGGAACTCTTCGTTTGCGAGAGCGGATTCAAGTTCGACGACGGGAACATTCGGCGGCACCTCGAGCCGTTGAAGGGCCGATTGGATGTCGACGACTATCTGACCGAAGCATTGGCGATAAAGGCCTCGCATGCGTTCGCGGCGGCACTCCTCGCATAGTCAGGCCATTCTTGGCGGTCCGATTCCGAAATTTGCCACCGTCTCGGCGAATGGCGCTGCAAATCGTGGGGATCATAGGGGACCGCGCGCAATTGGATCCCGGTGGAGCTTCTGATTCAAACACTCGATGGCGAGCCCGAGGCCGGGGCGAATCAGGGAATTGAGATTTGGGTCCGCTAAGCGGCTGCGCGACTTGGCCTGGCGGATCGAAAATTTGGCAATCCTCCCCTCCTCCTGACCGCTCGGCAAAGGAGCTATGCAAACCTCTCCGACCCCACCGCGCGCAATTCTTCGATCAGGTTCTTCCGCTTGGCTTTCTGCTCCGCCAGCAACTGTCGGAGCGACGCGCCGGCGGCGGGCAAGTGTGGGGTCTCCTCGCGAAGTCCCCGCTTGATCGAAGCGATCTGCTGATTGAGAGCCGCCAACTGGAAGATCCGGTCATACTGGTCTTTCGCGGGCCAGCCGGCGTGCATGTTGCCACCCTCGGCAGGTTCAAAGGCGGCACGCCAGCGATCGGTCTTCTTGAGGTTGATTCCGAAGGTATCCTGAAGGTCGTTCGGGGCAGGAGGAGAGGTCTTGGCGTCCCAGGGCCGAGTGGTCTCGCCGTGCCGGACGTAGACCCACATCGGGTGGTCGGTTTCGATCCTGAGGGCTTCGAACTGCAGCACTTCGAGCATGTTTGGCCACGCCATGTGGCGACTCGACCATGCCGAGACGCCGGTCGAGAATCGAGCCAATACCGACACCGACATGCTGCTGAAGGGAAAGCGAAACGGCCGAGCGGTGTTCGGTGACAGATACCAAACGAGACCGTTTTCAAAGGTGATGCCGAGCCCGGCGGAATGGCGCGTGTGGCTGCCGCGGTCGGGTTCTGCTGCGATCAGTGCCGGCAGACGCTCGGCGGCGATGCTGTTCACTCGGGCGACATAGTCCAGACGCCAGGCATCGTCAGCATCGATCACCGAAGTGACAATATAACTCGACGGGTCGGTGAGCAGCCTGCGGGACAGAATGAAATCCTGGCATGCCTGGTAAATCCAGTTGTGACCGCCCATGTGCATCGCCCGCAGACGCGTGACGTCCATGGTCACGAGGTGGAAATTCGGGTAGCGCGCCATCAAGCGTTCGAGATGCTTGCGGGGTTTGCCCCGCATGCCGGCGTCCACCACGAGAAGGTAGTCGAACGCCTGCGACGACTGGTTCACCAGTGAGGGTAGGGTTACGGCCGCGAAGAGCTTGACCAGTCGGCTGAGCCACTCTTCATTGAAATTGCCGAGGCCCAGGCGGGTGAGAACGAAATGCCGGATCATGAGGTACCCATGTTGGCTGGGAAACGAGAACACTCTGTCTCGGCCGCATCGCGGAGACGTGCTTAAGCGCATTGCGTGGACTGTTCAACGAGACACAACCTTCACGCACCGAGGGCGATGGGACCGGGGTCGTCGTTTCCGGGAGCGTGTCGCGAATCCGGTAGGTGGATCTCCTGTGAATATCAGGGACAACCCCCGTCCGCCCCTTCCCGCCCCGCTCCTGCCGTATAGTGGCGCGAAGAGCAGCGCCCCCGAATCGCCCGGTCATCGATGCGTTTTCCGCCCGACTTCCTCGAGGAGATCAAGGCGAGGCTGCCCGCCTCGTCCGTGATCGGGCGGCGCGTGAAGCTGAAGCGGCAGGGCCGCGAGTTCGCCGGGCTGTCGCCCTTCAACCAGGAGAAATCCGCCTCCTTCTTCGTCAATGACCAGAAGGCGGCGTGGTTCGATTTCTCCGCCGGCAAGAACGGCGACATCTTCACCTTCCTCATCGAGACCGAGGGGCTGACGTTCCCCGAGGCGGTCGAGCGGCTCGCCCGGGAAGCCGGCGTCGACATGCCCAAGGCCGATCCCCGCGCGGAGGAGCGCGAGAAGAAGCGGGGCACGCTCCACGATGTCCTCGACCTCGCCGCCACCTTCTTCGAGGAGGCGCTGCAATCCCGCGCCGGCGCCAGCGCCCGCGGCTATCTGCAGGGCCGCGCGCTGACGCCGGAACTGCAGCGCCGCTTCCGCATCGGCTATGCGCCCTCAGAGAAGAGCGGATTGAAGACCTACCTCGCCGGAAAGAACGTCTCCCAGGAGCAGATGATCGACGCGGGGCTCCTGATCGCGGGCGACGACGTGCCGGTGAGCTTCGACCGCTTCCGCGACCGGGTGATCTTCCCGATCGCCGATTTCCGGGGAAGGATCGTCGGCTTCGGCGGCCGGGCGCTCTCCTCGGACGTTCCGGCCAAGTACCTCAACTCGCCGGAGACCGAGCTCTTTCACAAGGGCAGCCTCCTTTATAACGGCGCCGAGGCGCGGAAGGCCGCCCACGACGCCGGCACGGTGATCGCCGTCGAGGGCTATGTCGACGTGATCCGCATGGTCTCGGCCGGGTTTGCCCACACCGTCGCGCCCCTCGGCACCGCGCTGACCGAGCGCCAGCTCCAGATTCTGTGGCGGATGGCCGACGAGCCGATCCTCTGCTTCGACGGCGACAAGGCCGGGGTCCGCGCCGCCGGCCGCGCCGCCGACTTGGCGCTGCCGCAGCTCCAGCCCGGGAAAAGCCTCCGCTTCGCCCTCCTCCCCGAGGGGCAGGACCCCGACGACCTGATCCGCAACGCCGGCCGCGATGCGATGGCCGAAGTGATCGCCGCCGCGCGGCCGCTGGTCGATCTCCTGTGGTCGCGGGAGACCGAGCAGGGCGGGTTCGAGACGCCCGAACGGAAGGCGGCGCTGGAGGCTCGCCTTCGTGAGGTCGCCCGCGGCATCGGCGACGAGAGCGTGCGCCGTCACTACGCCCAGGCCTTCGGCGAGCGGGTCCAGGCCTTCTTTCCGCCGCCGGAAAGGCCCGCGCGGGACTGGCGGGGCAATCGCGGCGAGCGCCAGGGCGGGTCCGGACGCCGCCCGGACCATGCCCACACGGCAATTCCCGTCTCCGACCGGTTGACCCGCTCGGGCATGCTGGCCGGCCGTTCGGCGCTGCCGCTCCGCGAGGTGGTGCTGGTCGCGACCATGCTCAACCACCCGGCACTGATCTTCCGCCATCTCGACCAGTTCGCCGAACTCGACCTCGGCCACCTTGCGTTGTCCGAGTTCCGGTCCGCCCTTCTCGAAATTGCCGCCGCCGACCACGACGCGGACGCTACCGCGGTTCGGGAGCGCCTCGCCGCATCGCGGTTTGCAGCCCTTCTGTCGCGGCTCGACGCCCAGGTCGCTGCGGCGGGGCTGTGGACCGTCGGGCCGGCCGCCGCGGATGACGACGCGGAAAAGGGCTGGCTGCAGGCTTTGACCTTGCACCATCGGCAGCGGACGTTACATAAGGAGCTCAAGGATGCGGAGGCCGCGCTTGCCGGAGAGCCGAGCGAGGCTAACTTTGCGCGTCTTGTGGATATTCAGAAGCAGCTCGCCAATGCCGAAGGTATGGAAGCACTGATCGAGGGCTTTGGATCATCCTCCGGCCGTCAGGCGCGGATGCTGTAGGGATATCGGTTACGGCTGTCCGGCCAAGAATGGGGCCCGGCGGGACGGCGTCGAAAGGGACCGGAAAGGTCCGAAGGGGCAGTTGGGGCGGCGGCCCGCCGGAAGGCGGCGACGCACGCGGCGGATGGTGAGATTTTGGATCAGGCTCGGGCCGCGGGACGAAACCCCGTAGGGCGCGGGCCGCTCTGGTATCGGAGAACGGTGAATGGCGACCAAGGTCCAGGAAAACGAAGAAGCGGAAGCCCCGGCCCCGGCAGAGACCCCGGACGGGCCGCTTCTCGACCTGTCCGACGCCGCCGTCAAGAAGATGATCAAGTCCGCCAAGAAGCGCGGATTTGTCACCTATGACGAGCTGAACGCGGTCCTCCCCTCCGAGGAGGTGACGTCGGAGCATATCGAGGACATCCTCGCCATGCTCTCCGACATGGGCATCAACGTCATCGAGGCCGAGGAGGTCGAGGAGGCCGAGGAGGGCGACGACGAGCCCGAGGGCGGCGAACTGACCGAGGCGCAGCCGACGGCGGTCGCCACCAAGCCGGCCAAGGAGCCCACCGACCGCACCGACGACCCGGTCCGCATGTATCTGCGCGAAATGGGCTCGGTCGAGCTTCTCTCCCGCGAGGGCGAGATCGCCATCGCCAAGCGGATCGAGGCCGGCCGCGAGACGATGATCGCCGGGCTCTGCGAGAGCCCCCTCACCTTCCAGGCGATCATCATCTGGCACGACGAATTGCAGGCCGGGAAGATTCTCCTCCGCGACATCATCGACCTCGAGGCCACCTATGCCGGCCCCGACGCCAAGGCGGCGCCCGCCGCCCCGGCCGACGGCGCCGAGGCCGCCCCTGCCCCGCTCAACGGCGCCCGCCCGGCCGGGAGGGCCCCGCCGATGGCGCCCTCGGGCGACGACGAGGTCGACGAGGTCGAGGCCGAGCGCGCCCGCCTCGCCGCCGAGGAGGACGACGAGGACGACTTCGAGAACGCCCTGTCGCTCGCCGCGATGGAGGCGGAGCTGAAGCCGCAGGTGGTGGCGACGTTCGAGACCGTCGCCGCGGAGTACAAGAAGCTCCGCCGGCTCCAGGACCAGGACGTCGAGTTCAAGATGAAGAACACGACGCTCTCCCCCAGCCAGGAGCGCCGCTACAAGAAGCTCAAGGACGAGATCGTCGCGGCGGTGAAGTCGCTCAGCCTCAACCAGGCCCGCATCGATTCCCTCGTCGAGCAGCTCTACGACATCAACAAGCGCCTGATCGGCTGGGAGGGCCGGCTCCTGCGTCTGGCCGAGTCCCACCGCGTCACCCGCGATGAGTTCCTGAAGGAATACCCGGGCTCCGAGCTCGACCCCAACTGGATCCGCCGCATCTCCAATCTCTCCGGCCGCGGCTGGAAGGAGTTCGTCGCCCGCGAGAAGGAGAAGATCAAGGAGATCCGCCGCCAGATCCAGGCGCTCGCCACCGAGACCGGCCTCGAGATCATCGAGTTCCGCCGCATCGTCCACATGGTCCAGAAGGGCGAGCGCGAGGCCCGGCAGGCGAAGAAGGAGATGGTCGAGGCCAACCTCCGCCTGGTGATCTCGATCGCCAAGAAATACACCAACCGCGGC
Source organism: Bauldia sp. (assembly GCA_022841545.1). Classification (GTDB taxonomy): domain Bacteria; phylum Pseudomonadota; class Alphaproteobacteria; order Rhizobiales; family Kaistiaceae; genus Bauldia. The sequence goes on along the minus strand of JALHRF010000087.1, from coordinate 5,478 downwards.
CTCCAGTTCCTCGACCTCATCCAGGAGGGCAACATCGGCCTGATGAAGGCGGTCGACAAGTTCGAGTACCGCCGCGGCTACAAGTTCTCGACCTACGCCACCTGGTGGATCCGCCAGGCGATCACCCGCTCGATCGCCGACCAGGCCCGCACCATCCGCATTCCCGTGCATATGATCGAGACGATCAACAAGATCGTCCGCACGAGCCGCCAGATGCTCCACGAGATCGGCCGCGAGCCGACGCCGGAGGAGCTGGCCGAGAAGCTCGCCATGCCGCTGGAGAAGGTGCGAAAAGTCCTGAAGATCGCCAAGGAGCCGATCAGCCTCGAGACGCCGATCGGCGACGAGGAGGACAGCCACCTCGGCGATTTCATCGAGGACAAGAACGCGATCCTGCCGATCGACGCCGCGATCCAGTCGAACCTCCGCGAGACCACCACCCGCGTCCTCGCCTCGCTCACCCCGCGCGAGGAGCGCGTGCTCCGCATGCGCTTCGGCATCGGCATGAACACCGACCACACGCTGGAAGAGGTCGGCCAGCAGTTCTCCGTCACCCGCGAGCGCATCCGCCAGATCGAGGCCAAGGCGCTGCGGAAATTGAAGCACCCGAGCCGGTCAAGGAAGCTGCGCTCGTTCCTCGACAACTAGGCCGACGCCCAACCTCCCCCTTGAGGGGAGGTCGGAAATCGCCCTTGAGGCGATTTCCGGGAGGGGGTTCCTGTCCACCCACACCAACTGTCATCCCCGCGAAAGCGGGGACCCAGTAAACACCGCCGCTTCAGAACGCCCGCAACCGGCATCGTTTACTGGATGCCCGCTCACAGCGGGCATGACACGAGGTGCTCTGCACGACCGCCGAGCCACCCACCCCGCTCATCCCGGACCGCGTGCCGCGCAGCGGCCATCGCGTGATCCGGGACCCAGCGTAAGACTCGCGGCGCAGCGCTCCGCTCACCATGCGCGACCAGCGCCCAACCTCCCCCTTGAGGGGAGGTCGGAAATCGCCCTCTGGCGATTTCCGGGAGGGGGCTCCTGCCCCGCCCACCCCACCACCGTCATCCCCGCGAAGGCGGGGACCCAGTAGACACCGCCGCCGCAGAACGCTCGCAACCGTCATCGTTTACTGGATGCCCGCTCCCAGCGGGCATGACACCTGGCGTCTTGCGCGACCTCCAACCCCACACCCCGCTCATCCCGGACAGCGTGCCGCGAAGCGGCATCGCGTGATCCGGGACCCAGCGTGAGACTCGCGGCGCGAAGCGCCGCTCCCTGTGCGCGACCAGCGCCAAACCTCCTCCTTGATCAAATGCGATTTCCGGGAGGGGGTTCTTCTTGCCTCCCAACCTCGCTGCCCCGCCATCCTCGGGCTTGCCCCGAGGACCGCTGGACGTGCCACGCCGGTTCAGGCGAGCGTACCGCTACCGGCGGCTAGGCCGCCTCCAGCCGCTTCATTTCCTCCTCGAAGGCGAAGCAAAGCTGGGCTGCCTCGTCTTTCGGCAGCCAATTCGCCATCTGCGGGAAGATCGTCCGGTAGAGCCCGACCTTCCGGGGCTCCCACGGGAAAACGTTGGAGCCTCGCGCCTCCTCCAGCAGCCGGTTGAGTTCGCGCCGCACCTCGTCCGGGTCCGCGCTGAAAGTCACCGGCGTGTCGTTCTCGTCCGAGGCCTCGGGCTCTTCGCCGAAAAGGTCGAGTTGTTCGCGGGCCATCAGCGAATCCATTTTCGTCGGGTCCGGCGAATCGCCGCCCGTCCGCCTAGATCATCCACAACTGAGTCCTCCGCGCGACAGGCGACCGCGACTTATCCCCGCGATGCTCGCAGTACCGTTCGTCGCACGTCACGCGTCATCCGCGGTCTCCCCGGCAACCGCGGGTTCGGCGGTTTCGCCCGCCTCGCTGGCGATGACGCCAGCCGCCCGAAGGTCATCGACGGTGATCAGCCTGCCCGCACACACCCGGTCGAGCAGGTCGGCCTGCGCCGGTTCGATCTGCACCAGCCGGCCGAGAACGTGGAGGAGATCGAGAAGGTCGGTGGTGTAGTCGGCCATCCAGCCAACGGGCTGGATCGCGTCGAGCGGCGATGGCGGCCGGCGATCGCCGATGATCGGCCGCGTGCGGTCCCGCCGCCGGTAGCTGAACCACTGCGGGATGATCTGCTTGCCCGAGACCTCGTAGGACCACATCGCCGGCGTGACGTTTTCGACGAAGCCTTTGCCGACAAGGAGGCGCCGCCGGGCCGGATCGTAGTCGATCGTCTCGGGCAGTTCGGTCGACGGGATTTCGCCCTCGGCCGGGATGAATGGCGCCTGCTCCTTCGGCATGCGCGGCGCTCCCTTCGGCCGCCCGGCTTCCGGATCGGCGAAGCGGTCGCCATAGGTGTGGAGCCAGATCGCTTCGCGGCCGAGCGCAGCCGCCTCGGCGAAGAGTGCTGCCTCGGCGGTGAGCGGCACCCTGAGGCCGGGCTGCACGAGGTTGGGCGCGAAGCGGAGCGTATAGGCAGGATGCGCCACGATCGCCGCGAGATAGGCCAGAACATCCTCGGGCGTCACCGGCCGGCCGTAGGTCTTGGCGAGGTGGGCCAGCAGGTCCGGACGGAGATTTGACTGCGCCCCCCCTCGGTCGCGCCAGAGCGGATAGACCCGGCCGGCGAACGATCCCTTGTAGTGATGGTTGTCCGGGATGAGCCCGGCGAAGGTGATCGCCGGCCCGTTCTCCGGGGAGTGGGCCTCAAGTCCCGTCAGGTGGATCTGCTTGGCGGAATAGGCAACCCACAACTCTGATCGGGCCATGCTGAGCAGACGATGATCCGGAATGATCCACTGGCGATCCAGAGAGCGGAATGCATAGCGGATTGGCGGTATCACCGGTCTATCGTCATTGGCGATAATCACAGGCCTGGTGTGATGCGCGCCCAGATCGACGCGCACGACCTTTTTCGTGCTGCGATCACGATCGGCATGAAAGAGCGCCTCCTTCCGCTCCGGATTCTTCTCGCGCGTGAGTGTCTCCCATCGCCGTTCGAGCGACACGGCGTCGGGAGCGATCACCCAGGTGCGGTGTGTCTTCACGCCAGGGCTCGACCACAGGAAGAACGACCCGAGCGGTGGAAACGATGCCCAGGTTTCGGCCTGCTCCGGCAGGAAGGGCTCGCGCCAGCCCGACGCGCCGGCCTCCCAGTTCTCGCCTGACAGCGAGAGCTTTCCAAGGGCATCGAATTTGGCGTCCCGGCGTCCCTTTGGCAGGGCGATGAACCTGACGCGAGCCGGCATGTCGCGGCTTTTGTCCGCAGCCCGCGCCGCGAGCACGATGCATACCGGCTGCTGGACGCCCTGGAATATCCGGGTCGCGACCTCCGGCTGGTGTCCTTCCGGCGAACAGTCGATCACCCATATGTCGGAGCAGTCGCGACGCAGATCGTCGCGCATCTTCTGGAAGCCGGGACCGTTGAGGAATCCGGCGACGGTGATGAAGCAGATCACCCCGTGGCGGTCCTCCTCTGGCCCGCCCGTCGCATCTTCCCAGCCGGAACCGAACACCTTCAGCGTCGCCCACCGCCAGAAATAGACGTAGAGATTCTTGAGGTGATGGGCATGGACGCCAGCGCCCCATGCCGGCGGCGGCGCCCAGCGGTCCATCGGCGCCGGGCGGCCGTCGCTGCCGCTCTCGATCCATCCGCCCCACCCGCCGGCCTGGTTCTTGTAAGGCGGGTTGCCGATCACGACCGTGATCCGCTCTTCCCTCTTGACCTTGTTTGCCGCCCGCCGCGACACCGCGACCGGCTCGTAGGTCTGGCCGAGCTTCTCCTCCTCGACGAACGGATTGCCGAGCGTGTCGGTGATGAACAGGCGGAGGTCGGGAAGCGGCGGCGTTCCCATCAGCGATTGCATTTCCGCGATCAGTCTGAGCTGGGCCACGGCGAATGGACCGAACTGAATCTCGAAGCCGATGATGCGCTTCGCTGCCGCCTCGACCGCACCGTGGACAGCGCCGGCGCCCTGATCCGCTTCGACCGTGGCGGCGATCTTCCTGAGCACGCCGAGGAGAAACGTGCCGGTGCCGACCGCCGGGTCCGCCACCACGACGTCCGGCGAGGCGAGACCTGTCGGACGCTCGAACAGCGGGCTGCGCAAGGCCTCGTCCGTCAGCCTGACCATCGCGGCGACGACTTCCGGCGGCGTGTAGTACGAGCCGGTGCGCCTGCGCAGCGCCTTGTCGTAGACGTCGAGGAACTCCTCATAGAAGTAGAGCCAGGCTTCCGGCTTGTCCTTGCTGATGATGTGCCAGTCGACCGCGTCGAGCACGCGCGTCAGCGTCCCCAATGACGTCTTCAGCACATCCTGATTGGCGGGATCTTCCGTCAGGAGCCTGAGGGCGGTGCCGATGAGGGAATCCGACTTCCGCAGTTCCTGGGCGGCCCTCTCGGCGCCCCCGGCGAGCGAGATGTCCCGGGCTCGCGCCACCAGCAGACCGAACGTCACCGCCTGGGCATAGCCGTCCGCGAATTCTGCGTCGTTGGCCTTTGGGAACAGAAGCCGGCGCCAGTCTTTGGCAAGCGCTTCGAGTCCGGCGCTCCCGAGCGCCATCTGTTCGATCACTTCGTCGCGGAGCAGGCGGCAGAGCCGGGCGCTGACTTGGGCAAGCTTCTTGGCGCTCTTTGGTGCGGTCGGGACCCATGTCAGGAAGTTGGCGATCAGCGGCAGGAGGGAGGCCGGCGCCGCGAGCCGCGTGCCCGAGGTCTCGACCTCACCGTCGAGGCGGACCACCGTGCCCTCGATCTTGCCGTCACGCCACAGGCTGAACGCGTTGCCGTCGGTGTAGAGAAGGTTGGGCAGTGACTTCAGCTTCTCCCACTGTTCCTTGTCGTGCGGGTCACGGAACCGGCGCGGGTCGGCGCCCTTCCCGGGCGCCTTGACCTCGATGAAACCGACCAGCGCGTTGCTGACGATCACCGCGAAGTCGGGCCGGGTCTTGATGTCGCTCAGGCTCGTTTCGCCGACAAGCGCCACCCCGCCCGGTGGCAGTCCGCCAATTTGCGCCAGGCCTCGTATCAGGGCGTCGAGCGGCGCGCGTAACTGGTCCTCCGGCGCGCCGGTAATTGCCGGGTTCGAGAGCTTTGCCTTGGCTGCCAGGCCAAACGCCGAAACGACCCCGGCGACGTTCCCTTCCGACAAATCGCCCCCCGATTTCAACTGCGCAGATTCCCGTGCACGTTGCGCGGCGGCGTGCCTTTGCGTCAACCGCTACCTTTTCACCTCGAAGCCACGCCCGCCTCTTGACTCCACCCTATCATAGGACTATATTCCTCATATCCCTGCCTGTGAAGGGGCGTCTACCGGTGACGGCCGACTGACGGGGCAGGGTGCGGCGCCCGCGGCGGCCACGGAAGTGGCGCCGGGGATGTGTGTTGCCGGTCTCGGCCGCATCCCACGGAGAGGACGACGGTCCGAACGTCCCGGGGAGCCCTGAGAAGTCCGCCCACC
>JALHRF010000086.1 GCA_022841545.1 Bauldia sp. | reverse complement strand
CGCATCCGAGCGGCATCGTCGGCGCAGTCACCGAGGTCGTGAGCGTACAGACCTTGTGGATGCTGCTCGTATCGGTGATCGCCGGGGTCGTCCTCGGGTTCATGCCCTATGGCCAGCGCCTTTACGCCACCGGCGGCAACATGCGAGCCGCCGCCTATGCCGGCATCAACACCAACCGCGTCCGCTTCACCGCCCTGATGTTCTGCGCGCTCTGCGCGGCCATGGCCGGACTGATCAACATCGCCTATTTCCGGAGTTTCAATCCCGTCGCCGGCCAGTTCCGCGAGCTCGACGGCATCGCGGCGGTGATCATCGGCGGCGGCTCGATCTTCGGCGGCTACGGCACCATCATCGGCTCGCTTGCCGGGGCCGCGGTGATCACGCTGGTGCGCGCGCTCCTCCAGCTCAATGTCGAAGGCTTCACCATGCCGCAGCACTGGATCAACGTCTTCATCGGCGTGATCCTCATCGCCGCCGTGCTGATCGACATCTGGGTCCGCCAGGCCAACGTCCTCGGCACGTTCCGCCATTTCTTCCTCAGACCGAAGCCCAAACCGGAAGCCGCTCATGTCTGACATCACGAAGCACGTCGAGCCGCTGGTCGAGATGCGGCACATCAACAAGTCCTTCGGCGCGGTGCGGGCGTTGTCCGACGTCAATCTCGTCCTCCACCCGGGCGAGATCCTCGGCCTCGTCGGCGACAATTCCGCCGGCAAGTCGACGCTGATGAAGATCATGACCGGCGCCTACCAGCGCGATACCGGCGACATCCTGGTCGCCGGCAAGCCGGTGCACTTCCGCAACCCGCACGAAAGCCGCGATGTCGGCATCGAGATGATCTACCAGGACTTCGCACTCTGCGGGAACATGGACGTCGGCCAGAATATCTTCCTCGGCCGGTGGCCGCGGCGGTGGCTCTTCGTCGACCGCAAGCGGATGTACACCGAGGCGAACGAGGTCCTGAAGCGGCTCAAGGTCGACGTCAATTCGGTCTACCAGCGCGTCGAAAGCCTGTCGGGCGGACGGCAGCAATCCGTGGCGATCGCCCGCGCCATTTCCTTCGATCCGCGCGTGGTCATCCTCGACGAACCGACCGCCAACCTGTCGGTGATGGCGACCGAGCGCCTGCTCGAGACCATGCTCGAGCTGAAGAAGCACAACGTCGCGCAGATCATCATCTCGCACCGCCTCCAGGACATCTTCGCGGTCGGCGACCGCGTGATGGTGCTGAAGCGCGGCGAGAATGTCGGCGACCGCTACATCCGCGATTCGAGCGAGCAGGAAGTGCTGCAGCTCATCGTCTCCGGCACGCGGGAAACCGCCCGCTCGGCCGACCAGTTCAGCGCCGACGCCGCCTGAGGGGCGCCCCACGAGAACGACGCCGCCGGCATCGCGGCCGCCTCTCCGCTCCAGGCCGGTAGCAGGATCGCCACATCTCCGGCCGGCCCCTGATCGAGCGAGCTGTTCTTCTTCGGCACACACTTGCCGTTCACGAGGTGCTCGTTCTTCCGGCACTCCGAGACGCACTTCCCGTCAACCAGATGCTCCCCCTTCTTGCAGCTCGGCTTGGCGACGCACTTGCCGTTGACGAGCTGCTCGCCCCGCTTGCAGTCGGGAACGCACTTCCCATTCACCAGGACTTCGTTGTTCTTGCACTGGGGCGGCTTCGGCACGCACTTGCCGTTCACGAGGTGCTCGCCTCGCTTGCAGTCCGGGACGCACTTGCCGTTCACCAGGACTTCATTGGACTTGCACTGCGGTGGCTTCGGAACGCACTTGCCGTTGACCAGATGCTCGTCGTTCCGGCACTTGGGCACGCACCGCCCGTTGACCCACTCCTCGTTGTTCTTGCACTGGGCCGGCTTCGGCACGCACTTGCCGTTCACCAGGTGATCCCCGTCCCGGCACTTGGGGACGCACCGCCCGTTGACCCACTCCTCGTTGTTCTTGCACTGGGCCGGCTTCGGCACGCACTTGCCGTTCACCAGGTGATCCCCGTCCCGGCACTTCGGGACGCACCGCCCGTTGACCCACTCCTCGTTGTTCTTGCACTGGGCCGGCTTCGGCACGCACTTGCCGTTCACCAGATGATCCCCGTCCCGGCACTTGGGGACGCATTTGCCGTGCTGGTACTCCATGCCCTTCGGACAGGTCACTTCGATCGGATGGCATCGGCCGTCATTGCCCAGCGCCTGGAACGGCGGGCACTTTTGGGGAACGCACTTGCCGTTGATGATGACCTCGCCCGGGCGGCAGTTGCCGATCCAATGGCACGACCCGTCGGGACGAAGCTGCTGGCCGGGCGGGCAGACCTTCGGAAGGCAGCGCCCGTTGACGAGGATCTCGCCCACGTCGCATGGGCCATAAATCGGAATGCAGGCCCCGCCCGGACCGCGGAAGAAGCCCGGCGGGCACTTGTCGGGCACGCACCTGCCGTTGATGGTCACATAGCCGTTGGGGCAGTAGTTGGGGACGCACCGGCCGTCGAGGAACTGGGTTCCGGCCGGGCACCAGCAGATGCCGTTGGGCGACTGCGCCATGCCCGGCGGACAGGTGCTCGGCGGCACGCACTTGCCGTTGTAGTAGAGGTTCCCGACCGGACAGATGCACTGCCCGTTCGGCATGCGCTGCATGCCGGGCGGGCAGTCGAGCGGCACGCAGCGGCCATCGTAGAAGGCGAAGCCGGGACCGCAGGTGACCGGCGGCAGGATGCACTGCCCCTTGTTGAGGACGTAGCCCGGCGGGCAGGTCTGGTAGACGCAGGTTCCGTTCTTGAACACCGAGCCCGGCGGACACGTGACCGTGACGACGCACTGGCCGTCCTGGAACACCGTTCCCGGCGGACACGTCACCGCCGGCGGCGGCGGCACATAGGGCGCCTCGACCGCGCAGGGGCTGAAGATCGTGACCGCGCCCATGTGGCCGCGGAAGTCGGGGTTGCCCGGCGTGTCGTTATAGTCGACGAACCAGGCGTTTACCGGCGGCGCGTTCTGCGGCAGCACCAGCGACGTGGCATTCCCCTGCAGGCCGTCGGCCGTCTGGAAATAGCCCGGCGGCAGCGAGCCGTCGCCGCTATCGAGTAGCCGCCCGCCGGTGGACCAGAGCGTCGCCTCGCAGGCGTTGAAGTCGATCGCCCCCGGCATGCGATAGCCATAGCCGAGCGCGACGCCGCCATTGGCATTGTTGAACGGCGGCGCAAGGCCGATCGCATACTGGTCCGGCAACAGCCGCCAGAGGCCCGGCCCCGGGTCGCCGACGGGCTTCGGGACGTAGCGCAGGATGCGCGAGGCATCGCTTGCCGCGACCCGCGTCAACTCGTAGTCCCCGGTCACCGGTCCGCGCTCGGCGAGGTACATCCGCCCGGCGCGGTCGAAGGCGATGGAGGCGATCTCGATTCCATCCTGAAGCGCCGGCACCTCGACCTCGAGCCGCGGGCTCGAAGCGAGCGAGCCATTCCGGCCGATGCCGACCGACCAGACCTGCGGCCCCTGCGCGATCGAATAGTAGAGCCGGCCGCCCTTTACGGCGAGCGCGAAGACCCGGCGGCCCGGCGGGGCGAACGCCCACGTCGACGGCGCGTCCGTGCTGAACGCCGGCGCGTTGATGTCGAACGGAATGCCGGGAATGTAGGGCAGCGGCGCCAGTCCGGCGGGGGGACGCCCCTCGACGCCGTGGTCATATGTTCCACGCTGGAACCCGTCGAGCCCGAAGCGGTGGATAATGCCTGTCCCGCGGTCGGCTGCGAAAATCTGCTGCGAGGCCGGATCGAAGGCCAGACCGCCGAGCGAAGCGGCGCCGGTGGCGGCTGCGTCGACATTGGCGAACAGGTAGGCTTCGCCGGTCACGCCGTCGATGCGCCAGATCGAGCCCGGCGACCCGCCATAGCCCGCCGGCCCGAACTGGCCCGGCACGAACTGCGCGCCCGGCGTTCCGACCCGGATGCGGCGCACGGTCGGCGTCCCGTCGGGCAGGTAGATCGAGAGGCCATAGGCCGAAGTTGCGGCCAGGTAGATGTTCGGTTGCGGCGCATTGTCGATGGCGACGCCGAACACCTGCCCGACCTGCGCCGCAGACACCGCGAACGTCTTGAGCGCGTCGGACAGTTGCCCCTGGGCTCCGAGGTTGCCGAGGTCGATGACCTCCGCCGATGGCCCGTCGAGATTGATCGTCAGATGATCGAAGGGATCCTCGCCCGGCGGCGCCGGGGCGGCGACAGCGCCGGCGAAGCCGGTAACGACCGCATTGCCCGGTCCGACGATACCGCCGTTCTGGGCTGTTGCGGGGGACAGGAACGTGAGACTGACAATCAAGGAAAGGAGTGGAAACGGTTTCCTTGCCACGGCGTGCGAACATCGCCGAAGAGCCGCCCTACACGACGCAGCCAGCCACGCGGGCATGCTCCCTCCTGCGCCTCCGTCGACCGACGGCCATACTACCGCTGATTCTTCATCCGCGCGAGCAGCGCGTCAAGACCTCCGCCGTCGCGTACCGAAACGGCGGAGGCGGGAACTACTGTTCTCTACTGGGCGCCGACAAGCTGGACGCTTTCTCTCGGCGATGCTGCGATCAGTGCCCGGTCGAGTGTAGCCAAGGGGACATCGCGGTCTGAAGCGAGCGCCAGATAACAGGCATCGTAGAACGAAAGACCGTGATCTCGCGCCATTTGCAGCGCCAGCGCTTCGTCGATGTCAAACGCGATCTCGACCGGTAGGTCGGCAGCTGGGCCAAGAAGTACGCAGTCTGGTTGCGAGTAAGCCTTCCACGCCTTTCCCCAAGGAGAGCGGCATTCCTCACTTCATACCAACACAACGAAGTGACGATTGCGGGTTCGCTGGCGATAAGATTGAGCGCCACGTCGGCTATCGGGTCAGATTCGTCGTCAAAGGCCCAGGTCGCTGCAACTGAAGCTTCAAGAACAAAAGCCAATGCCTAGCTCCGTCCTTCGTCGCGCCAGGCGAGGAGCTCTTCGGCGGTGATCTTGCCGGTCTGCTTTCCTGGCTTCCGAAGATTCTCCAATGCTCTCGCGACCTTCGCGCGGTCGGGCGCTTCCGGCGTCAGTCGCGCGACCGCGCGTCCATGTCGGGTGATGATGAACGTTTCCCCTCGCTCGACAGCATCGAGAAGTTTCGGGAAGTGGGTCTTGGCTTCGGAAGCCTGAATTTCGCGCATGTTTCGACCGGCGGTTTCGACCGGTCGAAGGGTAGCCTGTCAGATCCGAATTTCAACTCTCCGCTCCAAGTCCGAGGATCGTCTCGACCAGCGCCGCCACCGCGATCCCCATGTCCTCGGGCGAAGCGTACTCCGCCGGGTTGTGGCTGATGCCGCCGCGGCAGCGGACGAAGATCATGCCGATCGGCGCGAGGTGAACCATCGCCTGGCCGTCATGGCCCGCGCCCGACATGAGCCGATGCGACGGCGATCCCGTCACGGCTTCGACCGCCCCTGCGATCCGTTCGACCATCTCCGGCGCGGATGCGGCGACGACCTTCTCGTGCACCGTCTCGATCCGAACCGCGACGCCGCGCCGGCCGGCAATCTCGTCGATCCGTCTGCGGACCTCGGCAACGGCCTCTTCCCGTGCGCGGTCGGTTCCGGCGCGGATGTCGAGGCTGAAACGGACCTCGCCGGGGATCACGTTGCTCGCGCCCGGCAGCGCCTTGATCTCGCCGACGGTCGCCACCAGCGTCTCCGTGCGCACGTCGTCGCCGGTCCTGCCGATGCTCTGGATCATGCCCACGGCCTCTATCGCGAGCACCATTTCCGCCGCCGCCGCCAGCGCATCGCGGCGGGTAGCCATCGGCACGGTCCCGGCATGGCCCGCCTCGCCCTTCACCGTCAGCCGGTAGCGACCCTGCGAGGCGATCGACGTCACCACACCGAGCGGCAGGCCGAGTTGCTCGAGCACCGGCCCCTGCTCGATATGCACCTCGATGAAGCCGAGCACGTCCTCGGGCCGGTAGGCCTCGGCCTCGAGCGCATCCGGGTCGCCCCCGAATGCCGCCAGCGCCGCGCGGATGGTCACGCCGTCGGCGTCGGTGAGGTCGAGCATGGGGTCGCGCAGCGACCCGGAAACGACCGACGAGCCGAGCAGCGTCTTCGGAAAGCGCACGCCCTCCTCGTCGCCGAAGGCCAGGACTTCGAGCGCGAACGGGAGCACGATGCCACGGCGCCGCAATTCCTCGACCGCCAGGATCCCCGCCACTACCCCCAGCGTCCCGTCATATCGCCCGGCATCGACGACCGTATCGATGTGCGAGCCAACGAGCAGCCGCTTCCCGGCGCTTGGGCCCTTGTTGCTCCCCGGCAACAGGCCGTGCACGGTGCCCGCCGCGTCCATGCGCACCCTCAGGCCGGCCGCGCGCATCCACTCCGCCACCAGTCGCGCCGCGCGGCGGTGCTCCTCGGTCAGGTAGAGGCGTGTGAGCCTGTCCGGCTCGGCGCTGATCGAGGCCAGCGCATCAAGCATCGCCTCGGCGCGCTCGCCGATCGCCTTGATCTCCGCCGCCGTCATCCGATTACGCGGTCCTCGAGCCGGAAGGCGACGATGCGGCAGACCTGCTCCAGCGCGGTGGCGAATTCGACGTCCGGCGCATTCGCGATCCGCGATTCAAAGGCGGCGAGGATCTTGTGCTTGTCGGCCCCGCGGACGGCGAAGATGAACGGAATGTGGAACCGCTCGCGATAGGTCGTGTTGAGCGCGGTGAATCGTGCGAACTCCTCCGCCGTCAGCCGGTCGAGACCGGCCCCTGCCTGCTCCCGCCGGCTATCGTCCGTAAGTCCGCCGGCGATCGCCGCGCGGCCCGCGAGGTCGGGATGGGCAACGAGCAGCGCGCGTTGCGCCCCCGCCCCGGCATCGCCGATCGCCGCCTGGAATGCCTCGATCATCGCCCCTCGGCTGGCGAAGGGCCTCTTCGCCGCCGCGGCCTCCGCGACCCAGGGCGAGTGCTCCGCGATGCCGCCGAACGCGGCGATGAAGTCGGCCTCGCTCATCGCGTTGATGGCGGCAAGGGAAGTTGGTGTCATGGTCATGACATCCCGGTTTGCGTCGCCCCGCGCCTCCCGTCATCCCCGCTTCCGCGGGGATGACAGGTTGAGTGGGGAAAAGGCCGTCACCGCAACCTACCGGCTCATCAGGAATGCGCCAAGCGCCGCCCGCTCCGCCGTGGTCATCTCGGTCTCGTTGCCGAGCGGCATGGCGTCGCCGTGCACGGTCTGGGCAAGGACCTGTTCCCTGTTGCGCACCACGTCGTCGATGGTGAGCAGCACGACCCCCTTCGGCGGCGCGTCGAAGCCGTCGTGGCTCGGCCGCGGCGCATGGCACGTGGCGCAGTGCTTGCCGAGGATCGCGAGCACCTCGCCGTCGCTGACGACGACGCCGGTCGTGTCGATCCGCTGCGGCGCCGTCAGCCAGATCGCCGCCGCGAGCCCGACGGCCATCACCGGCAGCGTCCACCAGATCTTGGCCAGCGGATCGCCGGCGTCGTGGCGGTTGAGGAGGTGCCGCGCCGAGCCGCCGATGACGAGGATCAGTGCCACTACCAGCCAGGAATGCGGGTGGCTGAAGAGCATCGGATAATGGGCGCTGACCATCAGCACCAGGACGGGCAGCGTCAGGTAGTTGTTGTGGACCGAGCGCTGCTTGCCCTGGGCGCCGAGCGCCGGGTCCGGGGCCCGGCCGGCGAGGAGCGACGCGGTGATCTTCTTCTGGTTGGGGATGATCAGGCCGAAGACGTTGACGGCCATGATCGTGCCGACGAAGGCGCCGACATGGATGAAGGCGCCGCGGCCCGAGAAGACGTTGCCATAGACGTATGCCGCAAAGACGATGAGGACGAAGACCAGCACCGCGAGAAGCGTCGGGTTCCGCCCCAGCGGCGACTTGCAGATGCGGTCGTAGATCAGCCAGCCGGCCCCCAGGCTCAGCACCGAAATGACCACCGCCTGCGCGGGAAGAAGCGGCATCACCGCCGGATTGATCAGGAAGGCGCGGGCGTGGACGTAGTACTGGACGATGAGCAGCCCGAAGCCGGTCACCCAGGTGAGATAGGCCTCCCACTTGAACCAGATCAGGTCGGGCGGCAGCGTCTTCGGCGCCACCAGGTATTTCTGGACGTGATAGAAGCCGCCGCCATGCACTTCCCAGGCGGTGCCGTAGACGCCCTCCGGCATGCCCTCGCGCTTGCGCAGGCCGAGGTCGAGGGCGATGAAATAGAACGACGTGCCGATCCAGCCGATGCCCACCACGAGATGGGCCCACCGGATGACCAGGTTCACCCATTCGAGCAGGAAGGCGGACATTGGCGGCGCCGGGGTTTCGTGAAACGGGCGCGCCCCCGGTCGTCGGAAGCGCGCCCGTCTTTCGGTGCGGGACGAGCCCTTGCTAGTTGGTGCCCGGCGTGCCGTCGATGCCCTTGACGTAGTAGTCCATCGTGAGCAGCGACATGTCGTCCATCACCTGGCCGGCCGCGGCGACCTCGGTGCCGTCCTGCTTGACGATGGGGCCGGTGAAGGGATGGAACGCGCCGGTACGGATCTTCTCCTCCATCTCCTTGGCGGCCGCGGCGACATCGTCCGGCATGTTGGTGTAGGGCGCGAGCTGCACGGTGCCCTCGGCGAGGCCGTCCCAGCTCGACTGCGACGTCCAGGTGCCGTCCATCGCCGCCTTGGTGCGGGCGATGTAGTACGGCGCCCAATAGTCGATCAGCGAGGTAAGCTGTGCCTTTGGCGCCGCCGGCAGCATGTCGAGAGACTGGCCGAAACCGAAGAGACCGCGCTGTTCCGCGATTTTGAGCGGCTCGGTCGAGTCGGTGTGCTGGGTGATGATATCGACGCCCTGGTCGAACAGCGCCTTGGCGGCGTCGCCCTCCTTGGCCGGGTCCATCCAGGTGTTGACCCAGATGATCTTGAGCTTGAAGTCGGGATTGACCGACTGCGCCCCGAGCATGAACGAATTGATGCCCATGATCACTTCGGGGATCGGGAAGGACACGATGTAGCCGGCGGTACCGGTCTTCGACAGCTTGGCCGCGATCTGCCCGATGATGTAGCGGCCCTGGTAGAACCGCGCGTTATAGGTGGTGACGTTCGGCGCCGTCTTGAACCCGGTCGCATGCTCGAACTTCACGTCAGGATACTTGGCGGCGACCTTGAGCGTCGGATCCATGTAGCCGAACGAGGTGGTGAAAATCAGCTTGTTCCCGGCCTGGACGAGACCCTCGATGGCGCGCTCGGCATCGGGACCTTCGGAAACGTTCTCCAGGAAGGTGATCTCGACCTTGTCGCCGAGTTCCTTATGCAGCGCCTGCGCCCCGTTCCAGTGCGCCTCGGTCCAACCGCCGTCGTTCTTCGGGCCGATCGCCACGAAACCGACCTTGAACGCCTCCTGGGCTTGGGCCACTCCGGCTACGAGCGCCAATCCGATCGCGGTCGCCGCGATCATTAGCCGTTTCAACATGCACGTTCTCCCTGTTCTGCACGTGTTGCGGGGCGGATGCCCCTTGGGTTCCATTTTACCAATGCAAGGGCCGGGCCGTCGAGACGCGTTCAACGGTCCGGGACGAAGGACTGGCCGAGCATCGCCGGCGTGTTCGATCGCATCAGCATGCGATTTCCAGAGATCAGCACCAGGACGACGATCGTGATCAGATAGGGCAGAGCCGAGAGCAACTGGGCCGGCACGCGCACCCCGAGCGCCTGGGCATGGAACTGGAGGATGCCGACCGCGCCGAAGAGCAGCGCGCCGATCGCGAGCCGCCACGGCAGCCAGGTGGCGAATACCACCAGCGCCAGCGCAATCCACCCTCTCCCGGCGGTCATGTTGTCGAGCCACTGCGAGGTATAGACGAGCGACAGGTAAGCCCCGGCGAGTCCCGCGCAGGCCCCGCCGAAAAGCACCGCCATGAAGCGGACCCGCACCACCCCGTAACCGAGCGCATGGGCCGAGACGTGGTTGTCGCCGACAGCGCGGAGGATCAGGCCGCCGCGGCTGCGGAACAGGAACCACGACACCCCGACGGTGAGCGCCACCGTCACATAGACCAGCGGATCCTGGCCGAAGACGATCGGGCCGATGAACGGGATGTCGGTCAGCCCCGGAATATGGATCTGCTGGAGCTTCACGCCGGGCTTGCTGGCGTAGGATTCCCCGATCAGCGCCGAGAAGCCGATGCCGAGCAGCGTCAGCGCGAGCCCGCTCGCCACCTGGTTCGCCACCAGCACCAGCGTGACGAAGGCGAACAGCGACGCGGTCAGCATGCCCGCCGCGATCGCGGCGAGGATGCCGAAGATCGGCTGGCCGGTCTCGTAGCTGGCGATGAATCCGCACACCGCGCCCATGATCATCATGCCCTCGACGCCGAGGTTGAGCACGCCGGAACGCTCCGCCACCAGTTCGCCCAGCGCGGCAAGGAGCAGCGGCGTCGAGGCGATGATGATGGTGACGATGATGGCTTCGGCCATGCTCATTCGGCGGCCCTCACGGCCTGGACCGGCGGAGCCCGCACGAAGCGCATGCGGTAGAGGATGAAGGTGTCGCAGGCGAGCACGAAGAAAAGGAGAAGGCCCTGAAAGAC
Organism: Bauldia sp.; assembly: GCA_022841545.1. GTDB lineage: Bacteria > Pseudomonadota > Alphaproteobacteria > Rhizobiales > Kaistiaceae > Bauldia. Next base: position 12,127 of record JALHRF010000086.1, on the reverse strand, counting down.
CCGGCCCGTCTGGCTCGACATGCCGAGCACGATCTGGGCGCGCTCGCTGCCGATGAACGATAGCGCCAGCACCAGGCCGGCGACGACGATGGCCACCGGGTTGAGGCGCCCCAGGAAGGCGACGATGATCGCCGTGAAGCCGTAACCGGGCGAAATGACGACGTCGAGCTTGCCCACCGGCCCCGCGACTTCGGAAATCCCGGCGAGTCCGGCGAGCCCGCCCGAGATCAGGAACACCAGCATGATCATCCGCGAACGGCTGAAGCCGGCGAACGCCCCTGCCCGCGGCGCCTGGCCGAGGGTGGCGATCGAGAAGCCGGTGATCGTGCGGCGGAGCAGGAACCAGCCGCCGGCGACCACCACCAGGGCAAGGATCAGCCCGATGGTAACGCGGCTCCCGGGGATGAGGATCGGCATGATCTGGAAGTCGGTGAAGGCGCGGCTGCCGGGGAAGCCGAAGCCCTGCGGATCGCGAAGCGGTCCGCGCACCAGCCAGTCGAGGAGATATGTCGCGACATAGACCAGCATCAGGCTGGTCAGGATCTCGTTGGTACCGAAGCGCGTCTTGAGGAACGCCGGTATCGCTCCGTAGAGCGCGCCGCCGAGGATGCCCATGAGCAGCATCAGCGGCAGGGTCAGGACGTTCTGGAAATCGGGCCAGAGGATCGGGATCAGCGAGCCGGTGATCGCGCCCAGCGTCAACTGCCCCTCGGCGCCGATGTTCCAGGTGTTGGACAGGTAACAGAGCGCCAGGCCGACCGCGATGATGACCAGCGGGATCGCCTTCACGACGAGTTCCTGGAGCGTGAAGGGCAGGGTCAGCGGCTCGAGGAAGAAGACATAGAGGCCGTCGAGCGGATCTATGTCATTGGCCGCGAAGATGATGGCGCCGGCCACCAGCGTCAGCCCGACCGCGATCACCGGCGACAGCCACGCCATGGCGGCCGAGCGTTCCGGGCGGCGGATCAGCTCAATGCGCATGGGCATGCTCCGGCTCGACCATGCCGATTCCGGTCATCATCAGGCCGATCGCCTCGCGCGGCAGGTCGCTGCTTGGTCGAGGCCGCGACAGGCGGCCATGGGTGATCACCGCGATCCGGTCGGAGATTTCGAGGATCTCGTCGAGGTCCTGGCTGATCATCACGATCGCGGAGCCGGCGCGGGCAAGATCGACCAGCGCCTGGCGGATGGTGGTTGCCGCCCCCGCGTCGACGCCCCAGGTTGGCTGGCTGACAATCAGGACGGTAGGCTTCCGGTCGATCTCTCGCCCGACCACGAATTTCTGCAGGTTGCCCCCGGAAAGGGCGCTGGCCTCGGGATCGGGCGAGCCCTTCCGCACGTCGTAGGCTTCCGACACGCGGGTCGCGATCTTCATTGCCGCGCCATGGTCGATGACGCCGGCCGGGGCGACCCCGTCGCCGGTCGCGTAGCGCGTCAGCACCACGTTCGCGGAGAGCCGCATCCGCGGCACGGCGCCGTGGCCGAGCCGCTCTTCCGGAACGAAGGCCGCGCCGAGGCGTCGCCGCGCCGTGATCCCGCTCCGGCCGCAACTGGTCCCGTTGATCCGGATGTCGGCTTCCCCGGGGGACAGCCGCTCGCCGGACAGCGCGCCGAACAGCTCGTCCTGGCCGTTGCCGGCGATCCCGGCGATGCCGACGATCTCGCCCGCCCGCACGTCGAGGCTCACTTCCCTGAGATCGATCGCGAACGGATGCGGCTTCGGCAGCGAGAGCCGGCTCACCGACAGCCTCACGGCGGCGTCCTCGGGCGGCGGCTCGGGCGGGGCGACGCCATGGACGTCCGACCCGACCATCAGGCTCGCGAGGCGCTTGGCGGATTCCTTCTGCGGGTCGCACTCGGCGACGACCTTGCCGTGCCGAAGGATCGTGGCGTGGTGGCAGATCGCGCGCACCTCCTCGAGCCGGTGGCTGATATAGAGGATCGAGCAGCCTTCCGAGGCGAGGCGCTTGAGGGTGACGAACAGGTCGTCGGCCTCCTGCGGCGTCAGCACCGAGGTCGGCTCGTCCATGATGATGAGTTGCGGCTGCTGCAATAGGCAGCGGACGATCTCGACCCGCTGCCGCTCGCCGACGGAGAGGTCGGCGACGACGGAACCGGCGTTGAGCGGCAGGCCGTAGTCCTTCGACACCGACTCGATCCGGCCCTTGAGGCCGTCGAGGCTCGTCACCCCCGAAAGCGCCAGCGAAATGTTCTCGGCGACGGTGAGCGTTTCGAACAGGGAGAAGTGCTGGAACACCATACCGATGCCTAGGCGGCGCGCCGCGGCGGGATTGGCGATGGTGACGGGCTGGCCGCGCCAGCGGATTTCGCCGGCTGTCGGCTGGAGCGCCCCGTAGAGAATCTTGACGAGCGTCGACTTCCCCGCCCCGTTCTCGCCGAGGAGCGCATGGATCTCGCCGGGTCGGATGGCGAAATCGACATTGTCGTTGGCGCGAAGGGTGGAGAAATCCTTGGTGATGCCGATGGCCGCGAGCGTCGGCACCACCACTCGGTCCCCGCGCCTCTCGACCACTTCCAGATCCATATTTCACCCCACAATCAAGCCGACCATCCAAGCACCAAACGTTCTCAAGATATAAATGGAAGGTTCAGACATCTAAAAACGAAACTTAGACTCAACATGATTGCTTAGTATAGTCGTAGTAGTCTAGCATCTTCATAGAATTACTGTCGATGGCATGCTTGAAATCCACGCGTCGCCAGCACTCATCGGGAACATAGCCGTCTTCCGCTTTGCAATGCCCCATCCCACTGGATCGATTCACATATTTGTAAACAAACCAATTCGTCATGTCTTTCGATATTTCAATCCATACATAGCCTGGTCGATAGCCCATCAGGGAATATCCTAGCACATAAGCCTTGTCGTTCACGACGTTGACCAATTGTGCTAATTCTATTAGATGGAAATCATAATACCCGCTATACCCTTCAACCCGGTTCGCTTTCATACTCCTTGGCAGCTTCTTGGCGAAATCGCACCAGTCGAAGCCAGTTCTGACAGTGGCCCCCTCGCATACACTTGAGGTCGGCTTTTCACAAATTGACACCTGTGTCGGGACTTCTATTGCGTACTGGTTCTTGATTTGGTCGCGCACCGCGATTGCTTCCTCGACCTCATAGGATCCATAGTCGTCAATTCCGGGGTAAGTAGCTTCATCCAATTCCGGAATCGAAAGGCTAGCCCCGAAAGCCACAAAGGCCTTCGCTAGCCTGGCTTTCTCCTCAGCGCTGCCGGCAAATTCGTCTATGTACAGAAATGGCTGCACCGATCGCGGCAACTGAGCACGCGTGAACCAGAGATTCTGATACACATGTGGACTTGCACCAGCTTCCAGTAAAATGATTGACGCGTCGACGTTTCCAGCCCTCATTGCGCTCGCCAGAATTCCTTCTTCCTCATAGTATTCGCTGGGAATTGTCATATTTGGATCTAGAATGGGCGTCAGCGCCTTGAACCATTGCAACGCACCGAGTTTTCCTTTGCTACTTTCAAAAAACTGGTCTGCGACCCCATTTCGACGAAGTGCGGCCTTGACATCGCCGGAGGTGGCTCCCGCACGCGTGAACAATTCCAGTTTTTCACCATCAGCTGATATCAGGACGCTAGATAATCCATCGACATTGAAGGGGATATTGAGGGCCTCGAGTTCATTTCTTGCTCGTTGCTGTTCATCCAGAAAAAGGTTACGTATATCTGCACCAAACACTGCGACTGCAGCTACCAGCAACGCCAGGGCCACGGCTCCGAAGCCACCGGAGACGAGCCGTCGCCGACGACGCTGGAGGACGACGTTTCCGATCCACTCCTCTTGCGAGTCCATCGCGTCGGCCAACCGTTCTACGTGCTTGTCGAGCAATCCATCCCACACATCAAGCCACTGATGCATTGCGACAAAATATTCGAGTTTCGGAGATGGTTGAATATCCTCAATCCGCACAGGATAAATCGGCTTGCCCTTCGAGGCAGCTCTTTCCAATTCGCGGCGTACATTAGCTGACAAATTAGATGCTTCAGATAATATCAGTATTAAACATTTTGATTGCTCAATACCGCGAATTATTTCTTCCGCGTATTCCGCGCCTGGACGGACGTTTCTGGGAGCAATCCAAACCGTCAAGCCCTTGGACTCAAGTGCGACGGCGATTTGTTCGGCAAAGCTACGATTGTGGGAGGCATAACTGATGAATGCTGAATACTGTTTTTGATCCGCCTGCTCGTTCATCGTATTGGGTCGCGCCTCTTTTTGGGGAGCCGAGTACGCAGAGTTCGACAGCCGAAGATACCTAACATGGAAGTGCATGGTCCGAAAATGACAGCCTCAGCGGCGGCTGGACTTCGGCCAGTCGCAACGCCTCATCGTGCACGAGCAGTTCGGCGACTGTCGCCGCTGCAATGACGGCGGGAAGCTTCGAGTTGATCCCGCCGACGCCGATGGGACAGATCAGCGATGGGATGCGTGACGCGGCGATACCCATGTCGCCGAGCCGCCGCTCGAACCGAGCGCGCTTGGTGGCCGATCCGATCAGGCCGACATAGGGGAAGCGTGTGTCCGGCAGCGCGGCGCCGACCAGCGCCAGGTCGAGCGGATGGCTGTGGGTCATGACCAGCACGAAGGTCCCCGGGGCCGCGCCGACAAGCGCATTGGCAGGGTCGTCCAACTGGCGGAGGGTGGCGTTCATCGGCGCATGGCCGGGGAACGCGTCCCGGCGCGGGTCCACCCAGGTCACCACGAACGGCAGCGGCGCAAGCGCGAGCACCAGCGCCCGACCGACATGGCCGGCGCCGAACAGGATGAGCGGGCGGCGTGTGTCGCCGAAGCCTTCGCGGACGAGCCCAAGCGCGGCGGAGACCGTGCCGGCCGGCATGGTGTCGGCGGTGATGGTCCGCACGACCCCGCCCGCCATGACCGTGCCGGTGGTCGTAAACGGCCCGGCCAGTTCCCGCGTCGCAAACGCGGCGACCGCGTCGCGATCGCTGACGGCGAAAGCCTCGACCAGGAGGTCCACCTGCCCGCCGCAGCACTGCCCGAGTTCCGGTCCGAGGGCGAAGCGCCGTATCTCCGCCTTTGGCGCCGAGGCCCGCGCCAGCGCGGCCTGCGCCAGCGCGATCGCCTGCCACTCCAGCGCTCCGCCGCCGATCGTGCCGGTGAAGCTGCCGTCGAGGTTGACGATCATCCGCGCCCCCGGCTCGCGCGGGGACGAACCCTTGGCCGCGGCGACGGTCACCAGTACAGCCGCGCCGTGGCGGTCGATCGCTTCGAGGAGACGCACCCACACCGGCATTACATGTCGCCTCCGGTCGTGGCGCGGATCGCCCGCATGATCGCCTCCGGGGTCGCCGGGGCGTCGAGCCGCGGCATCACCGCCGGCTTGAGGCTGGCGATGGCGTCGGTGATTGCCGAGAACACGGATATCGCGAGCATCAGCGGCGGTTCTCCTACCGCCTTGGAACGATAGATCGCATCCTCGCGATTTCCACCCGACTCGTAGAGCGTGACGCGGAAATCCTTCGGCACGTCCGACGATGTCGGGATCTTGTAGGTCGACGGCGCATGGGTCTGCAGCCGGCCGGCGGAATCCCAGACCAGTTGCTCCGTCGTCAGCCACCCCATGCCCTGGACGAAACCGCCCTCGATCTGGCCCATGTCGATCGCCGGGTTGAGCGACTTGCCGACGTCGTGGAGGATGTCGACCCGGTCGACCTTCATCTCCCCGGTCATGGTGTCGACCGTCACTTCGGAGCAGGCCGCCCCGTAGGCGAAATAGTAGAACGGCCGGCCGCTCGCCTTGGCCCGGTCCCAGTGGATCTTGGGCGTCTTGTAGAAGCCGGTCGAGGACAGCGAGACGCGAGCGATATAGGCTTGGTCGGCGAGCTGCGCGAAATCCATGGCCTCGTTGCCGATCAGCACCTTGCCGTCGCGGAACTGCACGCGGTCGCGGCCGACGCCGTATTTCTCCTGGATGAAGTCGAACAGCCGCTCCTTGATCGTCCGGCAGGCCGCGAGCGCCGCCTGGGCGTTGAGGTCGGTGCCGGCGGAGGCCGCGGTCGGTCCGGTATTCGGCACCTTCGCCGTCGAGGTCGCGGTGATCTTGACCCGGTCGAGCCCGACGCCGAACTCCTCCGCCACCACCTGCGCCACCTTGACGAACAGGCCCTGCCCCATCTCGGTGCCGCCGTGGTTCAGGCTGATCGACCCGTCGCGATAGACATGGACCAGGGCGCCCGCCTGGTTGAGGTGGATCAGAGTGAACGAGATGCCGAACTTGACCGGCGTCAGCGCCATCCCCTTCTTCAGGACCGGGCTCGACGCGTTGAACTCGGCGATCTCCTTCCGCCGCGTCCAGTAGTCGCTGGTCCGCTCGAGGTCGTTGATGATCTCGGGCAGGATGTTGTCCTCGACCCGCATGTTGTACGGGGTGCGGTCCCGCCCTGCCCCGCCGTAGATGTTGGCCTTCCGCACATCCAGCGGGTCACGCCCGATCGAATAGGCGATGTGGTCCATCATCCGTTCGGCGAAGAGGTTGCCCTGCGGCCCGCCGAAACCCCGGAACGCGGTGTTCGACACCGTATTGGTCCGCATCCGCCGGGTGACGATGCGGCAGGTCGGATAGAAATAGGACCCGTCGGCATGGAACGCGGTCCGGTCGACGACGCCGAGCGAGAGGTCCTCCGAGTAGCCGCAGCGCGCCGCGAAGGTCACGTCGACGGCGCGCAGAACCCCGTCCTTGCCGAAGCCGACGTTGTAGTCGACGCGGAAGTCGTGGCGCTTGCCGGTCATGATCATGTCGTCGTCGCGGTCGAGCCGCATCTTGCAGGCCCGCCCGGTCTTCCGCGCGCCGAGCGCGGCGAGCACCGCCCACTGCGTGGCCTGGCTCTCCTTGCCGCCGAACCCGCCGCCCATCCGGCGGACCTCGACCGTCACCTGGTTCGAGTCGAGGCCGAGGACATGGGCGACGACGTGCTGCACCTCGGAGGGGTGTTGCGTCGAGGAATAGACCAGCATGTCCCCGTCCTCGCCGGGGACGGCGAGCGCCGCCTGGCCTTCGAGGTAGAAGTGCTCCTGGCCGCCCATCCGGAACTCGCCGGTGATCGCCTTCGGCGCCCGCGAAATCTCCTCCGCCGGCTCGCCCCGGGTGAAGCCGTAGTCGGCGTGGATCCGGCTCTCCGCCACGAGCGCATCGTCGACATCGATGATCGGCATGCCCGGCGCGGTCGCGATGCGCGCGAGCTTGACCGCGCGCCGCGCCTGGTCGCGGGTCTCGGCCAGCACCACGAACAGCACCTGCCCGTAGAACATGATCTTGTCCGGCGTGATCGCCGGGTCGTCGCCGATGCCTTTCGGGCTGATGTCGTTGGCGCCGGGAATATCCTCGGCGGTGAGCACGTCGACCACGCCGGGCGCCTTCTTCACCGCCTCGAGGTCGACCCGCGTCGCCCGCCCCGCCGCGATCGGCGCGTAGCCGGGTGCTGCATGGACGATGCGCGCCGGCTCGACGATGTCGTCGATGTAGAGGGCCTCGCCCGTCATGTGCTTGGCGGCGCTGTCATGCGCCACAGGCTGGCGGACGACGGCGAGCTGCTTCTGGCCGTTGAGGACGTCGCCGAGGTCCATCTCAGGCCACCTCGCGGCGGCCGATCAGGCGCGTCCTTGTCGAGGCGGTTCCCGCCGCCTCGATCAGCGCCTTGCCGAGGAGCGCGTGCGCCGTCTCGGTGCGGTAGCGGGCGCTGGCGCGATGATCGTCGATCGGGGAGAAATCCTCGCGGAGCGCGGCGAAGGCCCGCGCCCAGGCGCGCGAGTCACGGAGCTGCGCCCCGGTCAGCGCGTGTTCCGCCCGCTTCGCCCGCCGCGGAGTCGCCGCCATGCCGCCGAAGGCGATCCGCGCCTCGGCGATCGACCCGTCCTCGGCGACCGTCATCCGGAATGCGCCCATCACCGAGGAAATGTCCTGGTCGAAGCGCTTGGAGACCTTGTAGCAGCGGAAGATCTGGTTCGCCGCGAGCTTCGGGATCAGGATGCCCGTGAGCAGCTCGCCCCTTTCGCGGTTCTGCTTGCCGTAGTCGACGAAGAACGACTCGATCGGCATCGAGCGTTCCTGCTTGCCCTTCCGGAGTTCGACCGTCGCATCGAGCGCGATCAGCACCGGCGGCGTGTCGCCGATCGGCGAGCCGTTGGCGACGTTGCCGCCGACCGTGCCGGTCGCCCGAACCTGCTTCGACCCGAGCCGGCGGATCAGTTCGCCGAGGTCCGGGTCGATCGCCTTGAGATGCGGCTCGGCCTGGGCGTAGGTGGCGCCGGCGCCGATCATCAGCTCGTAGCCGGTGTCGGCGATATGGTCGAAGCCGCGGGCGCGGGTGGTGAGGATGATCTTGCGGAGGTCCCGCATCTGCTTGGTGACCCACAGCCCGACGTCGGTCGCCCCGGACACGATCGTGGCGTCGGGGTGCTGCTCGTAGAGCGCGGCAAGGCCGTCGACGCTCGCCGGGGCTGCGATGAAGCGGTCCTCGTCGCCGACGAAGACGTCGTCGGTATCGGCGAGGAACGAGAGCAGCCCCGCGGTGTCGCCGGCACGGATCGCGAACTTGTCGCGGCGCGACTTGGCGCAGGCGGTCATCGCCGCGTCGACGATCGGACGGTAGCCGGTGCAGCGGCAGAGGTTGCCGGCGATCCAGTCGTTGACCTGGTCGCGCGTCACCTGGCCCTTCGTGTTGTGGTAGAGCGTGAACAGGCTCATCACGAAGCCGGGCGTGCAGAAGCCGCACTGCGAGCCGTGATGCTCGACCATCGCCGCCTGGACCGGATGGAGCGTCCCGTCCTCCGCCGCGAGGTCCTCGACCGTCACCACCTCGCAGCCGTCGACCTGCCCGACGAGCTGGATGCACGCATTGACCGGCTCATAGGCGAGCCGCCCGTCCCTGAGCCTGCCGATCGCCACGGTGCAGGCGCCGCAATCGCCCTCGCGGCAGCCTTCCTTCGTCCCCTTGGCGCCTTCCGTCTCGCGGAGATGGTCGAGCAGCATCGCCGTCGGCTCGACGCCGGAAAGCTCCACCATGCGCCCCTTGCGGATGAAACGGATCGTATTGCGCATCGGGTCTGTCAGCTTCCGCGGTAGGTGCTGTAGCCGTAGGGCGAGAGGAGGAGCGGCACGTGGTAATGCTCGTCCGTCGACGCAATGCCGAACCGGATCGGAATGATGTCGAGGAACGCCGGGTCCGGCAGCGCCGCCGTCGCCCGCAGATATTCCCCCGCATGGAACCGCAGCTCGTACACCCCCGGCACGAAATCCGCGCCTTCGAGCAGCGGCCGGTCGACGCGCCCATCCTGGTTCGTCGTCGCCGAGACGAGCCGCTCCTCCCCGCCCCCGACCCTGTATAGGTCGATGGCGAGGCCGGCCGCGGGCCGCCCCTTCGCCGTATCCAGAACATGTGTGGTCAGCCGCCCCATGAGCGACTCCTACCCGTACTCATACCGCGTCACGCACTTTTCCCCCGCCGGAAAGGGGTTCCGGCGGTTCGACAATGGATTATGCCCAAAACCTGATCAAACGCTAATTTTCATCAGCCTGCCATGGGATGAGGCAGTCGCGCCCCCTACGGCACCAGCACCGTCGCGCCCGTGGTCTGCCGCGCCTCGAGCGCGCGGTGCGCGTCGGCCGCCTCCCTGAGCGGCCATTCCTGGTTGATGGCGACCTTGACCGTCCCGTCCTTCAGCGCCGCGAACAGTTCCGCCGCCGAGGCCTCGAGGTCCGGCCGCTTCGCCACATAGGTCATGATCGACGGCCGGGTGGCGTAGAGCGACCCCTTCTGCTGCAGCATCGCCAGCGTGAAGGGCGGCGGCAGGCCCGACGACTGCCCGAACGACACGAACGTCCCGATCGGCCGGAGGCAGTCGAGCGACGCCGGAAACGTGTCCTTGCCGACCGAGTCGTAGACGCAGGCGACCCCCTCCCCGCCCGTGATCTCCTTGACCCGCGCGACGAAATCCTCGCTCCGGTAGTTGATGACGTGGGCGCAGCCATTGGCCTTGGCGATCTCCGCCTTGGCGTCGTCGCCGACGGTGCCGATCACCGTCGCCCCGAGCGCCGACACCCACTGCGCCGCGATCGAGCCGACGCCGCCGGCCGCCGCGTGCCACAGGATCGTCTGCCCCTTCTCGACCTTGAAGGTCCGCCGGATCAGGCACTGCACCGTCAGCCCCTTGAGGAACCCCGCCGCGGCGATCCTGGGGTCGAGCCCGTCGGGCAGCTTCACGGCGCGGTCGGCCGGCAGCAGCCGCTCCTCGGCATAGGCGCCGACATGCACCTGGTAGACGACGCGGTCGCCCGGCCTGAGGCCGGTCACGCCCGGCCCCACCGCCACCACCTCGCCGGCCGCTTCCGCCCCGGGGATCAGCGGATAGCCGCCCGGCGGCTGGTAGACGCCCTTCCGGTAATAGACGTCGATGAAATTGAGCCCGACCGCGAGATGCCGGAGCCGAATCTCGCCCGGTCCCGGCTCCCCGACCTCGACCTCGCGCCAGGTCAGCACCTCCGGCCCGCCGGCCGCGTCGATCGCGATCGCGTGCACCATCATCCACCTCCGCATATAACACCGACGCCCGCGCGTCACCCCGCGGACGGCAACGGGGATACGACGATTTGACCGGGTTTGCCATGGCGGAACAAATCCCCGCCCGACGGCATCGCTCGTGCCCGCGCACGTAGGTGTTGAGCCCTCGCAAGCACCCAAGCTTGATGTATGAGTGACCTGAAGGCGCGAGTGCTTCCTTAACGGCCCAAACTAAGAGGCGATCTCAGCCGTCAGGGCTTCAAGTGCTCTAATGAGCTGATCGACATCCTCCCCGTTTATGGCAGCGTCGAGCGTTCCATGGACGAGATCATTGCGCTTCTCGGTAAGGCCTCGCATTGCGTCGGTTTCATCGGGGGTTAGGTAGCCTTCCTCGCCAAGCACCTGCACGAGCCGCGCCGGCGTCTGGGCACGCCGAAACCGGCTTTCAGCGACAGCTCTGGCCGCTGCCTCAAAAGCCGCCCATCCCAGCAGAAACGAAGGGCGAAAGTGCTCCTGACTCCGTAGCTTCTTGATCTCCACGATCGCCGCTCGAATCTCATCTTTCGTCTGGACTGGCAGGCGCACCGCGCCTGCGGCCGGTTCAGCCCAAACCACACGAAATTCCCACTCGGGATGCCGCTCGAATATCGCGGCGACCTCACCGAGTTTCCTTTGCGAAGCGTCTGTTCGTGACGCCACTTCGAGCGCGATCTTGCTGTCGTCCCGCTTGGCGACTGCGTCTGGCCGATACGAGCCGAGGAAGTCCGGAACAAGGGAAGGCCCGGGATCGATATAGACGTCGTACCCGTCGGCCCTGAGCCGTTCGACCTCATGATCGAGGATTTCTCGTTCCGTCGTTAACGTCATTGGAGTTCCTCGAACGGGTCGGCCGATACACGCACGTAAAGCGCCGGCTTCGGTCCGCTAATCGCAGCAACTATGCCAGCCGACGGGTTACGGAAGTTGAAGACGTTGCCAGGCTCGAACTTCTGCACGACCACTCGCTCGACCTGCGCGTCATCAAGATAAATGTGCCTGCACAGAGCGTCGAGCACAAGCTTCACGATGTTGTCGACATCCCCCTGCATTCGTGCCTCGGGCAGGTAGTAGAGCCTTACCGCCATCCGGTCGCCCGACACGAAATGCGGGGCCGGAAGGACCACGGTGCTCGCGGCTTTGACCCGTGCCTTCCATTGTTCTCTAGACGCTGCCCGCGCCGCCTGAAACGATACCGGCGTTCCTAGCACCGTAAACTCAATTGGAAACTCTATGTCCATTTGCCGACCACGCTCCGTCAGCGTAACCGCGGTGACAAATTCGTGTCTACTCCGGATCGCCGCTATTGCCTATGGTCACGGCTTCGCGACCACCCCCACCTTCCTTGTCAATTCCCGCGCCAGCACGAAGCTGACGACGAGCATCGGCAGGACCGCCGCGATCCCGAGCCGGAGGCCGGACAGCTCGGCCACGCCGCCGATCAGCGGCGGGGTCAGGAGGAACGCGCCGACGCCGACCACCTGCAGCGCCGCGACGTTGACCGCCGGCGGCAGGTCGCCG
>JALHRF010000085.1 GCA_022841545.1 Bauldia sp. | reverse complement strand
CGAAGACAGCGCCTACGACCCGGTGCGGGCGATGTATGCCACCATCGGCCATCCCGAGTTCTCCGCATTCGTCGGCGAATAGCCGGCGGACAGGACCGGAATCATGAGCCTCGCGCTCATCCGTGATGTGGTTGCGCCGGTTCCGCCGGCGCGGCCCGTCGACCCCGCGCCCGAACTGGCGATCCGCGGACTCGCCGTCGCCTATGGCGAGGCGCCGCCGATCTTCACCGGCGTCGCCTTCAGCGTCGGTCGCGGCGAGCAGGTCGCCCTGATCGGCGCCAACGGTGCCGGCAAGTCGACGCTGCTCAAGTGCTGCCTCGGCTTCGTCAAGCCGGTCTCCGGCGAGGTCTCGATGTTCGGGCAGCCGGTGTCGGGGCTGAAGTCGCGCGGCCAGCGGGAGCTTCGCGGCGGCATCGGCTTCGTCGCCCAGAAGCACAACCTCGTCCCCAGGCTCTCGGTCCTCTCCAACGTCATTCACGGTACCCTCGCGGAGGCATCGGGCCCGCGGCGCTGGCTGCACGGGCTCGCACCAAAATCCGTGCGTGAGCGGGCCTATGCCGCGCTCGACATGGTTGGCCTTGCCGATTTCGCGCTGCGCCGTGGCGATGCGCTGTCCGGTGGCCAGTCGCAGCGCGTCGCGATCGCCCGTGCGCTCGTCGCCGAGCCGCGCATGATGCTCGCCGACGAGCCGGCGGCGAGCCTCGACCCGGCGGCCGGCGAGGAGGTGATGGCGGTGTTCGCCCGCGTCAGCCGCGACACCGGCACGACGCTGATCTTCACCACCCACCATCTCGACCACGCGCTCCGCTATGCCGAGCGGGTGATCGGTCTCGCCGGTGGGCGGCTCCAGCTTGACGCGCCCGCCTCCACCATCGCGCCGGGAACGCTCCGTGGCCTTTACGGCTGAACCCGGGCCCCGGCGCGTTCCCCAGCGCTTCGCGCGTCCCTCGGCGCTCGCCTTCCTTGCCTATGCTTTCGGCGTCGCCGTGGTGGTCTGGGCGGCGAATGGCGCCGAATGGTCGTTCGGCGAACTCGCCACGGGTCTCCCGGCTCTCGCCGATTTCTTCTCCCGCGCCTGGCCGCCCAGCCTCGACCGCTTCGGCTCTCTGTCGCGGGCCCTGATCGAGACCTTCCAGATGGCGATCATCGGCACGCTGGTCGGGGTCATCCTCTCCCTGCCGCTGGCCATCTTCTCGGCGCGCGGATTGACCGGGCTGCAGTTCCTCGCCTGGCCGGCCCGCGCCCTGGTGGCGTTGTTCCGGACCGTGCCCGACCTGGTCTGGGCCCTGATCTTCGTCATCGCCGTCGGGCTCGGTCCGTTCGCCGGCACCCTCGCGCTCGCGATCGACACTGCCGGCTTCTGCGGCCGCTTCTTCGCCGAGGCGATGGAGGACGTCGACAAGGGGCCGGCCGATTCGCTCCGCGCCCAGGGCGTGCGCCGCTTCGACACCATCTTCTGCGCGACCATTCCCGCCGCGCTTCCCGCCTTCGTCACCACCTCGCTGTTCGCGCTGGAGAAATCGACGCGCTCCTCGGTGATCCTCGGGCTGGTCGGCGCCGGCGGCATAGGGCTCGAGCTCAAGGTTGCGATGGATCTCTTCAACTACCAGCGCGCCGCCACCATCATCCTGATGATCTTCGTCCTGGTGGTTGCGGTCGAACAGGCGGGCGGCCTCGTCCGGCGGCGAATCATCAAGGATCAATAGCAAGGAGACCCGGAATGAAGACCGACACCGCGCACCGCGCCTGGGACGTGAAATGGGCGACGGAAGAGGGCAGGGCGGACTGGATCGCCGCCGAGCCCGACGTGATGGAAACGGCAACGGAACTGTCGACCCGCCTCGGGTCGGTCCGCGCCCTCGATCTCGGCTGCGGCGTCGGCCGCCATGCGCTCCTGTTCGCCCGGTTGGGATTCGAGGTAAGCGCCGTCGACCTTGCCGAAGCCGGCATTGCCGAGGTTCGGCGAAATGCGGAGGCCGAGGATCTCGAAATCGACGCCCGTATCGCGCCGATGACGGAACTACCCTTCGCCGACGGCGAGTTCGACTATGTCCTCTCCTTCAACGTCCTCTATCACGGCGACCCGGAGATCGTGCGGGCCGCGATCGCCGAGATCCGCCGCGTGCTCCGGCCCGGCGGCATCTTCCAGGGGACAATGCTCTCCAAGCGGAACGCCGGCTTCGGCGCCGGCACCGAGGTCGCCCCGAACACCTTCGTCCGCAGTGCCGGCGAGGACATGGACGACAGCGACAAGGTCCATCCGCACTTCTATTGCGATGCCGCCGGCCTCGTCGGGCTCTACGACGGCTTCGAGCTCCTCAGCCTCCGCGACGAACTGCACAAGAAGCCGGGCTCCTGGCACTGGCACATGGTGGCGGAGCGGAAGTAGGGCTCGAACGCAGGTCGTTTCGGGGAAACGCAACCTCTCAACCGCGGATTCCCGCGCGCACGCGGGAATCCAGCTTTCACAGATGCAACGTCTCGTGTGTGAAAGCTGGGTCCCCGCGTGCGCGGGGACGAGCGGGACCCAAGGGGCGCGCCTTCGATTTGAAGAGGTCGCCACCCGGCCAAGTCAGTCGCGCAGCCTCGGCCACCCCAAAGGCCGCCAGCCGGCGAAAGTGGAGTGCTACTTCGCCATCTGCGGAGCGACCACGGCAAAGTCGAAATACGTGTCGGGGAACGGCTCGTCCTTGAGCGTGTAATGCCACCACTCCTCGGAGTAGGCGGCAAAGCCGCGGCGCTCCATGATGCCCTTTAACGCGAGCCGGTTCATCTGCGCGACCACCGGAATGTCGGTCCGGCCGTGGTGGGACTTTTCGTCCATGCAGTCGAAGCCGGTGCCGAAGTCGATGCTGGTGTCGGGAAAGCGCTGGCTTGCCGGCAGCGCGCAGTCGACGAGCGCCTCGCCGGAGATGTAGGGGCGCTGGATCGCGTGATCCTTCGGCACGATGGCGACGTCGACGGTGCTGCCCCGCGTGTGGCCGGATTTCCGGGCGACGTAGCCGAGCTCGAAGAAGCGCGCCTTGTCGACGCGGGGATAGAACTCGGCCTTGGTCGCTTGGTCCTCGGCAACCTCGGCCCAGGCGATGAAGTCGTCGACGGCGCGCTGTGGCCGGTAGCAGTCGTAGACCTTGAGCGAAAGGCGCGACTGCGCGAGTTCCGCCTGGATGGCGGCGAGCGCCTCGGCCGCTTGGCGCGTCAGGACGCACTCCGGGGCCTCGTAGCCGGCCACCGGCCGGCCGAGGAAGTTGTGGTCGCCGTAGTAGCGGATGTCCTGCTCGATCGTCGGATCGACGTCGCTGAGCCAGACGAAGCCGTCGGGCACGGTGTCCTCGGCGACGACATCCTGGGCGTGGCCGGCCGTGGAGAGGGCGGCCGTGGAGAGCGCGAGGGCGGCGGCGAGGGCGAGCGGGATGCGCATCGAGTGTCTCCGGCAGTGCGAACGGCAGCGGGCGTCGGCCGCGCCCGGCATCGGAGAACATAGGGCCTTCGGCCGCCCGCTGCCCACCCCGGCGCGGCCTATTCGTCGACGATCTGCTCGAAGCCGCCAAAGAACATGCGCTTGGCGTCGAACGGCATCTCCATGTTCGCCATGGTCGGGTCCTGGCTCATCTTCTTGTTGGCCGCGTCGCGCGTGGCCTTGTCGGGATATTCGATCCAGCTGAAGATCGGGGTCTCGTCATCCTTCGCCTGGGTCGCCTTGTAGAAATCGGTGAGCACGCCCTTTGGCACGTCGTCACCCCAGCATTCGACGCAACGGGTCGCGCCGAGGCTCTTGAAGTAGGCGACCGCCTCCTTTGCGTGCTTGCGGTAGTCCTCCTTGCGGGCGGTCGGTACCGCGGCGACGAAGCCTTCGATATAGGGCATGGTTTGATTCTCCTGTTTCGCGGGAAGCCTCACGGCTCCTCGTTTCCGATAAGGGGACGGGCCAGTGTCGAGTTCCGTCAGGAGGATGAGCATCCGGCACGACGCGATTGTCGGGCCGGGCTGCGATTGCTATCTAGGCGTCATGCATGGCTTCTCGACCCCACTGCCGCGGCGGGCGGCACTTGTCGTGCTCGACGACCGAGCGCGGCTGCCGTGGCGTTTTCTCGCCCGGCACATCGCCATCGACGGCCTTACCATCGGCTGACCCCGGCGGTTCGCCGGTCTTCTTCCCGGCCGGCGTGGCCGGCACACAGTGACGCCCCATTTCCTCTTTGGAATCAGAACAATGAGCAACCCAACCACCCTCTACGACAAGATCTGGGACGACCATGTCGTCCATGCCGCGGAAGATGGCACCACCCTGATCTACATCGACCGCCACCTCGTCCACGAGGTGACCAGCCCGCAGGCCTTCGAGGGCCTCCGCATGGCCGGGCGGAAGGTCCGCGCTCCGCAGAAGACGCTGGCCGTGGTCGATCATAACGTCCCGACCACCGACCGCAGCAAGGGCATCGCCAACGAGGAATCGGCGATCCAGGTCAATGCGCTGGCGAAGAACGCGGCCGAATTCGGCGTCGAGTATTACGACGAGCTCGACCACCGCCAGGGCATCGTCCACATCATCGGGCCGGAGCAGGGCTTCACCCTCCCGGGCATGACCATCGTCTGCGGCGACAGCCATACCTCGACCCACGGCGCCTTTGGCGCGCTCGCCCACGGCATCGGCACCTCGGAGGTCGAGCATGTTCTCGCCACCCAGACGCTGATCCAGAAGAAGGCGAAGAACATGCGGATCACCGTCGACGGCGCGCTGCCGCCGGGCGTGACCGCGAAGGACATCATCCTCGCCATCATCGGCGAGATCGGCACCGCCGGCGGTACCGGCCACGTCATGGAATATGCCGGCGAGGCGATCCGGGCCTTGTCGATGGAAGGCCGGATGACGGTCTGCAACATGTCGATCGAGGGCGGCGCCCGCGCCGGCCTGATCGCGCCGGACGAGAAGACCTTCGCCTATATCGACGGCCGGCCCAAGGCGCCCAAGGGCGCGGCCTGGGACATGGCGATGCGCCACTGGCAGACGCTCGTCACCGATGACGGCGCCCATTTCGACCGCGAGGTCCGCCTCGATGCGTCAAAACTGCCGCCGATCGTCACCTGGGGGACGAGCCCCGAGAACGTCGTCAGCATCGACGGCAAGGTGCCGGACCCGGCCGACATCGCCGATCCCGACCGCCGCCGCTCGATCGAGCGCGCGCTCGCCTATATGGGCCTCGAGCCGGGCACGAGGATCAAGGACATCACCGTCGAGCGCGTCTTCCTCGGATCCTGCACCAACGGCCGCATCGAGGATCTTCGCGCCGCCGCCAAGATCATCGCCGGCAAGCAGGTCCACGAAGGCGTCAGCGCCATGGTCGTGCCGGGCTCGGGGCTGGTGAAGGAGCAGGCCGAGGCCGAGGGCCTCGACAAGATATTCCTCTCCGCCGGGTTCGAGTGGCGCGAGCCGGGCTGCTCGATGTGCCTCGCCATGAACGAGGATCGGCTCCGCCCGGGCGAGCGCTGCGCCTCGACCTCGAATAGGAATTTCGAGGGCCGCCAGGGCTTCAAGGGCCGCACCCACCTCGTCTCCCCGGCGATGGCCGCGGCGGCGGCGGTCGCCGGCCGCTTCGTCGACGTGAGGGAGTGGAGGGCTTAGGGCGCCGGTACGCTCTGGCCTAAACCGCCGCCCAATGCCACTGTCCGTCACTGCCGCGCCAGCGGGCGCGGCGGGCGGTGCGGCCGCACGGCCGGGAGTTGGCGGTGCTGCGGATGAAACCTGCGGCTTCGAGAATGGCCCTGAACATCGTCTTGCTCCCCGGTTGATGGGAAGAGGCTAGCGCTCCCAGCCTGAACGGGGGCTGGCTTCGACGTTTATCTAAGGTTCAGGGTCGTTGACGCCGGGTTAGCACTACCGGAACGCTACCGCTGGCCTGGCGGCCGAGGCCCCAGAAAAGCGAACGGCCCGGTGGGGGCGCACCGGGCCGTTCTTCAACTGGGCAGCTTTGGAGGTCGGGGTGGGGGATAAAGCCGCTCAGTGATCTCGTTGCAACTGTTAGTGATAGGTCTGGCCGGGTATGAGCTTCCGCGGCGCGCCGGCCGGGATGAACCCAGGCCCGACAACCAGGCGGATCGGCTCGCCGGCAAGGTCGAGGTCGTAGGTCGCGTCGGCGAAACGGACCTCACGGACGACCGGGCCGGGGGTGGCAATCTGATCGACGGCGCGCTCCGCGAATTCCGCGGCTGCAGCCAGTTCGTGTGGAAACCTGATGCTCATCGCCTTGACCCCTGTTCGGGCGGCTTGCCGCCCTTTTGTTGAGAGTACCGTGCCGGTCTCTTGCGTCGCTTGCAGTGAACGCCGTCACACCGGCTGCTGTTCCCTCAACGCTTCACGCTTCGTTTCATTGGGACATATAAGTTCAGGAAAGCGGCTCGGTAAGGGCCGCGTCATGATTTAATTTGGGCAATGTTGCGACGCGCCGCTCCACCAATTGCGGCAAAACGTTCCTTCTCCGTTCCGGAGCGGGAGGACTTGACCCGTGGCCTTTCACCGTGGACCTTGACGAATATGGCTGAGATTGCTGTCGCGAAACTTGCCTTGAAGGACGCCCACGAACTGGCGCCGCTCCTCGCCGCGAGCGTCCAGGATAGGAAGCGCGGCGCCCCGCGCGCGCCCGATCAGTACTACGCGGAACTGTTACTGAAGGATCGCACCGCCGAGATCATCGGCGCCCGGTTCGACGGGCGCCTTGTCGGCTATGCCGTCTTCTTCGACCTCCCCGACACCATGACCGGAATGCGCACAGGGCAGCTCGATGACCTTTTCGTGATCCAGGATGCACGGGGCCGGAGAATCGGCCAGGCGCTGATCGATGCGCTCGCCGCCGAGGGCGAGCGGCGCGGCTGGCGTCAGATCCGCTGGATGGTGCCGGAGAAACCCGCCACCGCGCGGCGCTTGGCCGAACGCCTGGCGAAGAGCGGCGGCTGGCTCACCTATTCGGTTCCCGTGCCGCGTCCGTGAGGCCCGTGCACGCCTCTTGCACGACGATGCCGTGACCTCAAACCAGACGAGCCGTCTCCCATGCACATGACCCTCGATTCCGCCTTCTCTCCGGGGGCGCTGGTCGGCCATGCCGGCTATATCCTCCTCGTCCTGTCGATGATCATGACGAAGATGCTCTGGCTCCGGATCATCGCCATCGGCGCCGGTATCCTGCAGGCGATCTACTACGGGGTCTTCCTCCACGACCCGGTCGGCACCTTCTGGGAGACGATCTTCACGTTGACCAACGTCGCGCAGCTCGCGATCATCGCCTATCGCAACCGCACAGCCCGTTTCACCGCCGACGAGCGCGCCTTCTACGACACGGCCGTGCCGACGCTCGAGGCGGCCGACGCGCGTAAGCTGATTGCGGCAGGACGGTGGATGACGGCGGAACCGGGCACGGTCCTCACGCGCGAGGGAGAGAATGCGCCGGTTCTGGCGTTCATCGTCTCGGGCGAGGTCGACATCTCGATCAACGGCAAGAAGGTGGGCGATTGCGGCGCCGGCAGCTTCGTCGGCGAGATCAGCGTGTCGTCGAAGATGCCGGCGAGCGCGACCGCCACGGTCCGGACGCCGGCCCGTTACCTCGGCTTCGACCGCGCCTTCGTCCTCCAGACCCTCGACAAGCACGGCGAGATCGGCACTGCGCTGGAACTGGCCTTCCGCCAGGGGCTCCGCGACAAGCTTCTGCGGACCAACACGGCGATGGCAACCGCCGGCGCGATGCCGGTGACGCCATGAATGATCGCGGGCAGGACGGCAGCCTCCGGCAGCCGCCGGACCGGCTCGAGGTCTGGGCGAAGCGCACCGGCCGCATCCTCGGCTTCGCCGTCCTCTTCGGGCTCGCCCTCTATCTCCTTCTGAGCTACGCGCCGCAATGACCTCCGATACCCCCTCCCGCGCCTGGGCCTCCGCCGAGGCCCCCTCCCTCGACGACCTCGAACTGCTCGGCCGCGACGCCTTCGATGCGCTGCCGGAAGCGTTCCGCGCCCTCACCGGCGTGGTCCTGATCCGCGTCGCCGATTTTCCCGAGGACGATGTCCTCGACGAGCTTGGCATCGAGTCCGAGTACGGGCTGCTCGGTTTGTTCCAGGGGGTCGGTCTCGCCCATGCCAACTCGATTCCCGAGACCGGGCAGATGCCGAACATGATCTGGCTCTACCGCAGGCCGATCCTCGACTACTGGGCCGAGCATGAGGAGACGCTCGGCCACATCGTCACCCATGTCCTCGTCCACGAGATCGGCCACCATTTCGGCCTTTCCGATGACGACATGGAGGCGATCGAGGCCGCGGCGGGATAGGCGGCGCGAACCGTCAGCCGCGCTTCCTGGCGCTGATCGAGACGCTGAGCGGCATCCGTGGGTGCCCGGCGGGGAGCCGCCACATCCTGTCCTCACCCTTCGCCATCATCGGGAACATCTGCCAGGGCAGCGCCTCATGCTCGGCGATGCGCTCGATCGCCACGCCGTTGTCGATCAGCGCCATCAGGATGTCGGAGAGCGGGTGAATCCACTCGAAATTCTCGGTGTTCAGGAACTGCCGGGTGTCGCCGGTGTAGGTCTGGTTGGCGGTGAAGGCGAGCGGCAGCCCGGTCGGCGTGCGGTAGCCGAAGGTCGGCGCGAGCTGGCCGCCGGCCTCCTCCAGCGGCTGGATCATCGGGTGGGTGTCGGCAAAGTAAAGCCGTCCGCCGGGTTTGAGCATGGCCGCCACGACGGCGCCCCAGCGGCGGATGTCGGGCAGCCAGCAGATGGTGCCCCAGGTGGTGTAGACCATGTCGAAGGCGCCGCCCACCTTGTCGGGCGCGTCATACACGTCGCCGAGCACGAAGCGCGCCTCGAGGCTGGTCCGCGCCGCCAGCTCGGCAGCGTGCCGGAGCGCCTTCACCGAGAAGTCGAGCCCGGTCACCCGCGCGCCGCGCCGGGCGAGGCAGAGTGTATCGAGTCCGATATGGCACTGGAGGTGCAGAAGGTCGAGGCCGCGGATGTCGCCGATCTCGCCCGCCTCGATCGGGCACAGGATGTCCTCGCCGGCAAGAAACGCCGCGATGCCATATGCGCCGGTCCGATCGTCGATATGGACGTCGGCCCGCTCATCCCAGTTGGCACGGTTGGCGTCGAGATAGTTGGACATGACCGGATTCTGACCTCGCGCCGGGGCGTCGCCAAGGCAAGATCGTCCATCCGTCGGGGCGGTGGCGGAAGACCCGTTCGATCGGTCGAGCTCGACCGGGAAGGTTTCCGGCGGCACTCCCGATCCCGGGACGAACAAAAAAAACGGCCCGGTAAAGCACCGGGCCGGGATCGATGAATGAGACGGCCCGATCAAACAGGCCGCAGGGCGCGGCGGTCTACTCGGCGGCGGTGGCCGTCCCGGCCTCGCCGCGGTGGTCCTGCTTCTCGGCGATGCGGGCCGACTTGCCGCGGCGGCCGCGCAGATAATAGAGCTTCGCGCGGCGCACCTTGCCGCGGCGAACCACCTCGACCGAATCGATCACCGGCGAATAGATCGGGAAGACGCGCTCGACGCCCTCGCCATAGGAGATCTTCCGCACCGTGAAGTTCTCGTTGAGCCCGCCACCCGAACGGGCGATGCAGACGCCCTCGTAGGCCTGGACGCGGCTCCGCGTGCCTTCCGTCACCTTGACGTTGACGCGGACGGTGTCGCCCGGGGCGAACTCGGGAATGGTGCGCGTGGCGGCGATCGCGGCGGCGTGCTCTTGCTCGATCTCCTGGATGATGTTCATTTTATTGACCTTTCTTGTCCGGCGGGCGCGTCATGAGGCGGTGAACCCGCGGCTCTCCGCATTGCCCAGCGCGTCTTTGGCTGAAATTCGAGCGGTTCCTTACTCTAAACGTCCGGCTTTGTCGATTCCGGCGTCGAAAGAAGATCGGGGCGACGGTCGCGGGTGAGGCGGAGCGCCTCGGCCTTTCGCCACTTGGCGATCTTCCCATGGTCGCCCGAGACCAGAATCTCCGGGATCGGACGATCCTCGAACACCTGCGGCCGGGTATATTGCGGGTATTCGAGAAGGCCGTCGGCAAAGCTCTCGCTCGTCGCCGAGGCCGAATTTCCCATCACCCCGGGGAGCAGGCGCACCACGGCGTCGAGCACGGCCATCGCCGCGATCTCGCCGCCCGAGAGCACGTAGTCGCCGATCGAGACCTCCTCGAGGTCTCGCGCCGCGATGATGCGTTCGTCGACGCCCTCGAACCGGCCGGCGACGATGAGGACGCCCTCGCCCGCCGCGAGATCGCGCACCCGTGCCTGGGTCAGCGGGCGGCCGCGCGGGCTCATCAGAAGCCGCGGTCGCGAATCGCCGGGCGGCGCGGCGGCGTCGATCGCGGCGGCGAGCACATCGGCGCGGAGCACCATGCCCGGGCCGCCGCCGGCGGGCGAATCGTCCACGGGACGGTGCCGGCCGGTCGCCGAGGCCCGGATGTCGCGCGCCTCGATCGACCAGGCGCCGTCGGCGAGCGCCCGGCCCGCAAGGCTGGCGCCGAGCGGGCCCGGGAACATCTCCGGGAAGAGAGTGAGGACCGTCGCGCGGAATGTCATGTCGGGTCGTTACGCCATCGCCAGCGAAATCGAAAGGTGAGCCGGAGATATGTGTCCGATGCCGTCCCCCCGTTGCTGGCCAAACACACCTTCTCCTTCCCGCGCCCCGTCAGGGCCGGGTCATGCTCGTCCATCCCGGTGGGTCACGGCGCTCCGCGCCTGACCCACCCTACGTTCCCCGGCGAAATGCCGAGGGTGGCGGGCGCGTCGGTTGCACCCGTGTGGTCCTCCGGTGAAGGAGGACCGGAAAAGGGCGCGTCCATCGCGCCCGCCCGGCGACTTGTCGCCATCCGTTCCGCTCTCCGGAACGCCGGACGGACGGTGGTCCCTCGCGAGGAACCGGCCGTCTCCACCATCCTTTCCGGGCCCAATCCGGTTGCCCCGGAGGTTTCCCGGTCGGAACTGGTCCGACGCCCTTAAGGTGCGCCACACGCACAGCCGGTCGTAATGCCGGCGGGTTTCCCGGACGGCACCCCGGGACCTCGGCCGGACCTCGGCCGGGTTACCCCGACAAAGGATTCCGCCGGCGCGGGCGCCGATCACCTCCCGCAGCGACCGGCGCCGGATCCGAGACGCCGCCCCTCGGCAGGAAGGGACGGGCGGAGGATAAACGCGGATGTGTGAGCGGGGATAGGCGGGACGGTTATGCCCGGGATGGCCGATCCGCGGCCGACAATGGCGGCGGGACGAACCGTGACGCCCGACTCCCGGCAAGAAAAAAGGCGGGCCGTAGGGCCCGCCCAGTTGCGTCGCAGTCGAAGATCGCAGCGGTCAGACCCAGATTTCGAAGGCTTCGGCCGTAATCGTCGGCTTGTTGGTCAGGGTGACGATCAGGATCTGGTCGCCCGACGTCGCGTTGCCGTCGGGATCGAGCCAAAGCTTGCCCAATAAGGTGTCGTAGACGAGCCGCTGATTGCCGTTGGTCGGATTGCCCCCGGCATTGGCGACGAACTGCGCCGGATCGAGGGCGCCGTCGTCATGGCTGAGCTGCGGAAATTCGCCGAATCCGGCGATCTCAAACGCGATCCGGTCGCCTTCTGCCTCGTTGAAGTCGGTGATGACGTCGTGATTGGTCGCGCTGTCAGGGCGCAGGTGGAAGGCGAACTTGTCGGCGCCGCCGCCCCCCGTCATCGTGTCGTTGCCGTCTCCGCCCTTGAATTCGTCGTCCTTCTTCGAGCCGATGAAGGTGTCGTCGAAATGGGTGCCGGTGAAACTCTCGATCGACTTGAACTTTTCCACGTTGCCGTAGCCGTCGTCGATAACCTTGCCTTTTGCGACGTTGATGATGACGCCGTTGACGCCGCCGCTGTAGTTGTTGGCGCCGAACCACAGGTAATCGAAACCTTTGCCGCCATCGTACTTGTCGACGCCGTCGACGCCTTGGAACTCGTCGGTCTTCTTGCTGCCGATAAAGACGTCGTTCTTGTGAGTCCCACGCACTGCTTCGACGTTCTTGACCGTGTCGATGTCACCAAAGCCGTCTTTGATCTTGCCCTTGGACAGATCGACCTTGATGCCCTTCCCGCCCTTGGAAAAATCAGCGTCCTGGGTGTAGACGACGGTGTCCCACCCGCCTTTGCCGTTGATGACATCTTCGCCACCGAGCCCCCAAAACTCATTGTCTCCGTCGTCGCCGGTGAACTTGTCCTTAAACTTCGTCCCCCAATAGCCCTCGAAGTTGGCGAAGGTATCCGTATCGCCCCAGGGGTCTTTCACCTCGCCCTTGCCGACCTTCAGAACGACGCCCTTCTTCCCGCTCTTGTCGAAATAGGTCTGGGAGTAGGAGAGGATGTCGAAGCCGTCGCCGGTGCCGCCATCGAGGTGGTCCTTGCCCGCGTCGCCGGCGAGCCAGTCGCTACCGCCATTGCCCTCGACAGTGTCGTCGCCCGGCGAGAATCCGGCCATCGTGTCGTTGTCGGCGGAGCCGATGAATTCGTCGTCGCCGTCGAACAACTCGCGCGCCGCGTAGGTGGGGTCGTCGTCGTCGTACAGTCTGTCGGCGTAGGTCTTGAGCGGGTCGTCGAGCTCCGAGAGGATCATCACCGTCGCGGCGCCGCGGATGACGACGATGTTGTCGATCGTCCCACCCGTGGGCCTGCCGCCGGAATAGGTGAAGCCCGAGCCCTCCACATTGACGGTGTCGCCGCGGGAATTGGTGTAGATGAAGTTCGTCGGCCCGGTTGACGTTACATCGCCCTGGCCCTCGAGCCTCAGCGCATCCGGGAGCCACTCGTAGTCGTCCGCGCCCAGCCCGACTTCAAATCTTGCCATTACTTCCTCCAATGGATTGCATTCTGTGCAAAATGCAAGCAAAAGGTGCACGTCAACTCGCCGCCTCCGGAGTTAGCCTCCTGTGAACATTGACAGGGCTGCAACCCCCGTTTGGGGGATGCAAACCCGCATTTCGTGTATTTTGTTGCGACCATAGGCCAGAGGGGTGGGCATCGGCTGCGGCGGCGCCGGATCGCATCCCAGGAATCGTCGGCCGGATTCACGTTCGAGGACGCGGTCCCGAGATGCACACATCCGCGGACACTGCCATTGCCGACCTCTATGCGGCGATCCTGTCGCCCGCCGGATGGTCCCGCGCGCTCCAGGAACTGGCCCGATCGGTCGACTCGGTGGGCCTCGTGGTGTTTCCGCCCTATGCCTCCGGCATCTCGCGGACGTTCCTGCAGTTGCCGGCCTCTCCAGACCTTCGCGAACCGATGGCGGCGTTCGTCGACGAAGGCTGGGCGCTTCAGGACCATCGCGCCATGCGCGCCCGGCGCCTCCTGTCGCGCGGACGGGAGGTGATTTACGAGCACGACGTGGCCAGCGACGAGGATCGGAAGACGATACCCGTCTATCACGAATTCTACCGCCGCTTCGACATGCCCTGGTTTGCCGCGGCGTTGTTCGAGGCGGACGATACGGTCTGGAGCGCCACCTTCCTCCGAAGCGAGAGCCAGGGGCCGTTCGGCGATGCCGAGCATCCGCTGCTGCTCGCGCTCCGGACCCACCTGCAGCGCGCGGTGAGCCTTTCGGTCCGCACCACCGCGCTGCTTGGCGGGGCGAAGATCGATCTCCTCGATGCCCTGGATCTTTTGTCGACCGGGCGGGCATGGTCGTCCATGCCAACCGCAATGCGCGGTCGGTCTTCGGGGCGGGCGTCGATGTGGTCGCCGGCCGGCTGGTCGCCCGCGATCCCGCCGCCAACGCGGCTCTCCAGGGGCTGGTCGAACGGGCCGCCGCATCGCAGTTCTCGCCCGCGGCAGCCCGGCCCGTGACGATCCCGCGGGCCGGCAGGCGTCCGCTGGTCGTCGAGGCCATTCCCGTCGGGCCGGGCCTCATCGACGACCCATTCCACATGCTGCGATCGATCCTGCTGATCACCGATCTCGGCCAGTCGCCCGCGTTCAGGACCGCGCGCCTTCGCGAGGTGTTCCGCCTGACCAACGCCGAAGCGAAGCTCGCGGCCCGGCTCGCCGGCGGCGAAGATCTCGATGCGGCCGCAAGTGCGCTCGGAGTTACCCGGCAGACCGCCCGAAGCCAGCTCAAGTCGATCTTCGGCAAGACCGAAACCCATCGCCAGGCCGAGCTTGTCGCCCTTCTCGCGCGCCTGCGGGCTTGACCGCAGGCAGGCGTCTGTCCTCGGGTCACTCCTCGTTGAAGAGTCCCGCCGGCGGATCGACCGTCACGCGGCCACCGGCAGGATCGACCTCCGGTATGACGGCGCGGGTGAAGGGAACGAGCACCGTCTCGCCGCGCTTCGGGGCGATTTCGAGGAGATCGCCGGCGCCGTAGTTGTGGACGGCGATCACCGTGCCGAGTTCGGCTCCATCGGGCGCGATCGCCGCAAGGCCGATCAGGTCGGCGTGGTAATACTCGTCCTCCTCGGCCGGCGGCAGCCGGTCGCGGGGGACGGACAGTTCCACGCCATTGAGGCCTTCTGCCGCGTTTCGGTCGGCGATCCCCTTGAAACGCACCACCAGCATGTCCGACGCAGGTCCCGCGGCGGCCCGGAGCGAGGCGACCTCGAAGGTCCGACCGTCCGCCGTCGCTAGCGGACCATAGGCGCCGATGCCCCTGGGGTCGGCGGTGAAGGCCTTGACCCGCACCTCGCCCTTGATGCCGTGGGCGGCCCCGATCCGGGCAATCAGGACGCGGTCGGATCGGGGAACGTCGGGCACGGTCAGCGGCTGGCCTGGCGGCGCTTCTTTGCCGCTGGCGCCGGCCTGTTCACCGCGTTTTCGAGAGCCTGACGAATGTAACGCTGATACGGGATGCCTTCCGTTTGGGCCCTGCTGCGGACAGCGTCGAGCAGGCCCTCGGAGATACGAAGGTTCACAGACTTCTCCTTGGGCCGGAATTCGTACCGGTATGGCGCGAAATTTTCCGCGGAGATGTAGTCGGTGAGATCCTGCTCAAGGAAAGCCTCCGCCTCCTCATCGGTCTTCAGGACCGGGAACTTCTTGCTCATACTTCCTGGCCTCTCTCCGGTGCATGAACCGTGCACTCACGGGGCGGAGCAGGGTCTCTCCGCGCCTCGTCCTCGGCGTGAACACCACCATCGCAGGTCGGCCTTCGGGGTCCGGCCGATCGCCATAATGCGCGCTTCGCCGGAACCCTTTGGGGTAGGCACCAGCAGCGTGCTGTGGTGCGTGACCACGTGCTCGATCTGCTCGATCGTCATGCCATGCTTTTGGCATTTCGACCGATTGCCATCGTCCCAATCGAACCCAACGAAGCCTGGGTTGACCATTCCTCATATAGGCTGACGCCTATACAAACGTCAACTGACCGCGCTTGTTCGGCGCTTGTTCGGGCGAGCCGGTTCAACCCGCGGCGAATTGAGCCTACGCCTCGGCCGGAGCCTCGGCGGCCTTGGCGGCCTTCTCGGCGGCGGCGTCGAGGCGCTCCTGCGCCTTCTTGCCGGGCTTGGCCTTCTCCGGGTTCTGGCGCACGTCGCGCTTGGCGAGGCCGGCGGCGTCGAGGAAGCGGAGCACGCGGTCGGTCGGCTGGGCGCCGACGCTCTGCCAATGCTGGATGCGCTCGACGTTGAGCGTGACGCGCTTCTCGTCGCCCTTGGGCAGGATCGGGTTCCAGGTGCCGACCACCTCGATGAAGCGGCCGTCGCGGGGGCTGCGCGAGTCGGCGACGACGATGCGGTAGAACGGGCGCTTCTTGGCGCCGGCGCGGGCAAGGCGAAGTTTCAGGGACATTTTTGTTCTCTCTCTCGTGACTGATGGGATGTCGTTCTGATGGGGCCGCGCGTCAGCCCGGACGGGCGACGAGATCGGCGGACGTCTCTCCCGCCGCCACCGCCTCGTGATGGCGGATGACGTGCGAAATGATGAAGCTCAGGTATTTCTCGGTGAAGTCCGGGTTGAAGTGTGCGTCGGTGGCGAGCCGCCGGAGCCGTGCGATCTGCTCCGCCTCGCGGGTCGGATCGGCGGGCGGCAGCTTGTGCGTCGCCTTGAGGCGGCTCACCTCCTCGGTGCAGCGAAACCGCTCGGCGAGCATGTAGACGATCGCGGCGTCGATATTGTCGATCGAGATCCTGAGGTCGCGGAGCAGCACGCGCGCGCGCTCTGCATCGTCGTCGGCGGTGGTCATGCGGTCCTCCTCACTTCTTCTTCGGCAGGCCGGGGAGGCCCGGGAAGCCGCCGAGACCGCCGGGCAGGCCCGGGAGTCCGCCCGGCATGCCTCCAGGCAGGCCGGGCATGCCGCCGGAGCGGGCGAGCTGCTGGAGCGCCGCCGGGTCCATCTGCGGCATGCCCCCGCCCATTCCGGCCATTGCGCCCATCTTGCCGAACAGGCCCTTGCCCTTGCCCATGGCCTTCATCATGTCGGCCATCTGCCGGTGCATCTTGAGGAGTTTGTTGATCTCCTCGACCTTGGTGCCGGAACCGGCGGCGATCCGCTTCTTGCGGTTCGCCTTGAGGATGTCGGGGTTCTTGCGCTCCTGCTTGGTCATCGACGAGATGATCGCGGTCTGGCGGCGGAACACCGAATCGTCGATCCCGAGCGAGTCGATCTGCTTCTTCATCTTGCCGACGCCGGGGAGCAAACCCATCACGCCCGACATGCCGCCGATCTTGGCCATCTGGCCCAGCTGTTCGGCGAGGTCGTCGAGGTCGAAGACGCCCTTGCGCATCCGCTCGGCGGCCTTCTGGGCCTTCTCGGCGTCGATATTGGCGGCGGCCTTCTCGACCAGGCCGACGATGTCGCCCATGCCGAGGATGCGGCCGGCGATGCGCTCGGGGTCGAAGTCCTCGAGCCCGTCGAGCCGCTCGCCGGTGCCGATCAGCTTGATCGGCTTGCCGGTCACCGCACGCATCGAGAGCGCCGCGCCGCCGCGGCCGTCGCCGTCGACGCGGGTCAGCACGATGCCGGTGACGCCGACCCGCTCGTCGAAGGATTTCGCGAGGTTGACGGCGTCCTGGCCGGTCAGCGCATCGGCGACGAGCAGGATCTCGTGCGGGTTGGCGTCCCGCTTGATCTCCGCCATCTCGGCCATCAGCGATTCGTCGATATGGGTTCGGCCGGCGGTGTCGAGGATCACCACGTCATAGCCGCCTAGGCGGGCCGCCATCAGCGCGCGGCGGCCGATCTCGACCGGCATCTGGCCGGCGATGATCGGCAGCGTGTCGATGCCGGCCTGGGTGCCGAGGATCCGAAGCTGCTCCTGCGCCGCCGGCCGGCGCGTGTCGAGCGAGGCCATCAGGACCTTGCGCTTGTCGCGCTCGCTGAGCCGCTTGGCGAGCTTTGCCGCGGTGGTGGTCTTGCCCGAGCCCTGGAGGCCCACCAGCATCAGCGCGACCGGGGCAGGCGCATTGAGATCGACCGGCTGCGCGTCGGAGCCGAGCATCTCCACGAGCTGGTCGTGGACGATCTTGACCACCATCTGCCCTGGCGTGACCGAGCGGATCACGTCCTGGCCGACCGCCTTGGTCCGCACCTTGTCGGTGAACGAGCGCACCACGTCGAGCGCAACGTCGGCTTCGATCAGCGCGCGGCGCACCTCGCGCATCGCCTCGTTGACGTCGGCCTCGGTCAGCGAACCGCGGCGGGTCAGCCGGTCGAGGACCGAGCCGAGGCGTTCCGAAAGGGTCTCAAACATGCGTTCAGCTCATCCTTGCCGTCATCGATGACGGAGATGTAGGCCCTGGCCGTGCCATCGCCAAACAAGCGCCGATCGCGCCCGCGGGCGCACAGCGCTGGCGGACGGTGACCTCCGGGATCAACGTCCCGGTCGGCGGCTCGAAGGATCAAGCGCGTCGAATTCCGGTCGAGGTAAGCGGGAAGCGGCCGAAAGTCAAGAATTTCCGCCGAATCAGGCGGCGATGGCGGTGTAGAGCAGCGCGGCCGTGTAGGCGATGATGCCGATATCGAGGAGCCAGATGAGTCGATCGAGCGCCTTGTCGCGTTTGATCTTGCCGATCGTCAGCGTCAACCCGAGGAGGCCGAGCAGGCTCAGCCCCAGCACCGCCCACAGGATGTAGGGGGCCGCCAGATAGACCGCGATCGCGAGCGCCGCGTAGATGACCATGAACAGGAGGTAGGGCAGGTTGTCCCGCGCGCCGAAGCGGATCACGACCATGGCATGAAGCACCGCATTGACCAGAAGCAGCAACGCCAGCAACGTCATCCAATCGTCCCCGCCCGGTTCGTCCCGTCTCCCGCAGGGTGAGGATAGCACGGCTCGCAGCCGATGGGCTGCACTGACGGAACGGCGTCCTGCTTGGTGGCGGGTCCGGCCGACAGGGGTTCAGGACGTGCCGGCCGGACCGCTGCAACAACCTTGGGCGAAATACCTTGGCGAAATAACCTGAACAGCCCGCATCGTGGCACGGGTCGATGACGGGCGTGCGACGGTTCCATGTCGGCCGGCCGCGGCGAGGGCAGCAGTTGGGCCGCCTCGCCACAAAATTGCCGCGGCCCCTCGCGATCCGCGCCCGATTTCCCCACTATGCCCGGCCTTGTCGTAACCGGTGGAAGGCACTCCCGTGGCCCGCATCTTCATCAGTCATTCGAGTGCGAACAATGCGGTGGCCATCGCGCTGCGCGACTGGCTGGTCTCGGAGGGCTGGAGCGACCTGTTCCTCGACGTCGACCCCGAGCGCGGCATCGTTGGCGGCGAGCGGTGGGAGAGGGCGCTCAACGAGGCGGCCAACCGCTGCGAGGCGGTGCTGTTCCTGGTGAGCCGCGCCTGGCTCGCCTCGCCATGGTGCCTCAAGGAATTCCATCTCGCCGAGAAGCTCAACAAGCAGATGTTCGGCATCCTCGTCGAGGCCGTGCCGATGGCCGAGGTCCCCGCCGAGATCAAGGCCAGCTGGCAACTCGTCGACCTCGCCGGCGGTGCCGGTCATGCGATGTTCCGCGTCACCCTTCCCGACGGCAGCGAAGAGCATGTCACGCTGTCGAAGGCCGGACTCGCCCGGCTCAAGGCCGGCCTCACCAAGGCAGGGCTCGACGCGCGCTTCTTCCCCTGGCCGCCCGAAGGCGATCCCGACCGGCCGCCCTATCGCGGCATGCGCCCCTTGGAGGCGGAGGACGCCGGCATCTTCTTCGGCCGCGAGGCGTCGATCATCGCCGCGCTCGACCGCCTCCGCGGGCTTGCCGAGGCCGCGCCGCCGCGCTTCGTCGTGGTGCTCGGCGCGTCCGGCGCGGGCAAGTCGTCCTATCTCCGCGCCGGCCTCCTGCCGCGTCTGGCGCGCGACGACCGCCACTTCCTGCCGCTGCCGATCGTCCGGCCGGAGCGCGCCGCGATCACCGGCGACACGGGGTTGCTCCGCAGCCTCGAAATCGCGGCGAAGGCGCGCGGCCTCAAGGTGAGCCGCGCCGACCTCAAGACGGCCATGGCGTCCGGCGCCCCCGCTCTGGCGTCGCATCTGTCTGCGCTTGCGGAGGCGGCGCGGGCGCCCGCCCTCGGCGAGGAGGCACCGCCGCCGCCGCCCCGCATCGTGCTGTCGATCGACCAGGGCGAAGAGCTCTTCCTGGCCGAGGGCAGTGAAGAGTCCGACGCCTTCCTCCGGCTTGTCCACGACCTCGTCACCGACCCGCAGTCGAATCTGATCGTGCTCGTCACCATCCGGTCCGACGCCTACGAGCGCCTCCAGACGGCCAAGGCGCTGGAAGGCGTGCTGCAGGAAACGCTGAGCCTGCCGCCGATGCCGCGTGGCGCCTACCAGACCGTGATCGAGGGGCCGCCGGCGCGGCTGCGCGACACCGCCCGCGCGCTGCGGATCGAGCCGGCGCTGACCGCCGGCCTTCTCGCCGATATCGAGGAGGGCGGCGCCAAGGATGCGCTGCCGCTCCTCGCCTTCACGCTCGAACGGCTCTACCTCGAATATGGCGGCGACGGCGACCTGAGCCTCGCCGAATACGAACAGCTCGGCCGTATCCGGGGATCGATCAACGCGGCCGTCGAAGGCGCACTGAAGGCGGCCGATGCCGATCCCGCGGTGCCGCGCGACCGCGCCGCCCGCGAGGCGCTGCTCCGCCGCGCGCTGATCCCGTGGCTTGCCGGCATCGACCCCGAAACCGGCTCGCCGCGCCGCCGTGTCGCTCGCCTGTCCGAGATCCCGGAAGAGGCGCGGCCGCTGGTCCGCCACCTGATCGACGCGCGGCTTCTCGCCACGGACCGGAACGCGGAGACCGGCGAGACCACGATCGAGCCGGCGCATGAGGCGCTGCTTCGCCAGTGGGGCCTCCTGCAGGGCTGGCTCGAGGCGGATTTCGCCGCGCTCTCGGCGCTCGAAGGCGTTCGCCGCGCTGCCCGGGAGTGGGAAGCCAATGCCCGCGCCGAGGCCTGGCTGGCCCATGCCGGCGGGCGGCTCGAAGATGCGGAGACGCTGCTCGCCCGCGAGGATTTCGCCCGTTCGCTCGATGCTGCCGACCGCGCCTATCTCGCCGCCGCGCGCGCGGTCGACACCGCGCGCCGCGACCGCGAACTCGAGGAGGCGCGGAAGCTTGCCGAGGCGGAGCGGGTCGCCGCCGAGCGCCAGCGCCAGGTCGCCCGCCGCACCCGGGTCGGCTTGATCGCCGCGAGCCTCTTCGCCGTCGCCGCCGTCGGCGCCGCCTTCTACGGTTTCGACCAGGCGCGCCGCGCCGACGAACAGGCGGCGATCGCCTCCGAACAGGCCGAGATCGCCGCCGCGAACGAGAAGGAAGCCGAGGTCAGCGCCGCCAATCTTGCCGTCACCGTCGCCGCCGCCGCGATCGATCGCGGCGATACCGACGAGGCGGCGGGGCTCCTGCTCAAGGCGGCCGAATCCTTCGACGATGCGACTGCGCCGGATGCCATGCAGATCGCCTTCCATCGCCTCAACGAGGCGATGGAGGCGAAGCAGGTCTATCCGTTGCCGGAGGGGGCCGTCGTGGTGGAAGGGCCCGACGCGCTGTACTTCATCGATCCGGCGGCCGGCGACCTCTTTCGCTTCGATGGCGCGGGCGCACCCGTAGCCGTCTTCAAGGGCAGCGCGGACGCGGCTCCGATCCGCGACTTCCGCGTGCTGGACGACGGCAACGGCGTGGTGATCGTCCGCGAGGACGGGGTCGTGCTTCGTTCGACCGCCATGGATGCCCCGCCGAAGCCGGTCGGGACGGTCGAACTCGCGGCCGGGGGATCGCTCGATGCCTACGAACGTCAGATGGAGCTGTCGATCGAGCGCGACGGGCTGGTGATCGTGGACAACCCTCTGAGCGAGTCCCGCCTGCAAATCCTCGATACCGCCACCGGCCATGCCTATGCGGGCAACGACGAGCTGTTCGGCCCGGCTTATGTGCTGCTCCCCGACGGCGCCAGCTATCTCGTGCGCGGGCTTGGCGTCACCGAGATCGTCGATACCGGATCGGCGCTCGCGCTCCAGCCCGTCACGGCGAGCGAGGAGGATGTCGAGGCGCTCCGCCTCTACGGCTGCTTCTGGAGTGCCGGCTCCGAGTTCCCCGCGGAGATGCCGGAGATGGAGATCGACGACAGCTTCTTCGGCCACCAGTGCCGCGCCACGGAGGACGGCGTGATCCACACCTATTACAGCGCCGGTTCCGGCGGCGTCGGCCGCCACGACGACATGCTGCGGCCCGGCGCGGACCCGATCAGTCTCGCCGAGACCATCCTCGAGGTGTCGAACTACGACCTCCGGCACAGCTTCGCCTGGTCGGGCTACGATCCGTCGGTTCGGGCCTATGTCGTCCTCGTCAACCGCGACCTTCTGGTCTTCGACGACTACCAGATGAAGCTCATCCGCAAGCACCCCGTCGAGGTCGGGCCTGCGCGCATTCTCGGCGACGGGCGGGTCGCCATCGTCGAGCCATCCGCGAACCGCATCACCGTCCGCGATATCTCCGGCGACGAATTGCGCGCCGCCCTCTCGCGCGACGACGAGGCGGCGGTCGACGCCGGCGACCAGCAGGTCACGCCCCTCAACAGGGGGACGTGTGTCGGCTATGCCGGGCTGGGGGCGGGGCTGGTACGCGACTTCGTCCTCCCCGACGGCTCCCGCATCTCGTTCGACGGCTCATCCCGCACCTCGTCGCAAGGCCCGCCGAGGATCGTCGTCACCCGGGACGGCACGACCCGCGAATTTGCCATCGGCTCGGAAGACGCCTGCGTCCAGTTCTCTTCCGACTGGAAGCGCGCGGTCACCGTCGACTTCGACAACGTGGCGACGATCCTCGATTTCGAGCGGCTGCTGGCCGGCGCATCGATGGCGGAAGCGACGCTGGACGTGCTGCCCGGCCAGGTCTCCAGCGCCTTCCCGATCGGCGCGGACGGCGTCGTCACGTCGTCCTCCGAGGGCGCGGTTCTGCTCAGGCGCAAGGACGAGACCGGCGCCTGGACGAGCACCGAACTCTATCGCGGCGATTTCCCCGTCATCTATGCCGAGCCGGACGCTGACGGACATCGCCTGCTCATGATCGAGACCAGCGACGGCGGCGGCACCATGGGGTTCCTCTATTCGGTGCCGGCCGGCCAGCGCTGGCTGGAGCTGGGGTCGGACTACAAGTGGTTCGGCGAGGCCTTCTCGGTGGACGGCGGCATCTATTCGGGAGCCCGCGGCGAAGATCGCTTCATCGACCTGCCGCCCCTCGGCGCTCTCGTCGCCGAGACCAGGGCGCGCCTCCCTTCGCCGGTGGCGGCGCCCGATTCCTGATCCGGCGCCGCCGCCCTACATCGCGTTTTCGGCAAACACCAGCTTCGGCTCCGCGCGCCAGACGTCGGGGAACATCGCGTGGAGGTTCGCGATCTTGGGCAGGTCGTAGTGGAAGATGTAGGGCTGGTCGGG
>JALHRF010000084.1 GCA_022841545.1 Bauldia sp. | reverse complement strand
TGAAGATCGCCATGGTCGCGGCAAAATTCTCCGGCGGCGAGGCCGACAAGCTCCGCCGCGCCATGGCCACCTTCCGCCGCACCGGTACCATCCACACCTTTCGCGACAAGATGGTCGAGGGCATGGTCGCCCGCGGTTACGATCGCCCCTTTGCCGAGCGCTGCTTCCAGCAGATCGAAGGCTTCGGCGAATACGGCTTCCCCGAAAGCCACGCCGCGAGCTTCGCGCTCCTCGTCTACGCCTCGTCCTGGATCAAGTGCCACTACCCCGACGTCTTCTGCGCCGCGCTCCTCAACGCCCAGCCGATGGGCTTCTACGCCCCCGCCCAGATCGTCCGCGATGCGCAGCGCCACGGCGTCGCCGTCCACCCCGTCGACATCAACTTCTCGGAGTTCGACGCGACGCTAGAGCCGGCGCCCCCTCTCCCCTCGCGGGATGGAGACCCAAGGGTGAGCGCTGACCTCTCAGCCGCTCATGCCCGCGCACGCGGGCATCCAGCTCTCACCCCGCCAACGTCCGAGTTGGAGAAACTGGATCCCCGCGTGCGCGGGGATGAGCGGGTGGGGGGAGGTTCGCTCACTCTTGTCGACGACCCGGACGCAGCGCCGGAGCATAGGAGTCACGCCCCTCCTCCAGCGCGCCGCACTCCCCTCCATCGCGCCAACGCCTCCATGGCCGACGAGATCCGCTCGACTCATGACGTCCGGCTCGGCTTCGGCCAGATCAAGGGCTTCCGCGAGGAGGACGCGACCGCCCTCGTCGCGGCCCGCGGCAAGGGCTACGACTCCGTCCGCGACCTCTGGCTCCGCTCGGGGCTCAGCCGCGCCGCGATCGAGCGGCTCGCCGATGCCGACGCCTTTCGCTCGCTCGGCCTAGACCGGCGCGATGCGCTGTGGGCGGCGCGCGAACTCGGCGGCGGCAAGGCCGAGGACCGCCTGCCGCTGTTCGACATTGCCGCGTTGTCGGACGTCCGCCGCGAGCCGGATTTCGCCCTGCCGCCGATGCCGGTCGGCGAGCATGTGGTCAACGACTACCGCTATCTCAGCCTGTCGCTGAAGGCGCACCCGGTGTCCTTCATCCGCCGGGAACTCGCCGCGCGCCGCATCGTCGCGAGCGAGACGCTCCGCGACACGCGAAGCGGCAGGCGCGTCACCGTCTCCGGCCTCGCCATCGTCCGCCAGCGGCCGGGCACGGCGAGCGGCGTCATCTTCATGACCATCGAGGACGAAACCGACATCGCCAATATCGTCGTCTGGCCAAAGGTGTTCGAGACATTCCGCGCGGTGGTGCTCGGCGCCCGCTTCGTCGCGGTCACCGGCAAGGTGCAGAGCGAGAGCGGCGTGATCCACGTCATTGCCGACCGGCTCGAGGACCTCACCCCGATGCTCGCCGTTCTCTCCGCCGAGCCGGAGGCAAGGCCGACGCCGGGCGAGGTGATCGACCCCCGCGCCCGCGCCGACGAAGTCCGCCGTCCCGGTCAGGATCACCGCGAACGGGCCGAGCGCCGCGCCGGGATGCGTCATCCCCGCGACGTCCGCTTCTTTGAGGACGGCTCGGTTTCGTCAGAAGCCGCCCGCTCCACCGGCGCGGTCATGCCCAAGGGACGGAATTTTCACTGAGGCAATGTCAACCGAAGGTGGCCGGTGCTATAGCCCGGCCATGGACAAGCGATACCCAAGTGCCACTCCAGAAGCCCTGCATGAAACGGCACTAGAGCTGTTCGACGCTGGCATCATCAATAGGAGAAGCCTCGAAGCACTCGACGTGAGGTGCCTGGCTTCGGATGACGAACTCGGCGCGAAGGAAGCCCACAACTCGCTGCGCCCGCCATGCGCCTGAGATCGTTCCTCGCCTTCATCCTCCCCCTCCTCGCCCCCGGCGCGTCCGCCCTTGCCGCCGACCCGACCGTCGCGGAGCTCGTCGCCGCCTATCCGGAGCAGTTCGCCGGCATCGAGGGCAACGACCTCGTCTGGCGGGACGGCACCCGCATGGCGATCTCCGACGGCATTGAAGGCAAGGATTTCGACACTCTCCTCGACCGTCCCGACGTCGACGACATGTTCGTCATTCCCTACCGGCCGGGACCGCCGGCCGCTGAGCCGGGCGTGAACGAGGATCCCGGCCGCATCCGCTACGAGCCGCTGTTCACGAAATTGTACGGCGACTGCGAGACGGGCGAGGTTGCTCCACAGATGCGGGACGTTCCGTGGCTCAGGGGCAAGGTCCGCTTCACCACCGCGAACGGCGCGGCCGACGCGCTCGAGGCGGTGGTCGCCGATCTCCGCGAACTTCCGCCGGAGATGACGAAATATCTCGTCCCTTCCGCCGGAACCTATAACTGCCGCCGGATCGCCGGCACCGACCGTCGCAGCATGCATGCCTACGGCGCGGCCATCGACATCAACACCGAGCATACCGACTACTGGCTGTGGTCGAAGCCGGTCGGCGGCCTCTATCCCTACCGGAACCGCATCCCCTTTGCGATCGCTGAGGTCTTCGAGCGCCACGGCTTCATCTGGGGCGGCAAGTGGTACCACTACGACACGATGCATTTCGAATACCGGCCGGAGCTGCTGCCTTCCGGCCGGTGATTCTGCTGTCTTCCTGAACAGTGGTCGCGACTCGCAGCCGCTGCTAAGCTCCGGCCCGGGAAATCACGGAGAGAACTGACATGGGCACGACCGGCTGGATCATTCTCGGCATCATCGTCCTTGCCGTCGTCTACCTGATCTTCCTCTACAACCGGCTGGTCGCGCTCCGGCAGACGGTGAGCCAGTCCTGGTCGGACATCTCGGTCCAGCTCAAGCAGCGCCACGACCTGGTGCCGAACCTGGTCGAGACGGTAAAGGGCTACGCCACCCACGAGCGCTCGACGCTCGAGGCCGTCACCGCCGCCCGCAACGCCGCCGTCGCGGCGCAGGGACCGGAGGCCCAGGCGAAGGCCGAGAACATGCTGACCGGCGCGCTCCGCCAGCTGTTCGCGCTGGCCGAGGCCTATCCCGACCTCAAGGCCAACCAGAATTTCCTCCAGCTCCAGACCGAGCTCGCCGACCTCGAGAACAAGATCGCCGCCTCACGGCGTTTCTTCAACAATGCCGTCCAGGAGTACAACACCGCGATCGAGCAGTTCCCGGCGGTGCTGATCGCACGGAACATGGGCTTTCAGTCCCGTGAGTTCTTCGAACTCGACGAGGGCGAGCGGGCCGCGGTCCAAGCTCCTCCACAGGTCAAGTTCTGAGCGTGGACCGGACCGGCGCCGGCGTCAGCGTCGCAACGGCCAATGCCCGTTCACGGCTCTTGCCGCCGGCATATGCGGTCCTGGTCGCGCCGGGGTCTGCTGTTGATGTCATGATGGGGCCCCAACGCGCACTGGCGCCGATCGTCTGAGCGCCCAGCCATCGGCCGAAAACTGAATCGGGGCCCTCGGTCGAAAGCCGCGGCAACCCTCCGAAAGAGTCGCCGGCCGCGCCTTTCGCGGTCATTGCAAGCGAAGCCGGGAAGGGATCGGCCTGCCCGGCGTCCTCACCAGTTCACCGAAACGTATTGCGTCTCGAGAAACTCCATCAGGCCCTCATGGGCGCCCTCGCGCCCGAGGCCGCTCTGCTTCATGCCGCCAAAGGGGGCGGCGGGGTCGGAGACGATGCCGCGGTTGAGGCCGATCATGCCGAATTCGAGCCGCTCCGAGACGCGGAGCCCGCGGCTGAGGTCGCGGGTGAAGAGATAGGCGACGAGGCCGTATTCGGTGGCGTTGGCGCGGGCCACCACCTCATCCTCGTCGCGAAAGGTCTGGATCGGCGCGACCGGGCCGAAGATCTCCTCGCGGAGCAGCTCGGCATCGTCGCTGACGCCGGTCAGTACCGTTGCGGGATAGTAGAAGCCCTTGCCGTCGGGCGCTTTGCCGCCGGTGACCACTTTCGCGCCCTTCGCGACCGCGTCGGCGACGAGATGGACGACCTTGTCGCGGGTCTCGGCATTGACCAGCGGGCCGACGGCGACCCCGTCCTCCAGGCCGTTGCCGAGCTTGAGGGACCGCATCCGCGCTGCGAACTTCTCGACGAAGGCGTCATGTACAGCCGCGTGAACGTAGAAGCGGTTGGCTGAGGTGCAAGCTTCGCCCATGTTGCGCATCTTGGCGATCATCGCGCCCTCGACCGCAGCGTCGATGTCGGCATCGTCGAAGACGATGAAGGGTGCGTTGCCGCCGAGTTCCATCACCGGCTTGACCACGTTGTCGGCCGCGGCATGGATCAGCTTTCGTCCGACCTCGGTCGAGCCGGTGAAGGAGATGACCCGGACACGCATGTCCTTGAGCATCTCGCCGACCACCGCGCCCGAGCGGCGCGAAGGGATGACGTTGACCACGCCGGGCGGAACGCCCGCCTCCTCGAGGAGTGGGACCAGCGCCAGCGCGGTGAGCGGCGTCTCGGAGGCGGGCTTCAGCACCACCGTGCAGCCCGCGGCGAGTGCCGGGCCGATCTTCCGCGTCGCCATCGCCGCGGGGAAGTTCCACGGCGTGACCAGCACGGCGACGCCGGCCGGCTTGTGCTGGACCAGGATGCGGGCGCCCGAGGACGGGGCGGTCGACACCTGGCCGAGATTCCGCACCGCTTCCTCAGCGCTCCAGCGGAAGAACTCCGCGGCATAGGCGGCTTCGGCGCGCGAATCGGGCAGCGCCTTGCCGTTCTCGAGCGTCATCAGGCGCGCGAGGCGCTCGCCGTCCTTGACGATCAGCTCGAAGGCCTTGCGAAGGATCTCGCCGCGCTCGCGGGGCTTCTTCGCGGCCCAGGCCGGTCCCACCGCCGCAGCCGCATCCACCGCGGCCTTGGCGTCGTCGACGCTGGCCGAGGCGGCGCTCGTGATCACCGCCTCGGTCGCCGGGTCGGTGACGTCGAGGCGCGCGCCATCCGAAGCCGGGCGCCATTCGCCGCCGATATAGAGCTCGGTCGGCACACCGGCGAGCAGGTTGTCATAGGGGGTATTGGGCATGGCGTCTCTTCCGTCCGTCGCGAAGGAACCTGAAATAGCCGCCGAGCGATACCTCGGCGACCGGCCATGCTCGCGCTACCGCGACCGGCCGCTGCTGTCAAAAGCGAAAGTAGATAAATGGGTTGTAAGCGCTCGCCATGAGCTTCGCCGTGACGAGGAGGATGAGGCAAACGACGACGGCGGATTGGAGGAACTGGCTGCCGTTTGCGCGAAGCGCGGATACCGATGCGACGGGAAGGGCGTTGAAGAGGCGCGCGGGCAAGGGCGTCGAGAAGATGATGGCGAGGATGACGACGGTCAGCACCTCGGCGTTGACGTATTCATCGAGGCCGACAAACGCGCCCTCGCCGCCGAAACCGAACATCCGCGCCAGCATGTGGAGCGCTGCATCGATCGTCTCGCACCGAAAGAACGTCCACCCGACCATGACGACGACAAGCAGATAGGCGTGTTGGAGGGGCGACCACAAACGCCCCAGCCAGTTGCGGAATCCCATCCTCTCGATCACCAGAAACAGCCCGTGATAGAGGCCCCAGACGAGGAACGTCCACGCCGCGCCGTGCCACAGGCCGCACAGCACGAAGACGATGAGGAGGTTCCTGTAAGTGGCCAGGGTGCCATCGCGGTTGCCGCCGAGCGGGATGTAGAGGTAGTCCCGAAACCAGGTCGACAAGGTGATGTGCCAACGGTGCCAGAACTCGGTCACCGATTTGGAGATGTAGGGGTAGTTGAAGTTCTGCGGAAAGGTGAACCCAAGAACCCGGCCCAGGCCGATCGCCATCAACGAATACCCTGCGAAATCGAAGAAGATCTGGAACGTGTAGCAAACGACCCCGAACCACACGGTCTCGACCCGCAGCGTGTTGGGGTCCGCCGCGAAGATGGCGTCGGCGGGCGCCGCCACGATATTCGCCAGCAGCACCTTCTGCGCCAGGCCGAGCACGAAGAGGCGCATCCCGGCAGCAAAGTTGTCGA
Source organism: Bauldia sp. (assembly GCA_022841545.1). Taxonomy (GTDB): domain Bacteria; phylum Pseudomonadota; class Alphaproteobacteria; order Rhizobiales; family Kaistiaceae; genus Bauldia. The sequence goes on along the minus strand of JALHRF010000084.1, from coordinate 17,039 downwards.
CCGTCGTCGGCCGACTGTGAAGCTCGTCGGCGATGAGGTTGAAGCGAACGATCGGCCCCGCGATCAACTGAGGGAACAATGCGATGTAGAGAGCGACATTCAGTGGATTCCGCTCGACCCGCGCCTCGCCGCGGTAGAGGTCGATCACATAGGACATCGCCTGAAATGTGAAGAACGAGATACCCAAGGGAAGATGGATATCGAGTACGACGTCGTAACCGAGAATATTGTCGAGGATAAATGTTGCGTACTTGAAGAATATGAGAAGCGCGAGGTTACCCGCGACTGCAATTCCGACCACGGTCTTGTCTTGGATCGAGCGATCACCTCGGAGGAAAAGGGCGAGGACATAGTTCATCGCAATGGAAGCGAGCATAACCCAAACATATTGAAGCTCACCCCAGGCATAAAATATCAGGCTGACCAGAAGCAGAATGATGTTCTTCAACGCTCGCGGCGACAAGAAATACGCGATGAGCGTCAGCGGAAGGAAGTAAAAAATAAATTCAATGCTGGAAAAAACCAAAATAGAACCCCTTAGTCATCCATCCACCGTTTAAGTATGAAATTCGACTCGATGTACAGGCTGATGATGGCGGAGGGCCTAAACTCTTCCACTTTGTCCCATGGAACTGTGAAATCGAGTTGACGCAACCAAAGAATCTCTGAGGACGAGGCGATCAATAGTGGACGCAGTCGCCAAAAAAATGAGTCGGCAAGGATCATTATTCGCGGGCCATCAACGTAAGTCGTCCGTATCAAGCTCCCAATTGTCCTATTTCCGTCCTTTAGGAATTCTTCGGACTGGACTTCCACCTCGCGCGCAAAGGCCGCATCAAAGGTCATCTCAGAAAGCCCTCGAAGTCCGAGCAGCTTTGCAAGATCGCCGTCTATTGTCGCGCGCCCCTGGAATTTGACATCCTCGGAGTCCAGGGGGATTACCGAATGGCCGTAACGGGCCTCAATCTTGTCTGCTATGGCCTGATATGCTGCCCAGGCGCCGACCGAGTTCCAGTGAGTGTCGTGGCGCAGCCAAGAAAGCTGATTCTTGGATACACGCAATATTGCCTGAGATAGATCAAGGAAGGGAATATTGCGATGTTCTGCTTCCTTGGCAACTTGCCCTAACATACGGTCATCAGAAATCCGTTCGCGGTAGCGCTGGGGCAGGTATTTCTTATAAACGATGCTCTTATTAGGAACGATAGCCACTAGGTAGGGTACTCCAATCAACGCTGCGCGGTCGGCGTTCTTCGCGATTCGGCCTACGACAGCATTTACTTCGTCTTGGGCGAGTCGAAGTCGCCCAAAGCTCTCCTCCAGATAGTCTCCCGGTTTGGACAGGGTCCGTTGAAATAGAAAGCCGTCGCTGCCTATCACCACGTCTGGGTTCGCGCTCACCCCGATAGAATAGAGAGCCCAAGCGTGCGCATTGGTGAAGGCTTCGCGGAGGCCGATCTGGTCCCTGAGATAGTCCGCAAATGGCGTGAGCCAGTTCGGCGCCTCCGCGAGTGCGACCGGCAATGACGGCCATTGCGCAAGGCTCCGGTTTTCGGATTCGCTCGCATCGCGATCGTCTTCAAAGATCCCGATCGCAAGCGGAACGAGCAGCCAGAGCGCAAGGATCGCGGCGTTGATCGCGATCCACACTCGGATGGTTCTCTCTCTCCCGGCAATTGGTGCGACGGCGCCTGCCGTTGGTTCCATTGAAGCCTGCAAGACCCGCCTGCCCCGCGTTCCGCGCCCACCTATCACAAACAGGGGTTTGCTGCGCCCGTCAACGGACAACTCCCCGGCAGCTGCGAGAGGCCACCCATCGACTTGTGGGAATGATCATTTTTGATCAATTCGGCTTTAGATCTTGATTGGATTTGCTGCGTTCTTGTAGAGTGAGCCTCCAGTCGGCGGAAGAAACTATCAATAATGATCAAAGCTGAGCGCGAGGCGCGGATTCTCTCGTTTCTCAACGAGGTCGGCGTGGCGTCGATCCACGATCTCGTGGCGCGGCTCGGGCGGGTTTCGGAAGTTACGGTGCGGAGGGACGTGGCGCGGCTTGCCGCGGACGGCGCGCTTCGCCGGAGCCATGGCGGAGTGTCGAAGGTCAGCGGCGTCGTCGACAAGGGCACCGGGCGCGTGGCGTCGCCGGCCGAGGATATCGGTCTTCCCATCGACGACACCGACGCGATCGTGCTGCCGCCGCTCGAAGGCAAGGGGGCCGAGACGCTCCGGCTCATGGCGCGCCGGCGGCGCATTCCCTTCCTGGCCGAATCCGCGCCGCAGGCCGGCGGGACCTATCTCGGCTCGGACAACGTTGCGGCGGGACGCGACCTCGGCGAAGCGGCGGCGCGTCACCTCGGGCGCAGGATCAAGTCGGCGCGGATCCTGGTGGTGTCGCTGGAGGCGCTGCCAAACACGCGGGCGCGCTGCGACGGGTTCGTGGCAGGCTTCGCCGACGCCTTCGATGGCGACGTGCGGCACTGGCGGGTCGACGGACGCGGCATCTTCCGCTCCGCGCTCCGCGCCAGCCTCGACGCGCTCCAGGCCCATCCCGACATCAACGTCCTCTTCGGGGTCAACGACCATTCGATCCTCGCCGCGCTCGAGGCGGCGGACCGGCTGGGCCACGATGGCGTGAGCGGCTTCTCGGTGGGCGGCGAGGGTGGGGCGCTGCTCGATGCGCTCCACGATGACGGCAGGCTCGTCGCCTGCTGCGCGCTGTTTCCCGAGCTGGTCGGCCAGCGCGCCGTCGACGTGCTCGCAGGGGCCCTCGACGGCGGCGCGATGCCGGCCGAGGTCAGGACCCCTCACGCCATCCTCACACGTGCCAACCTCGGCGACTACTACCGGCGCGGCGACGCGGGCTGGACGTTCTCGCCTGCGCCGCGTCTCACCGCGCTCGCCGCACCGCCGCCGGCGGCGAGGCCCGCGCGGGTGGGGGGCCGCAGGCCCCGCATCGGCTTCGTGCCGCACTACCCGGCCCACGACTGGTACCGCAACATGCGGCGCGCCATGCAGCATCGCGCCGACGCGCTCGGCCTGGAACTGGTGGTCGCCGCCCCGCAGGCCGGCATCGCCCACGAGATCCGCGCGATCCGCCGGCTGATCGCCCGCGCGGCGGTGGCGGCGGTCAAGCCGGGCGACACCATCCTCGTCAATCACGGCGAGGTGTCGCTCTTCCTGGCCGAGGAGCTGCGCGCGGCGAGCGACATCACGGTGGTGACCAATTCGCTCGACGTGCTCGAGCGGCTCGCGGGACGGAGCGGGCTGAAGGTGATCCTGACCAGCGGGGAACTCCACCTCAAGGCCCGCTGCCTGGTCGGCCCGAGCCTCGGCGCGCTGTTCGAGACGCTCCGCGTCGACAAGGCCTTCCTCGCCGTGGACGGCATCTCGGCGCGATTCGGTCCCTCGGCCAGCGACGAGCGGATGGCGCTCGCGGCGCGCCGCTTCGCCGACGCCTCGCGCGAGGTCCATGTCATGGCCGACCATTCGCTCGTCGGGCAGGACGCCAACCACCGCATCGTCGCGCTCGACCGCGTCGACGAGCTGATCACCGACTCCGGTTCGCTGCCAGCGGACCGCCTCGCCTTCGCGTCGGCCGGCACGCAGATCACCATCGCCGACGAGGAGACGGGAAACGAGGAGCGCCCGGCCTTCCGGCCTGCGGGTCCGCTTCACGATCGACGACGGCCGGAAGCCATCGCCTGACAAACCTGAAAGGGAGGAACCTCAGATGAAGAAGACATTCCTGCTCGCGACCGCAATGGCGCTCGTCCTGCCCGCCGCGGCCTACGCCGAGGACATCGTCCTCAAGTTCTGGGACAACCAGCAGACCGAATCCGGCCTCAGCCAGTACCAGGAGGAGGCGGTGAAGAGCTTTGAGGCCGCCAACCCCGGCATCAAGGTCGAGGTGACCACGATTCCCTATCCGGAATACCAGCAGCGGCTCTTGACCGCCGTGCAGGGCGGCAATGCGCCGGATGTCTCGACGGTCGACCAGATCTGGGTCGCCGCCTTCGCCGCGGCCGGCGCCATCGAGCCGCTCGACGATCTCGCCAAGGGCGCCGGCGTCACCGCCGACACCTTCTTCCCCGGCGCCTGGGCCTCGGCCAACTATGACGGCAAGCTCTGGGGCATCCCGTTCAACGTCGATGTCTGGCAGTTCAGCTTCTACAATGACGACTTGCTTAAGGCGGCCGGCGTCGACCCGGCGTCGATCGCCACCTTCGAGGGCCTCAAGGCGGCCGGCGAGAAGCTGACCGACGCCGCCAACGGCAAGTTCGGCATCGGCCTCTTCGCCCACAAGGGCGAGGACACCGTCGTGGTGATGGACTCGTTCATCTTCTCGAACGGCGGCAAGGTGCTCAACGACGACGGCTCGTGCGGGCTGACCAGCGACGCCTCGGTCGGCGCGCTCGCCTATCTCGCCTCGCTTGCCCCCTACGCGCCCGCGGGCATGGCCAATGCCTCGTCCGGCGACATGCGGGAACTGTTCCTCAACGGCTCGCTCGCCATAGAGTTCTGGCCGGCGCTGGAGCAGCCGACGCTGCAGAAGTCCAAGATCAACTGGGACTTCGTCAACGGCACCGCGCCCGAGGGCAAGACGCCGATCGGCACCTATGGCGGCTGGAACCTCGTGATGTACGCCAACTCGCCGAACAAGGAAGCGGCGTGGAAGTTCATCCAGTTCCTCACCCAGGAGGACGTCAACGGCAAGGTCGTCGATCTCATTCCGGCCAACGTCAAGGCCGCCAACGCCTTCCTGAAGGAGAACCGCAAGGGACCGGAGCGGATCATGGAGCAGCTCAACAACGCCGCCCCGCGTCCGCTCTCGCCGCGCTACCTCGAGGTCTCCGACATCCAGGTGACGCTCGCCCAGGACGTCTTCGCCGGGATGGACCCGAAGGAAGCCGCGGCCAAGGCCTGCGCCGCCATCGACGCGCTGAACTAGGGATCTCCGGTTGGGCCTCTTGCAGCTTTTGCAGGAGGCCCGCCTCCTCTCCCGTTGGGAGAGGTTAGCGAGACTTGCTCCGCGAAGCAGAGCGTAGTCGAGCTTGGTGAGGGGCGAGACCTTGATGTTTGCGCGGACAGCGACCTCTTCCGAGAGGCCACGCCCCTCACCAAGCTGCGCATCGATCGCAAGCGATCGTGCTGCGCTATCCTCTCCCAACGGGAGAGGAGGCGTCCTGTCGGCTGGGGCGGAGTGCCGAACAAGGGAATGATGGAGCAGCGGAACCGGTGGCTGGCCTGGGTGTTTCTCGCGCCCGCCATCATCCTTGTCGCAGTGCTGATGTACTATCCGATGGTCGGCACGGCCATCGAGAGCCTCTACGCGACCGAGTTCATCAATCCGAACCCGAAATTCGTCGGGCTGCAGCTCTACCGGCAGATCTTCGAGAGCGGCGACTTCGGCCAGATCGTCCGGAACTCGATCGTCTGGACGGTGTTCGTCGTGCTCTTCCAGAACGTCATCGGCTTCCTGGTCGCGCTCCTCCTCAACCAGCGGCTCCCGACCAGCGGACTGATGCGCTCGCTGGTGCTTCTCCCTTGGATCCTGCCCGGCGTCGTCGCGGCGATCCTGTGGCGCTTCATGTACGACCCGCAGCTCGGGCTGATCAATTCGTTCCTCATCCGGATCGGCGCCGCCGACCAGGGCGCGGCGTGGCTCGCCGAATCCTCGACCGCGATGGCGGCGGCGATCGTCGCGGCGGTATGGAAGGGGTTTCCGTTCTCGGCGGTGGTGTTCCTCGCCGCGCTCCAGAACGTCGACCGCGAGCAGGTCGAGGCGGCGATCATCGACGGCGCCGGACCGATACGGCGGCTGTTCAGCGTCGTGCTCCCGTCGATGCGCGAGGTGATCGTCATCAACGTGGTGCTGACCACGATCCTCACCTTCAACTATTTCGACATGATCTGGGTGCTGACCCGGGGCGGGCCGCAGAACGCGACCCACATCTTCCCGACCAAGATCTACGAGCTCGGCTTCGGCCAGTTCCGCTTCGGCGAGGCGGCGGCCTATGGCGTGTTCTCGATCCTGATCCTTGCGGTGCTGATCGCGGTCTACTTCATCCTCCAGCGCGGCGGCCGGCAGCGGGTGGCGCGGGCATGAGCGGCCAGAAGCCCATGACACGGGTGTGGCTCATGCTGGGGCAGGTGCTGCTCGCGGTGCTGATCCTCCTGCCGTTCTTCTGGATGGTGTCGGTGTCGCTGAAGCCGGGCGACGAGCCCTTCGCCATCCCCGCCAACCTCTGGCCGGAGAACCCGACGCTGGACAATTACGTCAAGGCCTTCCGGCCGGAGTTCCGCGTCTACTTCATGAACTCGATCATCGTCTCGCTGTCGACGGTAGCGATCGTGGTCAGCCTCGCGCTCCTTGCCGCCTACACCTTCACCCGCAACCAGACCCGGCTCATCCTGTTCATGATGGCGCTGGTGATCGCGGCGCAGATGTTCCCGGCGAGCGCCATCATCATCCCGATCTACAAGATGATGAAAGAGGCGGGGCTCCTCAACACCTATGCCTCGCTGATCCTCGCCTACATCACGGTGACGCTGCCGGTGGCGATCTGGATGCTTCGCGCCTTCATGGCGCGGCTGCCGGTCGAGCTCGACGAGGCGGCGGCGGTCGACGGATGCGGGCCGTTCCGCATCTTCTTCTCGGTGATCCTGCCGCTCTGCAAGCCGGGCATCGTCGCCACCGCCGTATTCGTGCTGATCGTGACGTGGCAGGAGTTCCTGTTCGCGCTGTCCTTCACCTCGACCAAGGACATGCGGACGCTTCCCGTCGGCATGAACGACTTCATCGGCCAGTACGGAATCCGCTATGGGGAGCTGATGGCGAGCTCGGTGCTGATCTCGATTCCGGTGGTGGCGGTGTTCTTCCTGCTGCAGCGGCAGTTCGTGGCCGGGCTCACGGCGGGGGCGGTGAAGGGGTGATGATGGGCGACTCACACGCGACTGTCATCCCGTGCGCGGTGCAGCGCGTAGCGGTGCACCGCAGACACGGGACCCCGAGACGCGAAGGCGCTGGCGTTCCCATATCTCGGGGTCCCGGCTCGCGCTCCCCCGGCCCAAGGCCCGGGTCGCTTGGCCGGGATGACAGGAGTTGCCGGCCATGACCGACCCCGTTCTCCTCCGCGACGAGATCGAGCCAGGGATCGTCCGGCTCACCTTTAACCGGCCGGAAAAGCTCAACGCGCTGTCGACGCCGATGGTGCGGGCGCTCGAGGCGGAGCTCGATGCGATCGCGGTCGACAAGAACGTGCGGGTGGTAATCCTGACCGGTGCCGGCGAGCGCGCCTTCGTTGCGGGGGCTGACATCGCCGAGTACCAGGGCAACCGGACACGCGAATTCGCCGCGTACCAGTTCGAGAGCCGGCGGGTGTTCGACAAGCTCGAGGCGCTGCCCAAGCCGACCATCGCCGCGATCCGCGGCTACGCGCTCGGCGGCGGGTTCGAGATCGCGCTCTGCTGCGACATCATCCTCTGTGGGGCGAGCGCGCGGCTCGGCCTGCCGGAGGGGCTGCTCGGCCTATCTCCGGGTGGCGGCGGGACGCAGCGGCTGACCCGCGCGGTCGGCAGGCACATGGCGTCGGACATCATGCTCGCGGCGCGGCGCATCACCGGGGAGCGCGCCTTCCAGCTCGGCATCGCCGCGGCGGTCGTGCCGGACGAGGAGCTGATGCCGGCTGCGATCGAGCGGGCGCGGGCGGTGCTCAAGGTCGCGCCGCTGGCGGCGGCGGAGATGAAGCGGCTGATCCGGCAGGGCGCCGACGCGGCCCTGCCGACGGGGCTGGCGTTCGAGCAGGAGGTGCTGCTCCGGCTCTACGGGACGAATGACGGACAGGAAGGGATCGACGCTTTCCTCGCGAAGCGCGATCCGGAGTTCAGAGGCGAATGACATGACGAAAGACTTCGACGGGCGGGTGGCGATCGTCACCGGGGCGGCGATGGGCATCGGCGCGGCCTGCGCCCGCGCCTTTGCGACGCGCGGCGCGCGGGTGGTGATCGCCGACATCGATGCGGACGCGGGCGAGGCGACGACGCGGGCGCTGGTCGATGCCGGGCATGCGGCGATCTTCGTGCGCACCGACGTCGCCGCTATGGCCGACATGGAGGCGATGGCGGCGGCGGCGGTGACGCGCTTCGGCGGCATCGACGTGCTCGTCAACAACGCCGCGCAGGCGATCGGCGGCGTGGTCGACGAGATCGACGAGGCGAGCTGGAACCGGGTGATGACCACCAACCTTTCCAGCGTTTGGCGCGGGATGAAGGTCTGCGTGCCGGAGATGCGGAAGAAGGGGAAGGGTGCGGTCGTCAACATGAGCTCGGTGCAGTCGCTCGCCGGCTTCAAGGGCTGGGCGGCCTATGCGGCTGCGAAGGGCGGCGTCAACGCGCTGACCCAGCAGGCGGCGGTCGACCTCGCGCCGCACGGCATCCGGGTCAACGCCGTGGCGCCGGGGACGATCATGACGCCGCTCAACGAGAAGGTATTTCGCGAGCACCCCGACCCCGACGCGCTGATCGCGACGTGGAACCGTGCCCACCCCCTAGGCCGCTTCGGCGAGGCGGACGAGGTGGCGGAGTTGGTCGCGTTCCTTGCGTCCGACCGGGCCTCGTTCATCACCGGCGAGATCGTGCGGGTGGATGGCGGGCTGGTCATCAGGGGGGAGTGAGTTGGTGCGCGGGATGTCCGGTGATACGTCCATCCGGGCAACCGAAAGAGCAATCCGGGGAAACGCAATGACCGAGAAATTCCACACCATCACCGCGCCCGGGGTGCGGCTCGTGCTCGACCTCGAGGTCGGCCATATCCGCGCCTTCGAGGTCGAGGCGGGCGGCCGCACGTTGACGCCGCTCCACACGGCGCCGTGGGTCGAGGACAAGGCGGTGACCGGCGACCCCGAGATCCCGCCGAACCTGAAGTATCTCTCCGGCGACTTTTTCTGCGCGCCCTTCGCGACCAGCGACGTCGAGAATACGATCGGCCATGGCTGGCCGGCGAATGCGCCGTGGGAGGTGCTCGACATGGAGGAGCGCGGCGACCGGACGACGGCGCGCTACGTGCTGACGAAGCCGGTGATGGGGGCGCGGGTGACCAAGGAGATCACGCTCCGCGGCGGCCATCCCTTCGCCTACCAGCGCCACACCTTCGACGGCGGCCACGGCCGGGTCTCGGCGGCGAGCCACGGCATGACCCGGTTCAGCGGCAAGGGGCGGCTGTCGTTCTCGCCGAAGGCCTATGCCGACATCCCGAGCCTCGCGCAGGAGACCGACCCGGCGCGGGGGCGCTCGCTGTTCAAGGTGCCGGCGCGGTTCACCGACCTGTCGCAGCTGCCCTTTGCCGACGGCAGCACCGTCGACCTTCGCAACTACCCGCTCGCCGACGGGCACGAGGATTTCCTGATGCTGGTCGAGGCGAAGGGCTCGGCGCTCGGCTGGGCCGCGGCGCTTCGCTCGCCCGAGGATGACATCATGCTCAGCCTGAAGAACCCGGCCGACTATCCGGTGACGTTCCTGTGGTTCTCGAACGGCGGCCGCTACTACGCGCCGTGGAGCAGCCGCCACAAGGGTGTGCTCGGCATCGAGGAGGGCCGCGCCTGGTCGGCCTATGGGCACAAGGCCTCGATCGAGGAGAACGAACTGTCTCGCTCCGGCGTGCCGACCTGGGTCGACCTCCGCGGCTCGGTGTCGCTCAGCCATGCCGTCGGTGGCATCCCCAGGCCGACGGGTTGGGGCGAGGTGACGGCGATCGCAGCCGGCGATGGCGTGCTCCGGCTGACGGGCGATGACGGGTCGGTGGTCGAGTACCCGTACGATCCCGGCTTCATCGGGGTGCGGTGATCTCATGGCCCACCGCTTCGCCACGGCCGATACGACGGTGCTGCCGGAGAGCCGGGCGCATGTCTTCTTCGATGGCATTTTCACCGAGCCCCGGCTCCAGCATGCGGAATGCGTGGCGATCGGGCCCGACGGTTATGTGTGGTGCGGTAGCGAGAACGGCGAGGTGCTCAGGATCGCGCCGGACGGCTCGCATGCCGAGGTGATGGGCGAAGGCGGCGGCTTCACGCTTGGCTTGGCATTCGACGGCGACCGCGCCCTCTACTTCTGCGACCTCAAGGAGGCGGCGGTGTTCCGCTTGGACCTGCGCACGCGCTGGGTGGAACGGTTCAGCGGCGCGGGGATCAAGATCCCCAACTATCCGGTGGTCGATGCGGCAAGGGGGCGGCTCCTCGTCTCCGACAGCCATCATTTCGCCGAGCCGGGGCCGGGGGTCTGGGCCTATGACCTCGCGACCTGTGCGGGCGGGCTCTGGTACGACAAACCGCTCCGCTTCGCCAACGGCATGGCGCTGTCGCTAGACGGGAACGCCCTCTTCGTCTGCGAGACCTTTGCGCAGCGGGTGAGCAGGATACCGATCCTCGCCGATGGCTCCGCCGGCGAGGCGACGCCGTTCGCGATCGACCTGCCGGGGCTGCCCGACGGCATCGCCTTCGACGACAAGGGGTACCTCTTCGTCGGCTGCTACGAACCGTCGCGCGTGCTCAGGATTTCGCCCGACGGCAAGACCATCGAGGTCTATATCGAGGAGGCGACGGCACACCTCTTCGCCCACCCGACCAACATCGCCTTCGACGGCGCCGCCCTCTATACCGCCAATCTCGGCCGCTGGCACATCACGCGGATCGACAGCGACACCTCCGGCACGCCGCTGTGGCAGCGGGTCGAGGCGGCAAGGAAGGGATGATGCGCCAAGACCATACACCAGCGGTGTCATCCCCGGCGAGCGCCGCAGGCGCGAGGTAAGGGGAGCCAGTAAACGATGTCGTTCCATGGCGAGTCACGACGGCGGTTACTGGGTCCCCGCTTTCGCGGGGATGACAGGAGGTGTGTTTCGCTAACGCCGCCGCGACGCCCCCTATCTTCGAACCATCCGCGAGTCCCCGCACCATGACCGAAAAAGCGCTCTCCGACGTCACTATCCTCGATTTCAGCCACCTCCTGCAGGGGCCGTTCGCCACCCAGCTTCTCGCCGACATGGGGGCGAACGTCATCAAGATCGAGCGGCCGGGGCAGGGCGACCTCTTCCGCACCATGACCTTCAACAACCGATGGGTCGGCGGTGCGGAGAGCCCGAACTTCCTCGCCTGGAACCGGAACAAGCGGTCGCTCGCGATCGACCTGAAGGCGCCGGAGGCAAAGGAGATCCTCTACCGGATCGGCGCCAAGGCCGACGTCGTCGTCCAGAATTTCCGCCCCGGCGTGCTCGCGCGGATGGGCTACGGCTATGAGGATTTCAAGACGATCAACCCGCGCATCATCTACTGCTCGGGCTCGGGCTATGGCGAGAGCGGGCCGTATCTGAGCCGCCCCGGACAGGACATGCTGATCCAGGGCCTCACCGGAATCGCCGCCGCGACCGGCCGCGGCGATGGACCGCCCGTCCCGGTCGGCTCCGGCTTCTCCGACCAGGTCGGGGCGATGAACATGGTCTACGGCATCCTCTCCGCCCTCTACTGGCGGGAGCGGTCCGGCAAGGGGCAGGAGATCAGGGTCGATCTCCTCACCGGCATGCTCGCCCACCAGGGCCAGGAGATGCTGATGGCGATGAACTTCGGCGTCGACTTCAAGCGTCCCAATTCGGGCATCGGCCATCCCGGCATGGAGGCGCCGTTCGGCGTCTACCCGACCTCCGACGGCTGGGTGACGATCGCGATGAGCCCCTACACCAAGCTCGTCGGCGTGCTCGGCGACGACTCGCTCCTCGCCTACAACGACAAGACCACGCTGTTCGAGAAGCGCGACGAGATCTGGGAGAAGATCGCGGCGCTGACCAGGACGTGGACAACCGCGGCCCTGATGGAGGCGATGCTCGCCGTCGACATCTGGTGCGGCGAGGTGAAGACGCATCTTCAGGCGGCGGACGACCCGCAGGTCCGGCACATGAACGCGACCACCACCTACGAGCACCCGAGGGCCGGCACGGTGAAGGTGGTGGCGCCGGCGGTGAAGATGAGCGAGACGCCGGCGACGATAGACCGGCCGGCGCCCATGGTCGGCGAGCACACGGCGGAGATCCTCGCCGAGTTCGGCTATGGCCGCGACGAGATCGCCGCGTTCATCGACAAAGGCGCGGTCGCCAGCGCGGGGTAGGGCGCGGGTTTGCGATCCCGGTCGCCCGAAGCCGCCCGGCGGTCTAGGCTCGGGCGGATCGGGCCGGCACGGGCCCGAAGCGTCGGGAGGACATTCATGAGCCGGAACGCCGTCAAAGCCGCGGTGATGACCGCGCCGGGACGCATCGAGACGCGGGAGTTTCCGTACCCGGAGGTCGGCGACGACGCGATGGTGATCGCGCTCGAGGCCTGTGGCATCTGCGGCACCGACAAGCACACCTGGCGCGGCGAGACCACCCAGTATGGCGGGACGCCGGCCGAGACGACGACGCCGTTCCCGATCGTCCCCGGCCACGAGATCGTCGGCATCGTCGCCGAGATCGGCCGGAGCGCGCGGACTCGGCTCGAATATACCGGCAAACCGCTCACCATCGGCGACCGGGTGGTGATGTGTCCCGACATCCTCTGCGGCCGCTGCTGGTATTGCCGGAACGCCTTCGGCTTTCCGCTCTGCGAGAAGATCCGCGGCTACGGCAACCACTTCACCGCGACCGAGGCGCCGCACCTGATGGGCGGCTGGGCCGAGCACATCTATGTCCGGCCCGACGCCTTCGTCTACAAGGTGCCGGACAGCCTCGGCCCCGAGATCGCGGTGATGACCGAGCTGATGTCCGTCACCTACAATCTCGACAAGGCCAAGGAGTTCTACTCCATGGACGGCGAAGGTTTTGGCTCCGGCGCGACCGTGGCGATCCAGGGCGTCGGGCCGATGGGCATGTTGCATGTGCTGAAGGCGCGGTTGATGGGGGCGGGCGACATCATTGCGCTGGACCGCTCCGACTACCGTCTCCAGTTCGCGCGGAAATTCGGCGCTGACCACACCATCAACGTCAACGGCCTCACCTCGCGCGAGATCGCCGACGCCGTCCGCGACCTGACCGAGGGGCGGGGCGCGGACGTGGCGGTCGAGTGCACGGGGTTCGCCGAGGCGATCCCGACCGGGCTCGACATGATCCGCCGCGGCGGCACCTACATCGTCGCCGGGGTCTTCGCCGAGGTCGGCGACGTGTCGATCAACCCGCACCACCTCGCGGCGAAGCAGGCGCGCGTCATCGGCATGTGTAACCATCCGCCGACGGCCTACCCGGCGAGCCTCAAGCTCCTCGACAAGGCGCAGGCGCTCTACCCGCTCCGGGATTTCGTCACCCACGTCTTCGCGGTGTCGGACTCCAAGGCCGCGATGGACCAGGTGATGGACGTCGACAGCTGCATGAAGGTCGTCATCGCGCCGCAAGGCGGGCGGATCGGAACGCGGAGTTAAAGCGCTTCGCCCTGCCGGAGTTGCGGTAGCTTGGCGGAATCCGCCAGGACGATGAAAAGGGTCCCGCCCAAAGGCCTTGAAACCCCGAAGCAAAATCGCGACATACCGGACCTTGGGCGTAGAGGCGGCCCCAAGGACGGCAGGATATGGCGACGCGTAAACCCGATGTCTGGATGTGGGCGCAGATGCGCTCCATGATGAACGAAGCGGACGAGATGCGCGGCCGGTTCTTCGAGCTGCGCAAGGGCGGGCCTAAGCCGACCTGGGAGCCGCCGGCCGATGTCATCGAGACGGCGACGGAACTCCTCGTGCTGGTGGCGCTTCCCGGCGTCGACCCTAATACCGCCGAAGCCGTGATCCAGAACGGCGAACTGATCGTCGGTGGCACGCGCAGGCTGCCGGACTCGCTCCGCAATGCCCGCATTCACCGCATGGAGCTGCCCTATGGACGCTTCGAGCGGCGGATCCAACTGCCGCCGGGCCGCTACGACGCGGTGAAGCGCGAGGCGGCGGACGGATGCCTTCTCATACGCCTGCACAAGATCGAGAGACCCTGACCGTGGCCGACACCGAAACACTGAGCGCCAAGGAAGCCGAGAACGGCTCCCGGACCGAACGGGAAATCCCCGCCGACGCGATCGCCATCGTGCCGGTGCGGCAGCTCGTGCTGTTCCCGGGCATGGTGATCCCGGTGACGCTCGGGCGCGCGCGTTCCGTGGCGGCGGCCCAGGACGCAGTCCGCGCCGAACGGCAGATCGGTATCCTCGCGCAGCGCGACGCCAGTGTCGACGAGCCCGGCGAGATCGACCTCTACCGGATCGGCACCGTCGCCAATGTCGTCCGCTACCTCACCGGCAAGGACGGATCGCACCACGCCGTTTCACAAGGCGAGCAGCGCTTCCGGGTGATCGAGTTCCTGCACGGCTGGCCGTTCCTGGTGGCGCGAATCGAGCGGCTCGAGACGCCGGAGGCGGACTCGCCGCAGATCCAGGCCCGCTTCATCAACCTCAAGCGCCAGGCGCTCGAGGCACTCGAACTCCTGCCGCAGGTGCCGCAGGAGCTCGTCCAGCAGATCAACGCGATCAACGATGCCGGCGCGCTCGCCGACATCGTCGCCGCCTATCTCGACCTGACGATCGAGCAGAAGCAGGAGGTGCTCGAGACGATTGACCTCACGGCTCGCATCGACCGTGTCTCGCGCTTCCTCGCCGAGCGGATCGAGGTGCTCCGGCTGTCGCAGGAGATCGGCCAGCAGACCCGCGCCTCGCTCGACAAGCGGCAGCGCGAGGTGCTCTTGCGCGAGCAGATGGCCGCGATCCAGAAGGAGCTCGGCGATTCCGACGGCAAGGAAAACGAGATCGCCGAACTCGGCGAGGCGATCGGCAAGGCCGGGATGCCGAAGGAGGTCGAGGACCAGGCGCGGCGCGAGCTCAGGCGGCTCGAGCGCATGCCCGAGGCGGCCGCCGAATACGGCATGATCCGCACCTATCTCGACTGGCTGATCGAGCTGCCGTGGAAGCTCCCGCAGGAGGAGCCGATCGACCTCAAGGAGGCGCGCCGCATCCTCGACGAGGATCACTACGGCCTCGACAAGATCAAGCGCCGCATCATCGAGTACCTGGCGGTGCGGAAGCTCGCCCCCGAAGGCAAGGCGCCGATTCTCTGCTTCGTCGGCCCGCCCGGCGTCGGCAAGACCTCGCTCGGCCAGTCGATCGCCCGCGCCATGGGGCGGAAGTTCGTTCGCGTCTCGCTCGGTGGGGTCCATGACGAGGCGGAGATCCGCGGCCACCGGCGCACCTATGTCGGCGCGCTGCCGGGCAACATCATCCAGGGCATCCGGCGTGCCGGCGCACGGAACGCGGTGATGATGCTCGACGAGATCGACAAGCTCGGCCGCGGTATACAGGGCGACCCGTCGGCGGCGATGCTGGAAGTGCTCGACCCGGAGCAGAACGCGACGTTCCGCGACAACTACCTTGCGGTGCCATTCGACCTGTCGCGCGTCGTCTTCATCACCACCGCCAACGTGCTCGACACCATCCCCGGGCCGCTCCGCGACCGCATGGAGATCATCTCGCTCTCCGGCTATACCGACGGCGAGAAGCTCGAGATCGCCAAGCGCTACCTGATGCGGCGGCAGTTCGAGGCGAACGGCCTCAAGCCGGAGCAGGCGACGATCACCGATGCCGCGCTTCGCGAGATCATCGACCACTACACGCGCGAATCCGGCGTCCGCAACCTCGAACGCGAGATCGGCCGCGCGCTCCGCTATGCCGCGGTCGAGATCGCCGAAGGCAACGCGGAGTCCGTCACGCTCGACGTCGCCGACCTCCAGAAGGTGCTCGGGCCGCCGCGCTTCGAGAACGAGGTGGCGATGCGGACGAGCGTGCCCGGCGTGGCGACCGGCCTCGCCTGGACGCCCGTCGGCGGCGACATCCTGTTCGTCGAGGCGACCCGCATCCCCGGCTCGGGGCGGCTGATCCTCACCGGCCAGCTCGGCGACGTGATGAAGGAGAGCGCGCAGGCGGCGCTGAGCCTGGTCAAGAGCCGGCTCGACTCGCTCGGCATCGATCCGGCGCTGGTCGAGAAGAGCGACATCCATATCCACGTCCCGGCGGGCGCAATCCCCAAGGACGGCCCCAGCGCCGGCGTGGCGATGAGCCTCGCCCTCGTCTCGCTCCTCACCAACCGGACGATCCGGAGCGACACGGCGATGACCGGCGAGATCAGCCTTCGCGGGCTGGTGCTGCCGATCGGCGGCATCAAGGAAAAGAGCGCCGCGGCGGCCCGCGCCGGGCTGACCCGGGTCATGCTGCCGGCACGGAACATGAAGGACCTGGAGGACATCTCCCCGGACGCGCGGCGGCAGCTCGAGTTCATCCCGCTCGACCGGATCGACGACGCGATCGAGGCGGCGCTCGAACCGGCGGTTGCGCCCGAGGTCCGGCCGGCGGCGGCCTAGTGCGAGTCTCGCGGCGGGGCGCCGCGAACTCTACCGCGAAACGAACTTCTTGAAGACGAAGCCGCGCTTGCCGCCGGCCTCGATCTCGCACCAATAGTCGCACGCGATCACCTTGATCGAGAGACCCTCGGCAAGGATCGCGACGACGGGGGCGGCATTGTCCGGCTTGGCGCGGAGATTGACGAAATCGTTGATCACCGCCCGGCCCGGGCGGACGGGCGCGGTTGCCTCGGCCGGTGGGCGGGCCGCCACCTGCGGGTGGGGTTCGGCGGCCGGGCTCCGTGTTTCTTCCTCCTGCTCCAGCAACTGCTGACGCACCGGATCGTAGCTCGGGATCGACGGCCCGTAGGCGAGCGGCCCCGACTCCGCTGCGTCGAAGTCGGGCGCGCGCGCGACCGCCCTCGCCTCGCCGGGCGGCGGCCGGATGACGGGGGGAGCGGGAAGCGCGAGCGGCTCCGCTGCCTCGGGCGATGCGCCGGCGACCGGGGCGTCCGGTGGCGTACCCGGCTCCGAGATGACCGCGGGCCAGCCGGGCGACGACCGTGAAACCGGCGGATCGGCAAGCAGCGTCGCCAGCGCCTGGTTCACGGGGTTGCCGGTCGCCTGCATCGTGTCCGGGCTGTTTCCGGAGGCGGGCTGCGCCGCG
>JALHRF010000083.1 GCA_022841545.1 Bauldia sp. | reverse complement strand
GCCAGTGGTTCGTCAACCGCGCCGACCCCGCGGGCATCGCCAAGGTGCTGATGGATACGCTGGCCGACGAGATCGGCGAGGACGGCGGCTTCGCCATCGTCACCTCCCGCCTCGCGGCCCCGCTGCAGGCGCGGTGGGTCGCCGAGATGGCGGCCTATGCGGCGAAGTGCCATCCGGGCATGGTCTGGCTCGGGACGGGCGAGGGCGAGGAGGACGGCTCGCTCGCCGCGCGCCAGGCCTCGCTCCTCATCCGCCGCCATGGCGCGGCGCTGAAGGGCCTCGTCACGCTCACCAACTTCGCCACCCCGGCCGTCGCCGAGGGGGTCGGCGCCACCGGCAAGTGCGGCGCCGTCGCGATCGTCGGCCTCGCCACCCCCAACCCGATGAAGCCGCATATCGCCTCCGGCTGCGTCCGCTCGGTGGTGCTGTGGAACCCGGTCGACCTCGGCTATGCCGCGCTCCATGTGCTCCGCGCCGCCGCCGACGGCACACTCCAGCCCGGCGCCACCGCGCTCGATGCCGGACGCCTCGGCGAACTCCGCGTCGACGGCAGCGAGGTGCTCCTCGGCCTGCCCTTCGTCTTCACCGCCGAGAACATCAACGGCTTCGATTTCTAGTCTGCCAGCAGCGGCCCATGCATAGGGCCTCCACCTCCTCATCGCGAGAGCGTGAAGGAATCGAGATTCGGATATGTGTCGTGCGTCGCGGAGTGGATTGAATCGACAGCGGAAAACCCACCGGGAACACGGCCCCGGCCGCATGCGGCGCGGGAAGTAGAGCTCGCATCCGCCGGGGCGTCAGTTCACCTGCGGCCGCGGCGGCGGCAGCGGCATCTGGATCTCCATCGGACCGCCACCGGGGACGCCGGCCGTGAGCACCTGCTTGCAGGCCGATGGGAGCCCGGCAAGCGTCATCGGCGGCGGCGGCTTGACCGGCTTCACCGGCTTGTCGGCGGGGCGGTAAGGCGCGTCGCTCAGCCAGTAGCGGAGGTTTTCGCCGCAGCCGTCGCCCTCGGGCACCGGGTCCTGCGCCACGCATCCCGCCATTCCCGGCGGGCAGGACAGGCGGACATGGAGGTGGTCGTCGTGGAGGTACCAGGGACGGATCTTGCGGAGCCAGGCGCGGTCGCGGCCCGCGGTGTCGCAGAGTTCCTTCTTCACCCCGGCATTGACGAAGATGCGCTCGACCTCCGGGTAGCTCGCCGCCCGCTTGATCATGCGCGAGTGCGCGTCGGTCCACAGGTCCTTGCGCAACTGGGTATTGGTGCCGGACTTGATGTAAGAGGTGGCGCTCCGCTGCTCCCGCTCCTCCCGCGTGAGCACGGTCGGCGGCATCGGGTCGAACCAGATGTCGACATCGAGGCCGATCTGGTGGCTGGTGTGGCCGTACGGCATCGGGCCGCCGCGCGGCTGCGACAGGTCGCCGACCAGGAGACCCGGCCAGCCGTCGAGCCGGTTCGCGTCGTTGGCGAGCTTCTCGATATAGTCGACCAGGATGGGCATGCCCCACATGCGGTTGCGCGAAAGCCGCATCACCTGCCAGGTCGGGCCGTCAAAAGGCATCGGGTCGGCGCCGGCGAGGCAGCCGCGGGCATAGCCCCCGATGCTGCGCGGTTCGAGGTCGGCCGGCTGAGCGATCCGCCCGAACAGCACCTTGGCCGGCGCGTCGTCCTGGGCTGTGGCGGTGAGCGCGCATACGGCCGTCATCAGGACGAAAAGTCCGGCCTTGAGGAAGCCATGCATGGCGAAGCGTCCCGTCATCGTGTTCCATGGTCGACCGCTTGCGGTCAACGAATCGTTAACCGCGCGGCCGGACCGGCGAGTCGCCCCCTCGACGGATCTGATTATCGCCGCGATCGCGGCGGGAGCAAGATGACGCGACATGCCGGCCACTTCGCGCCGGCCGGCAATGATGGCAGGATGGCTGAATGCGGGCGATGGTGAGCAAGCGGCCGGGAGAGCGTCTCCGGCTCGAGGAACGGGCGGTTCCCGAGCCCGGGCCGAACCAGCTCCTGCTCAGGGTCCTCGCCTGCGGCGTCTGCCGCACCGACCTCCACCTCGTCGACGGCGAATTGCCGATGTGCCGCCACCCGGTGGTGCCGGGGCACGAGATCGTCGGCCAGGTCGCGAAGATGGGGGACCGCACCCGCGGCTTCGCGGTCGGGCAGCGGGTCGGCGTCCCCTGGCTCGGCGGCGCCTGCGGCCGCTGCCGCTACTGCCATTCCGGCCAGGAAAACCTGTGCGACGACGCACGCTTCACCGGCTGCCACCTCGATGGCGGCTACCAGGATTTCGTCCTCGCCGATTTCCGCTACTGCCTCCGCATCCCCAACAGCTACAGCGACGCCGATGCCGCGCCGCTGCTTTGCGCCGGGCTGATCGGCCACCGCGCCCATCGCATGGCGGGCGCGGCCGAGACCCTCGGCATCTACGGCTTCGGCGCCGCGGCGCACATCATGGCGCAGGTCGCCCGCCACCAGGGCCAGCGCGTCCATGCCTTCACCCGCCCCGGCGACCGGGCGGCGAAGGACTTCGCCGCCGGCTTCGGGGCCGAGTGGGTCGGCGATTCCGACAAGCCGCCGGCCGAGCCGCTCGATGCGGCGATCATCTTCGCCCCCGTCGGCTCGTTGATTCCGGCAGCGCTTCGCGCGGTGCGGAAGGGCGGCCGGGTGATCGCCGCCGGCATCCACATGAGCGAGATACCGGCCTTCCCCTATGCGCTTCTGTGGGGCGAGCGCATGATCCGATCGGTCGCCAATCTCACCCGCGCCGACGGCGAGGACTTCATGCGCGTTGCCGAGGAGGTGCCGATCATCACCACCGTCACGCCGATGCGCCTCGAAGACGCCAACGAGGCGCTCGACCAGATGCGCGCCGGGCGACTGCAGGGCGCTGCGGTGCTCGTCCCCGATCTGGCCGGCGAAACGCCGACCGTCGCAGAGGGAGCGGACTCGACGCAGTGATGTTCAGTTGTATGTGTCACTAATACAATTTAAAGTCGCATCGCTCGATCATGGGGGATGCGATGGTTGCGGGGCGAGGCTGGGGGTTGGGGGTGGTTCTGTTCGGACTGGCGTCCTGCGCGACGATAACCAAGGGAACGACCCAGCCGGTGATCGTCGACACGCCGGGCGCGGCGGGGGCGACCTGCGAACTCACGTCGGGAAAGATCGGCCACGTCAAGGTGGTGACGCCGGCCTCTGTGGTCCTGAAGCGGAGCGGGCAGGCGATTCAGGTCCGCTGCACCAAGGCCTGCTACCAGGACGGCATTGGCGTGATCGACTCCAATATCGAGACCAACGTCGCGGGCAACATCATCCTCGGCGGCGTGCTCGGGGCGGGCATTGACGCCGCAACCGGCGCTGCGAGCAAGTACGACGCTTCCATCTCCGTGATCATGACGCCCATTCCCGGATGCCGGGCCTGAGCGATTGCCAATCGCCGGAGGCAACCAGAACGACGAAGGGCCGCCCGGTCAGGGGCGGCCCTTCCATTGTCGTACCGCGGGTAAGCGGCTCGACCAAACCTGCCCCGCTAGGAGGCGCGGCCCTCGCTAGAGGCGAGGATCCAGGTCACGGCCGCCATGCGCGGCGAAAGACAATGAGACACTGGATCACCTCCTTTCGTTTGTTACGGGAGACCGCAATATGGAGTCAGATGCACCGTTGGGCAAGAGGCATGGCCTGCGCCCCGGCATGCACCGTGGGTGCCAGCATTTCACCCCGCATATTCACGGCTTCATCAGCAGGTTGGGCAGGAACAGGACGAGGTCGGGAAGGAGCGCCAGGGTTACAATCAGCGCCGACATCGCGAGGATGAACGGCCACGACCAGCGGACGAACTCGGCAAAGCTGCATTGGAGGATGCCGCAGACCACGTACATGATCACGCCGACCGGCGGCGTGTTGCCGCCGGCGGTGACGAGGATGACCATCACGACGCCGACATGCACCGGATCGAAGCCTTGCGCGGTCAGCGCCGGCAGGAGAAGCGGCGTGAGCAGGAGGACATTGACGGTCGCCTCCATGAACATGCCGGCTACGAAGACGATGGCGAGCACGACGAACAGCGTGACGTAGCGGCTGTCGGCGAAACCGGTCAGGAATCCGGTGATCGCGCTTGGGGCCTGTTCCACCGTCAGGGCGTGGCCGAGAACGGCGGCCATGCAGATGATCAGCATGACGAGACCGATATCGCCGATCGAATGCTGCATGGCGTCAAGCAGGTTCCGCCAGGTCAGTTCCCGGTAGACGAACAGGCCGATGACCAGGGCGTAGACCACGACCACGGCCCCCGCCTCGGTGGCGGTGAAGAAGCCGTAACGGAAGCCCACCAGCAGGAAGACAGGGAAGACCAGCGCCCAGATGCATTCGCGAAAGCTCAGGCCGAGTTCACGGAGGGTCGGGCGCGACGCGAGTTCCGGTTTGTAACCCATCCGCCGCGCCACCGCCGCCGTCGTCGCCATGAGCACCGCCGTCATCAGCAGGCCGGGCACGACGCCGCCAAGCAGAAGCCGGCCGATCGACACTTCGCCGATGAAGCCGAAGAGGATCAGGCCGATGCTCGGCGGGATGGTGGCCGTGATCACCGAGCTGAAGGCGATGACGCTCGCCGAAAAGCCCTTGGCATAGCCCCGCTCCGCCATGCTTGGGCCAAGCAGGCGGGCCTCCATGGCCGCATCGGCCACCGCGGAGCCGGAGATGCCGCCCATCAGCGCGCTCAGCGCAATCGACACCTGCGCCAGGCCCCCGGCCATCCATCCGGTGAGAAGCCGCGCGAACTTGAGGAGCCGCGTTGTGATGCCGGTGGTGTTCATCAGGTTTCCGGCCAGGATGAAGAACGGCACGGCGAGCAGCGGGAAGGACTGCGTCGCCCCGTACATGCGCTGCACGGCGACGACGAGCGGCATGTAGTCGGTGAGCAGGAAGAGCGGAATGGTCGCTAGCGCCAGCGCGAAGGCGACCGGCACGTTGATGAACAGGAAGACGAAGAAGAGGATCGCAACCGCCGTCAGCATCACATGATCTCGGACGGTGGGATGCGATCCGGGGACGGTGCGGCGCGGAGGCGGCGAATGAACTGCTCGACGATGGTGACGAGCATCAGTGCGAAGCCGACGGGCAGCGCCGCGGTGGCGAAGGACGCCGGGACGCCGAGCATCGGAAGCGGGCGCATCGACGTCATGCGGGCGAATGAAAAGGCGGCGACGAAAAGAAGGGTGAGCAGCGCGCCGATCAGCACCAGGATGGCAAGGTCGAGGACGAGGCGCGGCCGCCGCGGCAAGAGGTTCGCGAAGATGTCGACGCTGAAGTGGCCGGAACGCTGCAGCGTCATGTCGGCGGCGAGCAGCGACACCCAAACGAAAAGCGCCTGCGCCACCTCGTCCGACCACACCACCGGATAACCGACATAGCGTCCGACGGTGCCGGCGAAGACCACCGCGACGAGGGCGGCCAGCAGGCCGATCGTCAGAACCCGCTCGGCGCTGCGGATCATCGAGAGAATGCGCGGGATCATGCGACACGCGGCTCCAGGCAGGGGTCGCCGGGTGGGGGTCGAACGGAGAAGAGGAAACGTCCGCCGCGGTGGACGCGGCGGACGATCTCCGGCCGCAGAGGCCTAGTTGGCCACTTCCTTCTGGACTTCGGCAATCAGATCGACGAGGCCGAATTCGGCGTAGACCGGCTTCACCGCTTCGCGGAACGGCGCGGTGTCGATCCGCGTGACCGTTCCCCCGGCCTTCTCGATGTCGGCGAAGATCGCGGCGGAGCCCTCGACATTGGCCTTGAGCGCCTCCTTGCCCCAGCGCACGGCCTCCTCCTCGACGATCGTCCGGAGTTCCTCGGGAAGCGACTTGAGCCACGCATCGGACACCACGAGGCCGCTCATCAGGTAGATGTGCTCGGTCACGGTGATGTCCTTGGCGACCTCGTGGAGCTTTGCGCCCCAGATCGCCGAGGGCTGTGCCTCCGCCGCGTCGAGCGCGCCGGTCTGCAGCGACGGATAGACCTCGGCCCAGGCCATCGGCGTCGGCACCGCGCCCATCGCCCCGATGGTGCTGATCCAGAGGGGCTGGCCGATGGTCCGCATCCGCACACCGGCGAGGTCGGCCGGCGTCGACACGGGCTTCTTGGTGACCAGATTGCGGGCGCCCTGATACCAGTTGAAGGAGAGGATGCTGAGGCCGGTCTGGGCGGCAAGTTCCTCGTTCCATTTGGCGAAAGTCGGCCCGTCGACGAATGCATCGAGTTCCTCGACGCTCGCGAAGGCGTAGGGAGCGACGAGGACATTGAAGCTCGGGATGAACTGGCCGAAGCGGGAGGCGTCGGCGAAGGTTCCGATATTCGCGCCGGCCTGCGCCTGGTCCATCATGTCCTGGGTATCGCCAAGCTGCGAGTTGGTGAAGATCTGGATCTCCACCGCGCCCTTGCTCCGTTCTTCGATCGACGCCTTCATGCCTTCGGCGGCGATGCTGAGCGGATCGGTCGGGGCCAGCACATGACCGAGCCGCAGCGTGTAGTCGGCAGCGACCGCAGCCGGCGCCGTAAGCCAGGCGGCTGCCATGACCGGCAGCAGCAATTTTCCAAGTCTCATGAGTTCCTCCCTGGACTTCATGACCAACCAAAGCGTTCGGACCGGCTCCCCGACAGGCCCGCCGATGGACGCCGGCATTTTCCGCCGACCGCCAAGCCTTTGCTTTCTACCGCACTAGTATGGTAGTGCCAAGCGAAATTACCGCTACCGACGGACGGCGGCCAGGAAGCCTGGCCAGTCCGATTCGCATGAGAGACTGGCAATGCAGCTCGACCGAAGGCGATCCATCGCCGACCAGATTTACGACGAACTGCGTCGGATGGTGGTTCAGCTCGAACTCGAGCCGGGCGCAGCCCTCTCCGAGAAAAGCATGGCGGAACTCTTCAAGGTGAGCCGAACGCCCGTGCGGGAAGCTATCCTGCGACTGGCCGACCACGGCCTGGTTACCGTTGCTCCGCAGTTCGGCACGTTCATCGCCGCGATCGACCCGGACGAGGTGCGACAGGCCCAATTCATGCGAGAGAACCTGGAGGTCGCAATCGCACTCCGTCTTTGCACCACGGGCAAACGCGACATGGCGACGGCGCGCGACCTCGTGGCCGAGCAAAGGACCGTTGCAGGGAGCGGCAATTTCGCCCGCTTCACGGTGCTCGACGACCGCATGCATGCATGGCTCTTCGATCAGGCGGGCATGGGCCGCCTTTGGAGCGCCATTCACGTCAAGAAGGCGCATCTCGACCGCATCCGTTTCCTGCATGTGCCGGAACCGGGGAAGATCGCTCAGGTCGTGGAGCAGCACGAAGCGATTCTCGAGGCGATCGAGGCCGGCGACCGCAAGGCGACCGAGAGAAACGTCCGGGAGCACACCTCGGGTTCGCTGCGATATCTCGAAACACTCCTTGTCGAGCGGCCAGAGCTGTTCGACCGCCCGCGCCCGAGCCGTGCAAGGCCGGCGGCGCCTGCGGCGCCGCGGATGCCGGGCTGAGCCCGGTGGTCGAGTAGAACCATCAGTCGCTTTCGATTCCCGTGTCGGCCGGCAGGTTGAACGACTCCCATTCCTCCTCCGGCACCGGCGCGCCGACCTTGAACGCGAAGGCGGCCACCGAAGCACGGTCGGGCCGGAGCCGGCACCTGAACTTGATCGCATACCAGGCCCCGCCGCTTCGGAACGCCGCACCCTCCGCGTCGACCAGGTCGCCGGCAACCGCCGCCTCCGCCATGGCGTAGGCGACGACCGCGGTCGGTCTGAGCGACTCGCGCCACGCATGCACCTGTTCCATCGCCTCAAGCCCGCAGAGCTGGATCATGCGCTCGGTGTCGTCCAGGGTCGCCAGGAGCGACCTCGCCGCGCGGCTGCGCGGATCGGCGAGGGTCCCGGCGGACAGCATTTCCCTCGGCTGGATCATCGCCTGTTCCGCAGGGGGCGGCGAGGGTGAGGCGGCCGGCGGCGGCGCAGGCGGTGGCACAACTGCGTGGCGCGGGGCGGTCATGGCCTCGAATTCCTGCGGCGTCAGGATCTCGACGGAGATCGGGCGCTCGCCGGGCGCGGGCTTATGTCCGAGCGTCACAGAGAGGATCAGCGCGAGCAACACCGCGTGGAGTGCAAGGGAAGCACCGAGGCCCGCCGCCGCTTGCGATTCGCCGCTGCCGCCCAGAAGAGCGTCGGGAGCGCGCGAACCAGCGATGACGGGCGGGGGCTGGGCAGGGTCGTTCATTCCGGGTGATCGGCATCGCTCTTGACGTGGCGGGGCGCCGGAGACCGCGGCCCGCTGCATCTCCGGCGGCCCTCAGGAAGGGCGATCAACCCGCCGAATTTGCGACAAGTCGCCGCCGCAATTCCGATGCCGGCCTATCCGTCCTATAAGTGGCCATGCCGAGCGACACGCAGACCCTCGCCGCCAGACCCGCCGCCGCGGGGAAGCGGCGTGCTGCCGTCACGGCGCTGAAGCTCACCCGCTACCGGAACTACGCCACGCTGACCCTGCCGCTCGCAGGCTTGTCGGTGGTGCTCACCGGCCAGAACGGCGCCGGCAAGACCAACCTGCTCGAGGCGGTTTCGCTGCTCTCGCCCGGACGCGGCATCCGCGCCGCGCGGCTCGACGAGATCGCGATGAAGGGCGGCGGGACCTTTGCGGTCGCGGCGCGGGTCGCCAATGGCGCTGGCGAGGTCGACCTCGGGACCGGGGTCGTGGCCGGGCCGATGGGGCCCGAATCGAAGCGGCGCGTCCATGTCAACCACGCCCCGGTCGGCTCCTCCGATGCTCTCCTTGATCACCTTCGGGTCCTCTGGCTGACGCCGACGATGGACGGCCTGTTCACAGGCCCCCCCGCCGACCGCCGCCGCTATCTCGACCGGGCGGTTCTGTCGATCGACAAGCGCCACGGCACCCGCGCCAACGCCTTCGAGAAGGCGATGCGCGGCCGGAACCGGCTGCTCGCCGAACCGGCGCCGGACGCGGCCTGGCTCGACGCGATCGAGACCGAGATGGCCGAGCTCGGCGTCGCCATCGCCGCGGCGCGGCGCGAGTGGGCGGCGCTCGCCGTCGCCATGATCGACGTCGCGGGTCGGCGGTCGGCGTTTCCGACGGCCGCCCTGGCGCTGTCGGGAAGCCTTGAAGGCGACCTCGACGGCTTCGCCGCGCGCGAGGTCGAGGAGCGCTACCGGAAGCTCCTCCGCGACGAGCGCAGCGCCGATGCCGCCGCCGGCCGTACCCTGGTCGGACCGCACCGTTCAGACCTGCTCGTCCGCCACGCGCCGAAGGACATGCCGGCCGAATCCTGCTCGACCGGCGAGCAGAAGGCGCTGCTCGTCGGCCTCGTCCTCGCCCAGGCCCGACTCGTCGCCAACTTGACCGGGGAGACGCCGGTGATCCTCCTCGACGAGATCGCCGCCCATCTCGACGAAACGCGGCGCGAGGCCCTGTTCGAGGTACTCGGCGACCTCGGCGCGCAGGCCTTCATGACCGGCACCGACGCTGGCGTCTTCGCTCCGCTCGGCGACGCCGCGCAGCGGGGCCGGGCGCATGACGGCAGGATCGAGATGGAGCCGGCATGACCGTGCTTCCGGTGACCGGCGCGGCGCGGACCGGCGTGGCGACGCGCCTCTACGCATTCCTCGCGACCTATTTTGCGCTTCAGGCGATCCTCCGCCTGCTCGCGGTATCCTCGCTCGGCCTCGACGACGCCGAAATGCTGGTGATCACCCAGGCGGTCCAGCCCGGCTACGGCTCGCAGCCGCCGCTCTACAACTGGCTGCAGGTCGCTTTCCTTGCGGTGTTCGGCTTCGGTGCGGCGGCGATCGTCATCCTGCACTTCGTCCTCCTCTGGATGGTCTACGTCCTTGTCTTCCTGTCGGCGCGGATCGTGCTCGACGACGAAATCAAGGCGGCGGCGGTATCGCTCGGGCTGTTCGCGATCCCCCAGATCGGCTGGGAGGCGCTGCACTCGCATACCCACACGCTCCTCTCGCTGACGCTCGCCGCGGCGACGCTCCTCGCCATGCTCCGGGTGCTTCAACGCGGAAGCTGGCTCGACTACGTCCTCCTCGGCATCTGCTTTGCGCTCGGGGCGCTGGCCAAGTACAGCTACGTCCCGTTTGCCGTGGCGCTGCTCGCGGCCGGCCTCACCATTCCCGCGCTCCGGGCGCGGATGCTGTCCTGGCGAATGGCGGCGGCGATCGGCCTCGCGCTCGTCCTCCTGGCGCCGCACCTCCAATGGGTCTGGACCCACATGGACGAGACCCTGTCACGGACCGCGAAGTTCAAGATCGACGACGATGCCGGCCTCCTCGGCCTCGCGCGGAGCTTCGTGGCGATGCTCGCCGGCGTGGCAGGCTATGTCGCGCTCGCCGTCGCCGTGTTCGCCACCGCGGCCTTCCTGCCGCTCGGGAGAGGCACGGCGCCGGCCACGGCTCGGCACGGTCTGCCGCACGGCCGCGCCTTCGTGCTCCGCGCGCTGCTCATCGCGCTCGGCATCGTGCTCGTCGCCGTCCTCGCCACCGGCGCGACGGAGGTGAAGGAGCGCTGGCTGCAGCCGATCCTGTTCATGCTGCCGCTCGCCCTGATGATCCTGGTCGAGCCGCGGCTCAACCCGCTCCGCGAGCGGCTGCTGATCACGATCTCCGCGGGGATCGGCATCGTGCTCATGGTTGCCCTGGCGGTGACGTATCTCCTGCCCGACCTGCATGGCGGGCCGTTCCGGGCCACGGCCCCGTTCGGCCCGCTTGCCGAGGACATCCGGAAGCTCGGCTTCGAGGAGGGCTACGTGCTCGCCGAGGACCACTACATCGGCGGCAACCTCAAGCTCCACCTGCCCGGCGTGACGGTCGCGGAGCCGGAATACGGCCTCTGGCCGATCGCGGCGGGGGCGCCGCCCATGCCGGTGCTGTTCGCCTGGTCGGGCAAGCGGGACAAGCCGCCGCGGCCGCTCCGTGAACTCTACGACCGGCTTTGCGGACCGGAAGGCTACGGCGACCCGTCCGCGACCCGGCTTTCCGCGCCTTATGAGCACGCCACGGAACAGCGCTACGAGCTCGCCGTCGCCATCGTCGCGGACTGTCCTGCGGCGAGCCGATGAAAAAGGCTGTCGCGCGCGCCAGAAAACGCTGCCAAATCGTGGAAAAATGCGGGAAATCCGGGCTCCCGCATGCTATATAAGGGCCATGATTCCAGGCCTAATTTCGCAGCGCATCCCGAGGGCGGTTCCCGACGTGAACCGCACGCATTGAACCCTCGTTCCGCGCCCCTGAGAGACACGTAAAATCATGAACGAAATCAATCCGGTCGCGCCGAACGGCGACGATTATGGCGCCGAGTCGATCAAGGTCCTCAAGGGCCTCGATGCCGTGCGGAAGCGCCCGGGCATGTATATCGGCGACACCGACGACGGCTCGGGCCTGCACCACATGGTCTACGAGGTGGTCGACAACGCCATCGACGAGGCGCTGGCCGGCCATGCCGACGAGGTGTCGGTGGTGCTCAATCCCGACGGGTCGGTGACGGTCCGCGACAACGGCCGCGGCATCCCCACCGGCATCCACAGCGGCGAGGGCGTGTCGGCGGCCGAGGTCATCATGACCCAGCTCCATGCCGGCGGAAAGTTCGACCAGAACTCGTACAAGGTGTCCGGCGGCCTGCATGGCGTCGGCGTCTCGGTGGTCAACGCGCTGTCGTCGAAGCTCAGCATGAAGATCTGGCGCGACGGCAAGGTCCACGAGATGAGCTTCACCCATGGCGAGCCCGACGGGCCGCTCGCCGTGACGGGCGACTGGGCCGGGCGGAACGGCACGGAGATCACGTTCCTGCCCTCGACCGGGACGTTCACGATGATCGAGTTCGACTTCGCGACGCTGGAGCACCGGCTCCGCGAGCTCGCGTTCCTGAATTCGGGCGTGAGAATCGTGCTCACCGACAAGCGCGGCGTCGAGCCGAAGTCGGAGACGCTGATGTACGAGGGCGGGCTCGCCGAGTTCGTCCGCTATCTCGACCGCGCCAAGCACCCCTTGATCAAGGACCCGATCATGCTCACGGGGACGCGCGACGGCATCACCGTCGAGGTGGCGATGTGGTGGAACGACAGCTACCACGAGAACAACCTCCTGTTCACCAACAACATCCCGCAGCGCGACGGCGGCACCCATCTCGCCGGCTTCCGCGGCGCGCTGACCCGCCAGGTCACCTCCTATGCCGACAAGCAGGGCTCGACGCGGAAGGAGAAGGTGGCGCTCACCGGCGACGACTGCCGCGAGGGCATGACGGCGGTGGTCTCGGTCAAGGTGCCGGACCCGAAATTCTCGTCGCAAACCAAAGACAAGCTGGTCTCGTCCGAGGTGCGCCCGGTGGTCGAGAACATCGTCAACGAGCAGCTCGGCACCTGGTTCGAGGAGCATCCGCCGGAGGCCAAGGCGATCGTCGGCAAGGTGGTCGAGGCGGCCGCCGCCCGCGAGGCCGCGCGGAAGGCGCGCGAGCTGACGCGGCGGAAGGGCGCGCTCGACATGGCGTCGCTGCCGGGGAAACTCGCCGACTGCCAGGAGCGCGACCCGTCGAAATCCGAGATCTTCATCGTCGAGGGCGATTCCGCCGGCGGCTCGGCCAAGCAGGGCCGGAACCGCGAGAACCAGGCCGTCCTGCCGCTTCGAGGAAAAATCCTCAATGTCGAGCGGGCGCGCTTCGACAAGATGCTCGGCTCGGACCAGATCGGCACGCTGATCCTGGCGCTCGGCACCGGCATCGGCACCGACGAGTTCAACGCCGACAAGCTCCGCTACCACAAGATCATCATCATGACGGACGCCGACGTCGACGGCGCCCATATCCGCACGCTCCTCCTCACCTTCTTCTTCCGCCAGATGCCGGAGCTGATCGAGCGCGGCCACATCTTCATCGCCCAGCCGCCGCTCTACAAGCTGAAGCGCGGCTCCTCCGAGGTCTACCTCAAGGACGAGCCGGCGCTCGAGGATTTCCTGGTCGCGGCCGGGGTCGACGACGCGGTGCTGCGCCTCGCCACCGGCGAGAGCCGCGCCGGCCCCGACCTCGCCGGCACGGTGCGCGAGGCGCGCTCGGTCGTCCATGTGCTCGATGGCCTCCACTGGCGCTATGACCGGAGCGTGGTCGAGCAGGCGGCGATCGCCGGCGCGCTCAACCGCGACATCCTCAACGAGACGGAGAAGGCCGAGGAGGCGGCGGCCTATGTCGCCCGCCGGCTCGACAAGCTGGCCGAGGAGGGGGAGACCGGCTGGGCCGGATACTTCTCGCCGGACGAGGGCTTCCGCTTCGAGCGCGAGGTGCGCGGCGTCAAGCAGGTGGCCGCGGTCGACCTCGCGCTTCTGGAATCGGCCGACGCCCGCAAGCTCGACGCGTTCACCGCCCGGCTCCAGCCCGTCTACTGGAAGGCGGCCACCTTCCGGCGGAAGGACGACGAGACCCCGATCCGCGGCCCCCGCGACCTCCTCGCCGCCGTGCTCCTCGCCGGGCGGAAGGGCATCTCGCTCCAGCGCTACAAAGGGCTGGGCGAAATGAACGCCGAGCAGCTCTGGGAGACGACGCTCGACCCCGAAGTCCGCACCCTCCTCCAGGTCCGCGTCCGCGAGGCCGACGAAGCCGACGACCTGTTCGGCCGCCTGATGGGCGACGAGGTCGAACCGCGGCGGGAGTTCATCCAGGACAACGCGCTGAACGTGGCGAATCTGGATGTGTAGGGCGGAATAGCGAAGCGTATTCCGCCGTTTCGAGTCCGACGGCAGTGTTAGCCGTCAACCGGACACGGCGGGCACGACGGCTGGCGAAGAATGACGGCGGAATACGCCAAAGGCTGTTCCGCCCTACGCTTGCTCCGCCCCACAGTTCAACGCTCATGCCCACAGTGTCGACAAGAAGCCCGCCGTCAAAAGGACTTCGACGGTGATGGCGACAAATATGCCCTTGCCGACATTGCCCCGTCGCAATTCGTTGAGGCCCATCAGCGCAAGAAGCCCGGTCGCTGTCGCAGCACCTACCGCAGTAGCTGTCTGGGTCTCGCCGTTCCACGCCAGAACCATCATCACCGCCAGCCCCAGATAAACCGCGCCGAGGCGGCGGCACATCACGGCGGCGGGGGTCGGGCTCTCTAACCCCCAGGGTTTCAGCATGGCGGCAGGGGCAAAGAGGAGTCCAAGCCCAAGGCCAAGCAGGGTGAGGGCGGTGATCAGGGTCATTGCTGAAAAGGTCATGGTCCGGTTGTCCTTGACCGACATCCACCACCCGATGACAGCCTTCGTTCGGCCATTACTGCGCTCAGCTGCCGAAATCTACAAGCTCCGACCATTGCGCCGGTGCCTCGAGCAACGTGATCCGCCGGTCCGCGCGCTGCACCGCCTGCGGCCACAAGGGCGCGACGCTGCAGCACCCGAGCTGGTTGCCATCAACATCAAGGCACCGATGAGGATCAAATAGCGGCTCTGAAATGCGCTGCAACTGGAGTGGGCCCCTTGGGGTGCGGTGCTGTCGCGAAGTTTTCGGGAGCAGCGGTATGCCGGCGGGCGTTTCGTCGCGGCCTCCCGGTGACGACGGTCACGAGCCGCCGCCAGCAGACGCCGCACCCCCCGCCTCAGGCACGTCTCCGGAGACGCCCCCTCATCGAGCGAGGATGGGGGCATCGTCCGGGAGGATTCCGGAGGGGGGATGGATTTCTTCGCTGAGCGCAATGGGGGCGGTGTAGGGCGGAATAGCGAAGCGTATTCCGCCGTTTCGAGTCGCGGCGGCAGGGTTAGCCATCAACCCGACACGGCGGGGCACCGACGGCTGGCGAAAAAAGACGGCGGAATACGCCAAAGGCTATTCCGCCCTACTCACTCGACCCGGACGTCCGCACCCCCGAGGTCCGCGTGCGCGAGAGCGACGACCTCTTCGGCCGGCTGATGGGCAACGAGGTCGAACCGCGGCGCGAATCCATCCAAACAACGCGCTGAACGCGACGAACTTGGATGTGAGGGACTGGCAACTAAACGAGTGTCTTCGAGAACACACGCTGCAACAGCCATCGCGAATCTCTGTAGATATCCAGTAGCTTCTTATCCTCAGAAAGTATCCCGTCGAAATAGAGCGCGAACGACACAAAATTGATATCTACAAGATCGTTCAGAATGCGACCTGGCTTCACGTCGACTTGGCTTCCTCCCGCAACCCATCGTAAGAAAAGTAAATATGAACACAAGGCAGTGCGAAAAACGAAGAGGTAGGGCACTTCCGCCCTCGTCGGCTTAAACGTCGCGTTGGGGTGCAGGCGAAACAGAGCAACGAACCAGTCATAAATTCCCTTGATTATCTTCGTGATGATAGCTCGATCGCCAATTTCGAGGAGATTTGTTGTTCTGATTACCTTCAATTCGGCTGGCGAGTAGATCGTAGAAAGGTCTGAGAAGATCGAGGAAAATTCGGTTGCGTCCTGATAGACGCGGTCGAGATGTGACGTCGCTTCCCTTCCAAGCTTTAAGATTGCCTTCTGGAAGGCGAGGTTGCCCGCTTCAGCTTGCTTGACATGACGACAATATTCGGAAAAGCCACGTGTCTGCTTCTCGTCAACAAGCCGCCTTCGCAGGTCGGCTTTCCGTCCGCGCAGTCCGCATACCACCGTGGTTCCACGGAGAATGACTACTTGGCGCGGAAACTGGGAGAGAATTTCGACCGATCGGTAGATCGACGGCAGCGTGTTACCCTTATAAACTTCCATCGCCGAATAGTCCGTGAGCACTGCGAAATTCTGCGGAGATTTCGCCAGATATTCGGTCAGCTTCGGCGACTGTCGGAAATTCGTGTCAACGACTTTCTTCATGTGCAACGCTAGCTAGAATGTAGGGCGGAATAGCGAAGCGTATTCCGCCGTTTCGAATGACGATGACCGTGTCAGGCGTGAGCCCGCGCCGCAAGGCGTCAACCGACATGTGGCGAGAACGACGGCAGACCTTGCGGCTATTCCGCCCTACGCGCTTCGATCACAACGCCACACCGGCGCACCCCGAGAAAGATGATAAGGGCTTCGCCGGAGGCCATGGACGCGGTTGCGCGGGAGGCTGCCGGCAAAGCTGCGGTGTACTAGAAGTCGAGAGACCAGACCTGCACACCGGAACGCTCCAACTTGACTTGGCGTGCCCCGATCGGAAACATTGGTGAGAGGAAGAAGACGTAGCGATGCTGTTCGTGCCTAGTCGCCAATTTGGCGAGATCTATGGCAAGCTTTCGATTGTTTCGAGGATCAACAGCAGCAAAAGTCTCCGCTCCCACCAAGCCATCAGCCTCACTCATGATGTCGAGATCGCGCGATGCGTGGGCACCTGGCGCAAGGTGGAAGCCACCCGCGTCGGGATGCAGCACCAAGAGTTGCTTTGCGGCCTCAGCGGCAACGAAATACGTCCATGTCTGATTGATCTGTTCAACGACATTCAGTGGCCGATCCTCAACGGGATGGAATCCCACCATTTCGAACTTCATTAGCTTGAGCATCTCCAGCGGCTCCCCCGACTGAGCGGCAATCCAGTCGTGAACCCGGGCCGCCGACGCCCTAAGGAGGGTGAGAAGGTGATCTGCGTCGTGTAGGGTTCGAATGTGGATCGCTGTCATGCGGTCGTTGTAGCCGCTTCGACTCGATAGAGTCGAACCTCTACTGCGTTCCGGATGGCTTGGGGGCGAAGGACGAGCGATGATTTCTTCGTGCCGTGTTTCAACCTCCCCCCCTCTTCACATCGGCGTCACAGTTCGCCTAGAGTATGCGCCGCCGTAAGGGGTTAGCCCGGTTCCAGGTCGTGATTCGGGAGCGTCCGTGAACGTCCATGTCTCCGCGGGGACCAACCCCGCCCTCGTCCTCAATGCCGACTACCGGCCGCTCAGCTACTATCCCCTGTCGCTGTGGTCGTGGCAGGACGCCATCAAGGCGGTGTTCCTCGACCGGGTGAACATCGTCTCCGAGTACGACACGATCGTCCACAGCCCGTCCTTCGCCATGGCGCTGCCCTCGGTGGTGTCGCTGAAGACCTATGTGAAGCCGGCGCGCTACCCGGCCTTCACCCGGTTCAACGTGTTCCTGCGCGACCGCTTCCAGTGCCAGTATTGCGGCGACAAGCACGACCTGACCTTCGACCACGTCGTGCCGCGCTCGCGCGGCGGGCAGACGACCTGGGACAACGTCGTCGCCGCCTGCTCGCCGTGCAACCTCCGCAAGGGCGGACGGAGCCCGCGGGAGGCGCGGATGTGGCCGGCGCAGCTCCCCTACCAGCCCTCGGTGGCGGACCTCCACAACAACGGCCGGGCCTTCCCGCCCAACTACCTGCATGAAAGCTGGCTCGACTACCTGTACTGGGACAGCGAACTGGAGCCGTAGGGGTCGGTTGTCATCCCCGCGCAAGCGGGACCCAGTAGACGATGCCGCCCGACGGGAGGCAGCGGGGGCCGTCGCCGGCCCCGTCCTTGCATTCAACGCCAGTGGTTACCGGGTCCCCGCTTGCGCGGGGATGACAGGTGGTGTGCGCGGGGATGACGGGGCGACGCGGGTGGCGTCGGCCCCTACTGCCCGATGGCGGCGAAGTTGCCGTGGGCGACGAGCAGCCAGGCGTCGCCCACCTTCCGGAAAACGCTGAGCCGCGGCGCGTAGGCCTGGACGAGCGAGCCGTCGAGGGTCTCGTCGACATTGATCACGTAGGAGGCGACGGCGATGTCGCCCTCGGCGGTGACGTTGAGCTTCTCGATCGCCGGCATCTCCGAGATGATCGGCAGGTTGCTGTCCGGATAGCCCTTGGCGTCGTAGTTGGAGCCGTCGGAGCGCAAGATCTGGAACTCGGGCGCGAGCACCGCCGCCACCTTGTCCGGCTCCCCGGTCATCAGCGCGCCGAAGAACCCCTCGATTGCGCCGCGGACCTCGACCTGGAGATCCACCGGCTCCGGGCTGCTGGCCGAACCGGCCGGGGTGAAATAGGCGACGACCGCGCCGATCATCAGCGCGAAGAGCATGGCGAGAACGCTGCCGCGAACCACATTGACCATAGACGTACGCCCTCGACCTTCCCCCGGAACGGCGGCAATAGAATCACGACGCCGGTTAAGGCGGCGTGTATGGCACGTCTCGCACGCGCGCCGGAACCGCTCTATGGCGAAACTCACACACGAAAGTCCGGGCGTGACATTTTTGCCTATGCCGTCCGGCGGCGTTGACCGCGGGGCGGACGGAAGGCATGGTCCCGCCGGTTTTCGTCGGGTCATGAGGGGACACAAGAAGAATGGACCGGCTCAAGGGCAAGCGCGCATTTCTCACCGCCACAGGCGCAGGCATCGGCCGGGCGACGGCCATCGCCTTCGCCCGCGAGGGGGCCGAGGTGATCGCCACCGACATCCGGCCGGAGCTGATCGCCGACCTCAAGGACCATGGCATCGCGGCGACCGACGGGCTCGACGTCCGCTCGACCGCGGCGGTCGATGCGATGGCGAAGAAATACGGACCGGTCGACATCCTGTTCAACTGCGCCGGCTTCGTCCACCACGGCACGGTGCTCACCACCACCGACGAGGAGTGGGACTTCTCCTTCGACATCAACGCCAAGGCGATGCATCGCACGATCCGCGCCTTCCTGCCGGGGATGCTCGAGCGCGGCGCTGGCGCGATCGTCAACATCTCGTCGGGCGCTTCCTCCGTGCGCGGCATCCCGAACCGCTACGTCTACGGCGCCTCGAAGGCGGCGGTGATCGGCCTGACCAAGGCGGTGGCGGCGGACTTCATCAAGCAGGGCATAAGGGTGAACGCGATCTGCCCCGGCACGATCGAATCGCCCTCGCTCGACCACCGCATCGAGACCCAGGCCAAGGCGCTCGGCAAGCCGGTCGAGGTCATCCTCCAGGCCTTCATCGACCGCCAGCCGATGGGCCGGCTCGGCAAGCCGGAGGAGATCGCGGCGCTCGCCGTCTATCTCGCCGGCGACGAATCCTCCTACACCACGGGACAGATCTTCCTCGCCGACGGCGGCTTCGCGCTCTGAGGCGATCGGGGGGGGCCGGCGGGAGTAGCGGGCGAGAACCAAAACCTGTCATCCCCGCGAAAGCGGGGACCCAGTAACCACTGCCGAGTCCGAACGAGTCTGGGCATCGTTTACTGGGTCCCCTTCCCTCGCGCCTTCGGCGCTCGCCGGGGATGACAGGGAGTGGTTCACACACACGTCCTCCTTCCCGCGCCGGGATGCGGCCGGGGTGATGCTTGTCCCTCCTCGATGTTCCTTCGCAAGAGGCGAAGGGGGTGGCGGGCGCTCGGCGAACGCCTGTCCGTAGTCTAAGTGTGGCGCTCGTCGGAGCGCCCGCCGCGGCGTCTTTCAGCCCCAAGCTCCGCGCTTCAGGGTAACGGGGCGACGGCGTGGGGCACGGGCATCGCTGCCGCACCCGGCCTCGCCGTGCGCTCCGGCTTCGCCTTTCGCGCCCGGCGCCCCGCCCTTGAGCCATCCATCGTGGCGACCGCCCGAGCGAAGGCCACTTGGCCTTCGCTCTCGACATTTGATGCCGCATGCTCTCATCCGAAAACCGCTGAACACTTTTCGGGAGCATGCGGTGTGGCGGTGGGCGGACTCCTCAGGGCTCCCCGGGACGTTCGGACCGTCGTCCTCTTTGTGGGATGCGGCCGAGACCGGCAACGCACATCCCCGGTGTCACTTCCGTGACCGCCGCGGGCGCCGCACCCCCGCTCCATCAACTGGCCGTCACCGGTAGACGCCCCTTCGTCGAGCGAGGATATGCGGACTATATTCCTATAGAAGGATGTTGTCAACGGTAAGTCACGCGCGTGCTTCGCGCGTGTCGCGTCTCCTTCCTGTCATCCCCGCGAAAGCGGGGACCCAGTAAACACCGCCGATTCTCGTTCGGCACAGACATCGTTTACTGGGTCCCCTTACCTCGCGCCTGCGGCGCTCGCCGGGGATGACAGGAGGTGCAGCGACGGCAGTGGGTCGGGCCTGCCGGCGAGGGTTGCCCGCCCGACGCCAGGTCGATACTCCTGCTTCTCGCCCACGCGACCGCAGCCGTGCCGGAGCAGCGACTCGTGCCTGAAGGTGTTGAGTTCATCGTTCGCGCCATCCTGATCGGCGCCGGGGCGACGGTCATCCTCGACGGATGGGCGCTGCTTTCAACGCGGGCGTACGGCACGCCGGCGCCGCGATGGGATCTGGTCGGGCGCTGGATCGCGCAGATTCCACGCGGTCGCTTCGTCCACGCCAGCATTGGCCAGACGCCGCCGGTTCGGGGCGAACTCATGATCGGCTGGCTCTTCCACTATGCGATCGGCATCGTCTACGCGGCGCTGCTGCTCGCGATCTGGGGGCTCGGCTGGGCGCGCCACCCGACGCTCGCGCCGGCCGTCATCCTCAGCCTCCTGACGCTGGCCGCCCCGTTCCTGATCATGCAGCCGGGCATGGGCGCCGGGTTTGCCGCGTCGAAGACACCCGACCCGACCGCCGTGCGCCTGCGGAGCGTCATCGGCCACACGGTCTTCGGACTGGGGCTCTATGCGGCGGCCGTGGTTTCGGCGCGGCTGATCGGGTGATGCAAGGCCGATTGCCGAGCAGTGTAGGGCGGAATAGCAAAGCGTATTCCGCCGTGCGGCGTCACCGGCAAGAACGGCGGAATAATATTCCGCCCTACGCTTGCTCCGCGGCCTCAGTCTCCGCCGTCGCCTTTGCGCCGAACCGCCGCGCGACATAGGCCTCGACCATCGCCCGGAAATCGTCGGCGATGGCGGGGCCGCGGAGCGTGGCGGCCTTCTTGCCGTCGATGAAGACCGGGGCCGAGGGGGTTTCGCCGGTGCCCGGCAGCGAGATGCCGATGTCGGCGTGCTTCGATTCGCCGGGGCCGTTGACGATGCAGCCCATGACGGCGACCTGGAGCGCCTCGACGCCGGGGTATTTTTCCTTCCACGCCGGCATGTTGGTCCTGAGGTCGTCCTCGATCCTTCGGGCGAGCTCCTGGAACACGGTGGAGGTGGTGCGGCCGCAGCCGGGGCAGGCGGCGACGACGGGCAGGAAGGCGCGGAAGCCCATGGTCTGGAGGAGCTCCTGCGCCACCACGACCTCGCGGGTGCGGTCGCCGCCGGGCTCGGGGGTGAGCGAAATGCGGATGGTGTCGCCGATGCCCTGCTGCAGGAGGATGGCGAGGGCGGCGGAGGAGGCGACGATGCCCTTCGACCCCATGCCGGCCTCGGTCAGCCCGAGGTGGAGGGCATGGTCGGTGCGGCGGGCAAGGTCGGCATAGACGGCGATCAGGTCCTGCACCGCGCTGACCTTGGCGGAGAGGATGATGCGCTCGCGCGGCAGGCCTATCTCCTCGGCGAAGGCGGCGGAGAGGAGCGCCGACTGGACGATCGCCTCGCGCGTCACGTCGCGCGCCGAGACCGGCGAGGCTGACGACGCGTTGTCGTCCATCAGGCGGGTGAGGAGCGCCTGGTCGAGCGAGCCCCAGTTGACGCCGATCCGCACGGTCTTGCCGTGGCGGATGGCGAGCTCGATCAGGGTCGCGAACTGGCGGTCCTTCTTCTCGCCGAAGCCGACATTGCCGGGATTGATGCGGTATTTCGCCAGCGCCTCGGCGCAGGCCGGGTGGTCGGTGAGGAGCGTGTGGCCGATATAGTGGAAGTCGCCGATCAGCGGCACGGCGACGCCCATCTTGTCGAGCCGGTCGCGGATCTTCGGCACCGCCGCAGCGGCCTCGTCGCGGTCGACCGTGATCCGCACCAGCTCCGACCCGGCGCGGGCCAGCGCCGCCACCTGGCGCGCGGTGCCCTCGATGTCGGCGGTGTCGGTGTTGGTCATCGACTGGACGACGACCGGGGCATTGCCGCCGACCATGACGCCGCCGACATCGACGGCGACGGTGGGGCGGCGGGGCAGTGGGCGGTCGAGGACGGTCATGGGGTCATTCCGGCGCGGAGCACGGTGAGGTCCGGAGCCCCCTCACCCTGTCCCTCTCCCCGCCGGGGAGAGGGGACGTTGCGTGACGAGCCGAGTCCGCCTTTAGCCGACGACCCGGACTGAATGGCCTACAGGCGGAAGAGCCTGCGTCCCCTCTCCCCGGTGGGGAGAGGGACAGGGTGAGGGGGGTCTGCCGGGGAAGCATGGTCACCGGCAGCGGGCGCAGCGGCCGCGGATCTCGACCACCGGCGCGGACGGAGCGAAGCCGACGCGCGCCGTGACCTCGGCGAGGACTTGGTGGAGCGCGGCGGACGAGGCCTCGCCCGCGGCGCCGCAGAGGTCGCACAGGAGGAACAGCGTGGTCTCGCCGGCGCAATCGGAGCCGCGATCGCAGGCGACATAGGCGTTCCGCGATTCAATGCGGTGGGCGAAACGGTGCTCGACGAGGAACTCCAGCGCCCGGTAGACCGAGACCGGGGCGGGGCGGCGGCCGTCGCCGCCGAGGCGGTCGATGACGTCATAGGCCGACGCCGGGACGTGGCTTTCCAGGAGCGCCGCGAGCACGCGACGGCGCTGCTCGGTGAGGCGGAGCCCCTCGCGGCGGGAGATCGCCTCGGCATGGCGGAGCGCATCGTCGGCGCAGCGGCGATGATCGTGGTGGGCGACTTCGAGGACGGGGCTGACGGACGCCATCTCTATTCTCCGGCCGCACTTCTAGCAGGCCCGCGACACGATCGCGACGTGCCAATCATGGTGCGATGCAATATATAGGCGCCGAACAGGGACATGCGAGGAGGCAGATCATGTTGAGGGGCAAGACCGCACTGGTCACCGGATCGACCAGCGGCATCGGGCTCGGCATCGCCGCGGCCCTTGCCGCCGAAGGCGCCGACATCGTGCTCAACGGCTTCGGCGACGCGGCGGCGATCGAGGCGGAGCGGGCCGGGCTCGCCGCGAAATACGGCGTGACGGTGCGCTATTCGGCGGCGGACATGAGCAAGCCGGCGGAGATCGCGGCGATGATCGCCGAGGCCGAGACGGGCTCGGGCGCGGTCGACATCCTCGTCAACAATGCCGGCATTCAATATGTCGCACCGATCGAGGAGTTCCCGGTCGAGAAATGGGACCAGATCATCGCCATCAACCTCTCGGCCACCTTCCACGCGATCCGCGCGGCGCTCCCGGCGATGAAGCGGAAGAAATGGGGCCGGATCAT
>JALHRF010000082.1 GCA_022841545.1 Bauldia sp. | reverse complement strand
CGCGGTCGACCACGCCCGCGGCGGGCACGGTGAGGCTGTCCGAGTTGCCGTAGATCAGGTCGAGGTTCGGATAGGCCGTCATCCAGTTCTCGGTGATCGAGACCGCCTTGGTCGGATCCCAGCTCGTCGGCTCCTGGGCGACGACGGTGACGCCGGGGTACTGCGCCATCACGTCGGTGAAACCGCCCGAGCGGTCGGTGTTGAGGCCCTGGCCAAGGAGGCCCTGGAGGTTCGCCACCTCGCCCTTGACCTCGCCATTGTAGCGGGCCTTGAGCAGTTCCGCGGCGTACTCGCCGACGATCTTGCCGGTGTAGCGCTCGTCGAAGCCCAGCGTCGCGGCGCAGCCGTCGATCTTCGAGTGGAGGCAGATCACCGGGATGTTGGCGGCAGCGGCCTTGGCCATGGTCGGGCCGAAGGCGGCCGAATCGATGAAGTTGATGGAGATGGCGTCGACGCCCTGGTTGATCAGGTTCTCCATCGCCTGGATCTGCTTGGTGACGTCGCCCTCACCGCTGGTCACCACCAGTTCGAAGCCGTGGCGGCGCGCGGCCTCGTTGGCCCCGTCGACCTCGCCGAGGTGGAACGGGTTGGACAGGTCGATCTGGATCAGGCCGATCACCGGCTTGTCCTGCGCATACGCAAACGAAGTGGCGATGGCAGCCGCGCCGGCGGCCGCCAGGAATGTCTTCAGCATCATGTTCCTCCCTGTGGCGCCGGATGTTTCCTCCATCGGCGCTTGGACCCGATCTGGCATCGGATCGCGTTATGTTACCGGTAACGTATGGGCTGTCAATCCGGTTTGTGCGCGCGCCGGGTACTCTCGCGTGAGATGATGCTGAAACCGAGATCCTGCCGCTGGCGGGGCGTCTTCTTGCCGGCGAGGCGGGCGAGGATCATGTGCCCGGCCTTCCGCCCCATCTCCATCGCCGGCACCTGCACCGTGGTCAGCGTCGGCGTCACGACGCGGCCGACCTCGAGGTCGTGGAAGCCGGCGATGCCCATCTGGCCCGGCACGTCGATGCCAAGTTCGCGGCACGCGAGGATGGCGCCGACGGCGAAGACGTCGCTGGTGAAGAACACCGCGTCGATGTCCGCCTGCTGGCGGAGGATGCGGATCGCCTTCGCCCCTGACTCGGGTCGGATCGCCGCCTCGTCATGCACGACGTGGATCGCCGGCGCGCTCAGTCCCGCCTCGGCCATCGCCGCGAGATAGCCCTCGGCGCGATGGCGGGCACGCTCGTTGTTCTCCGCCGGCCCGTTGACGAAGGCGATGCGCCGGTAGCCCGAGCGGATCAGTTCCGCGGTCATGGCGTGAGCGGCCTCGCGGTTCGAGTAGCCGACCACCATGTCGACCGGCTCGTCGCTCGTCTCCCAGGTCTCGACCACCGGGATGCCGAAGCCGCGCAGCAGGTTCCGCGCGGCGCTGGTGTGGGTGAGGCCGGTCAGCACGATCGCGTCGGGGCGGCGCTCGAGGATCGAGCGGATCTGGCTCTCCTCGACGTCGGTGCGGTAGGTGCTCGACGAGACGAACAGGCCGAGCCCGGCTTCCGACAACACGTCCGACAGGCCCTCCAGCGTGTCGGCGAAGAGCGAATGGCGGAGCGTCGGCACGATCGCCGCGACGAGGCCGGTCGAGCCGGCGGTGAGGCTGCCGGCGAGGCGGTTCGGGACGTAGCCGAGTTTCGCCATCGCCGCGGTCACGCGCTCGCGCGTCTCGGGGTTCACCTTCTCCGGCTGGCGGACGACCCGCGACACCGTCATCTTGGTGACGCCCGCAAGCGCGGCCACCTCGGCCATGGTGGCGCCGAAGCCGAGTTTCGCCGGTTTGCTGCTGGTCGCCACGCGGATCCCGGAGGCTGGAGGCAAGGACGCCGGGGATTAGACCCAATGCGCGGCGTTGCGTCCAGACTCGGCCCTCCGCTATTCTACCGGTAACATGGGAGGGGTCATGGACTTCTACGGATCGTCGTTGTCCGGCGACGCGCTGCGCCGTCGGGTCGGCCACCTGTCGCAGCTCGGCGGCGTGCGGCTGCTCACCTCCGACAACGGCCCGTCGCGCGGCGTGCGGCTGGTCGAGTTCCGCACCGGGACGGGCCTCAGCTTCGAGATCGGTGTCGAGCGCGGCTTCGACGTGGGCAGGGCCGACTACCGCGGCGCCTCGCTCGGCTGGATGCCGCCGACGCTGATGCCGGGGCCCTGGTACTTCGAGGACCAGGCGAATTTCGGTTGGCTCCGCGTCGGTCTCGGCGGCTTCAACAACACCTGCGGGCTGATCCACATCGGGAACCCGGAAGAAACGTCGGTCGCCCACTACAATTTCCCGGCGCGGCCGACCGACCGCTACGGCGTCCACGACCGCGCGGCCCTTCTTCCGGCCGAACTCGTCAGTCTCGGCGAACGGTGGGAGGGCGAGCGCTGCATTCTCGAGGCCGTGGGCAAGGTCACGCAGGCGCAAACCTACGGCGAGAACCTCGTTCTGACGCGCACCTATCGCGCCGAACTGGGCGCGTCCTGGTTCACGATGGAGGACGTGGTCGAGAACCGCGGCTACCTGCCGGTCGAGCACATGCTCCTCTACCACATCAACGCCGGCTACCCGTTCGTCGACGAGGGGTCGGAGCTGATCGCCCCTGTCGCCGGGCCGCCGAGACTCCTGTTCGGCACCGCCGACGTCGACGACCCGGCGAGCTGGTCGCGCTTCATCGCCCCCCAGCGGAACTGGGTGCAGCAGACCTTCGAGCACCACATGGTTCCCGATGCCGACGGCATGGTCGAGGTCGCGATCTTCAACCCGCGGCTCTTCGGCGGCACCGGTCTCAGCGTCCGCTACGATCACGGCATGATGCCCAACTATATCGAGTGGCGGATGATGGGTGAGGGCCAATACGCCGTCGGCATCGAGCCCTGCACCAACGGGTTCGGGCGCGATGCGGTCAGGGCGGCGGGCGACCTGATCGTGCTCGAGCCGGGCAAGTCGCGGATCTACCGGACGCGGGTGGCGATCATCGGGCCCGCGGAGGCCGCCGCGCTACGGCAACGCTGATGAGATGGCGCTCCGGCGGTGAATTCCGGTCGCGTGGCGCGGGTCACGTATTTCGGGGCAGATTTCGGGTCGCCGTCTGCTGCGACAAATAATCTTCGTGTTTTTCTTGTAATTCTTCGGGTTGAGGACTAAATTACGGCGGTGACAAAGCACAAATACGACGTGGGCCAGAAGGTCCGTTACTTCAGCCGGATGCGGGTTGCCGCCCCGAACAGTGAGTTCGAGGTCGTGCGACTCCTTCCTTCCGAAGGCGGCGAGTTCCAATACCGCATCAAGAGCGCGTTGGAGAAGACGGAACGCGTGGTCACAGAGGACCAGCTTTCCAATTTCACCGCGCGTGAAGCCGCGAGCTGACCGAAGATGACCCATTTTGACTATGCTGCCTCTGCAGAACTCTTCTTCGGCGCTCCGGCGCGGAATCGGAAGATGAGCTATCGGCGGTTCGATACGGCAGTCGACGCGATCGCCTTCGCCATTGAGGAACTCGATCCCGCATCGCTCAATTTCGCGACGCTCGAGGTCAACGAAGTGCGCTTCGATCGTCATGCCATTCGTCGGCTTTACGAGTCTGCCGAATATCCGCGGACCCGCGAGAAAGCGGACGCCTGATCCGACTTTTTTTGCAGTGCGAGAATTCGCGGTTGCTTACCTCCGCGAACGCTCCTATATGAGCGACGGGCATTGACCCGAACGCAGGCCGCGTTGCACGAGATCCGGCACCCGGTTTTCGGCCTGCTCAAATCCAGACAAATAAGACAGCCCAGGCCACGCGGGATGTCCCTGACGGACCCGCACCATGTCGCCGGCATCACGCCGGCCGGCCGGCTGCAATGATTCAGAAAGCAGAAGCATACCAATGACTTTTACTAACCTCGGCCTCGCCGAGCCCATTCTTCGTGCGCTCACCGAAGAGCGCTACACCGAGCCGACGCCGATCCAGGCCGCGGCCGTTCCGATCGTCGTCTCGGGGCGCGACCTGATTGGCATCGCCCAGACCGGCACCGGCAAGACGGCGGCGTTCGCGTTGCCGATTCTCAACCGCCTCGCAGCAAGCGAAGGGCGTCCGGCGCCGAAGAGCTGCCGCGTCCTCGTGCTCAGCCCGACCCGCGAATTGTCGGCGCAGATCCTCGAGGCCTTCCGTACCTATGGCCGCCACCTCCGCCGGAGCGCCACGCTCGCCATCGGCGGCGTGCCGATGGGCAAGCAGATCCGCGCCCTTGCCGGCGGCGTGGACATCCTCGTCGCCACGCCCGGGCGGTTGATGGACCTCCTCAAGAACCGCGCCGTCACCCTCGACTGGGTCGAGGTGCTCGTCCTCGACGAGGCCGACCGCATGCTCGACATGGGCTTCATCAACGACATCCGGAAGATCGTCGCCCGGCTCCCGAAGGAGCGGCAGACGCTGTTCTTCTCGGCGACCATGCCCCCCGAGATCGCCAGCCTCGCCGGTGAGATGCTCCGCAACCCGGCGCGCGTCAGCGTCACCCCGCCCGCCTCGACCGTCGATCGGGTCGAGCAGCGCGCCATTCACGTCGGCCGGGCCGGCAAGCCGGGCCTGCTTGCCGAGTTGCTCGGG
Organism: Bauldia sp.; assembly: GCA_022841545.1. Taxonomy (GTDB): domain Bacteria; phylum Pseudomonadota; class Alphaproteobacteria; order Rhizobiales; family Kaistiaceae; genus Bauldia. The sequence goes on along the minus strand of JALHRF010000082.1, from coordinate 18,636 downwards.
GAGACCGGCGTTGAGCGCGCCATCGTCTTCACCCGCACCAAGCACGGCGCCGACCGCGTCGTCCGCGGTCTCGAAGACGCCGGCATCGCAGCCGATGCCATCCACGGCAACAAGAGCCAGGGCCAGCGCGAGCGGGCGCTTGCCGGCTTCCGGAGCGGCAAGGTCCGCACCCTGGTCGCGACCGACATCGCCGCCCGCGGCATCGATGTCGACGGCATCAGCCATGTGTTCAACTACGACCTCCCCAACATCCCGGAGAGCTACGTCCACCGTATCGGCCGGACGGCGCGAGCCGGCGCAACCGGGGTCGCGATCTCCTTCTGCTCGCCCGACGAGGTTCCGTTCCTGCGGGCGATCGAGCGGGCGATCCGCCAGCAGATTCCGGCAACGGCGGCTACGGGCTCCGTGGCGCCTGCCGCCGGCGCCCCCATCCCGACCGACGCCGAGCGTCCCGAGCGCCAGGGTCGCCGTCGGCGTCGTGGCGGCGGCGGCGAGGGTCGCCAGGGTCAGGGTGAGCCGCGCCAGGGCCGGCAGAGCCACGACCGCCAGGCGGATGGCCGCAACGGTCAGGATCGTCCGGCGCAAGGCCGCCCCGGCAAGCGCCGGCCGGCCTCCGGCAAACAGGGGCAGAACCGCCCGGCGCCGGCCCGTCATCACAGCGGTGATGACATCGGCGCGGTCGGCTTCCTCGGCAAGACGCGCCGGCAGGCCGCGACGGCTGTCTAGGAACAGCGGAAGAAGGAGTTTCCATGGCCAAGGAAGAGCTGCTTGAGTTCGAGGGCACCGTCACCGAGGTGCTGCCCGACGGCAATTTCCGGGTGACGCTCGACAACGACCACGTCATCCTCGCCTACACCGCCGGCAAGATGCGGAAGCACCGCATCCGTACCCTCGCCGGCGACCGCGTGCGGGTCGAGATGACGCCCTACGACCTCGACAAGGGTCGGATCAACTTCCGCCACAAGGGCGAGAGCGCCGGCCCCCCCGGCGCCCCGCGCCGTCCCCAGCAGTTCCGCCGGCGCTAGCCGGCCCGAACGCGACACGGGCAACGGGGCGTCGGAGTCTTTCCGCCGCCCCGGACGTGGAACTTCCGCCGCCTCGCCCGTTATGCTTGGGCCAGGGAGACCGGAAAAAGGCGGCATGACTTCGCGATGGCGGTGGCTTCTGCGGCAGATCGGCCGCATGCTGTGGGTTCGCGTCAGCATCTTCTCGCTGGCGGCGGTGGCCACCGCGCTTGCCGGCGTGTTCCTGGCCGGTTACGTGCCGGAGGGAGTCGCCGAGCGGATCGGCTCGGATTCGATCGACGACATCCTTCAGATTCTGGCCACGAGCATGTTGGCGGTGACGACGTTCTCGCTCACCACGATGGTGTCGGCCTATAGCGCCGCCACCAGCAGCGTGACGCCACGCGCCGCGAAGCTGCTGATGGACGACACCACCGCCCAGAACGCGCTCGGCACCTTCATCGGCACGTTCGTTTTCAGTCTGGTCGGCATCATCGCCCTGAGCACCGGCGCCTATGGCGAACGCGGCCGCGTCATCCTGTTCCTCGCCACGATCGCCGTCATCGTTCTGATCGTGGTCACGATGCTGCGCTGGATCGACTACCTGTCGCGGCTCGGCCGGGTTGGCGAGACCACGGACAGGGTCGAGGAGGCGGCATCGCGGGCGCTGTCGGCCCGGCTCGAACTGCCGGCGCTCGGCGCCAATGTCCTTGACGATGCGGTTTCCATCCCCGATGGCGCATGGCCAGTCTATGCGGAGTCGATGGGTTATGTTCAGCACATCGACATCGGCGGCCTTGCCGATTGCGCTGGCGAGGAGGGACGGGTTTTCGTCACCGCGCCACCCGGCACCTTTGCCGATCCCCTCCGTCCACTCGCCCGAGTCACCGGCCTCGAGCAGGACGTGGCTGCCGAGGGGATCCGGGCGGCCTTTGCCATCGGCAATGACCGCTCCTTCGATCAGGACCCGCGCTTCGGACTCTGTGTGCTTTCCGAGATCGCTTCGCGTGCCTTGTCGCCGGCGGTGAACGACCCCGGTACGGCCATCGACGTGATTGGCCGTGCTGAGCGGATTCTCGGTTCGTGGGCGAGGGACGGCGCCGGCTCCGGGGCGAGCGAACCCGGCTGTCCGCGGGTATGGCTGCCGCGGCTCGATTCAGATGACATGTTCGACGATCTGTTCGGGCCGATCGCCCGCGACGGCGCCGCGATGCTCGAGGTGCAGATTCGGCTGCAGAAGACGCTGCGCACCTTGTCCAGGTCCGGTGAGCGCGGCGTCGCCAAAGCCGCTGTGAGGCATTCCCGCCAGGCGCTGGCAAGGGCCGAGTCCGTGCTTCTCATGGAGCATGAGAAGGCGTTGCTGCGGAGGCTCGCCGCCGAGGTGACCTCCGGGGCCGATCAGGCGTGACGTAGCCATCGTCCGCTCCCGGGAAGCTTGGTCCGGTGATCACGCGCGCATCAAGAATGTGAAGGGAATCTGTGACCCGGAGGGCGCGAATTGGCGGTTTCGTGCCGGGTTCCGGTGCCGATGTCTTCACAGCGGCGGCCCGAGGTTGGCGGGGGCGATGCAACCCCGGACGCATAACGCTTGGTTATGTGCTTGGTGACATCGTGAAGAAAGATTCGGGTGGATGGCTTTCTCCAGTGCCAGGCGCCCCGCACCGCGAGGCATAGATGAAATTCACCCGCCGTCAGGCGCTCGCCGCCGTGCCGCTTCTCCTTGCCGGATGTGCCACTCAGTCGGCCCCGGCACCGCAGGGTCCGCGGTTCGACCCGGCGTATCTGGCGATGTATGCAGCGGTGCCGGATGAGCCGTTTCCGGTCGATGCGGTCGACCTCCGGCAGGTGCCGCCGCAGTTCTTTCGCCGCGAGATAGCCTATCCGACGGCGGCCCTGCCCGGGACGATCATTGTCGATCCCGGCGCGCGCTACCTCTACCTCGTCCTCGAGAACGGTCGCGCCCTTCGCTACGGTGTCGGCGTGGGGCGGGAAGAGGCCTTCAATTTCCGGGGTGAGGCAGAGATCGCGCGGAAGGCTGCGTGGCCGGGTTGGACCCCGACGCGGGACATGATCGCCCGCGAACCCGAACGCTATGGCCCTTATCGCGACGGACTCCCGGGGGGGCCCGACAATCCCCTTGGCGCGCGCGCCCTCTATCTCTACCGGGGCGGGGTCGACACGCTCTACCGCCTGCACGGGACCAACGAGCCGTGGTCGATCGGCAGGCAGGTCTCGTCGGGCTGCATTCGGCTCCTGAACCAGGACATCATTGACCTCTATCGCCGTGTGCCGGTCGGCAGCAGGGTCGTCGTCCTTCCCGCTTCCGGTCCATTCACCTCATGAGGGCTTGACGCTCTGATCGGTTCGGGGGCTTGCTTCGACGCAACCCGCCCGGAGCAACCCCCGATGGACTTCACCACCTGGATTGCCTTTGCCGCCGCCTCGATCGTGCTCCTCCTGATCCCGGGGCCGACCGTGCTGCTCGTGGTCAGCTACGCGTTGACGCAAGGCAAGCGGGTCGCGCTCGCCACCGCGGCGGGGGTGGCCCTCGGCGACTTCACGGCGATGACGCTGTCGCTCGCCGGACTCGGCGCGCTCCTTCTCGCCTCGGCGACCCTGTTCACCGTGCTCAAGTGGGTCGGCGCGGCCTACCTGATCTACCTCGGCATCCGGCTGTGGCGCGCCGAGCCGCACCTGCCGAAGATCGGCGAGGACCCGGTTGCCGCCGGGAGCCGTGGCATTTTCGGCCATGCCTTCGTCGTCACCGCACTCAACCCGAAGAGCATCGCCTTCTTCGTCGCCTTCGTGCCCCAGTTCATCGATCACGGCGCGCCGCTCCTGCCGCAACTGGTGATCATGGAGGCGACCTTCGTCGCGCTCGCCGGGCTCAACGCGCTGGTCTTCGCGCTCGCCGCCGACCAGCTCCGGGTCCGCATCCGGCGGCCGGGCGTGCTCAAATGGCTCAACCGGACCGGTGCGGGCTGCCTTGTCGGCATGGGCGTGGCCACGGCGGCGATCAGCCGGAACTGAGGCGAGTAACCCGCGCCGACGTCTTCGATCCTCGTCAAGGGGTGACGGCGCGCGAAATATCCGGCAGAAACGTCGTGGGGCGATGGCGGAAGGCTCGATGGAGGCCAGCAGTGAGGTTCGGATTTCCCGCCGCCGCGGCTGCGGCGTTCATGCTCGCGGTCACGCCGGCGCTGGCCGCCTACCGGCTCGCGCCGTTCAAGGATGACCTGTTCAAGTATCCCGGTGTTATCGACACCGCCTATGGCGGCGACTACGTCAAGGTCGACTATGTCGAGAGCCGCGACCTCTATGCGCGGGACGTCGTCCCCGAGAAGCAGACGAAGCCGGAATACGTCTCGCTCGAGGTGACGTCCACCCAACGGGACATGACGGCCAAGGAAGGCCGGGTCAGCGTCCAGTACATCGCCGTCGGCGCGGTCGAGGGCGGCGCCAAGGCGGTGGTGCTCTACGTCCATGGCCGCGGCGGCAATCGCGGCCAGGGTGCCAATGACGGGATGTTCGGTGGCAATTTCAACCGCATCAAGAACCTGATGGCGCGGAACGGCGGCGTCTATCTTTCGGGCGAGTTCCCGGCGCTCAATGCGCGGGGCGTGGCGCAGGCCAAGGTGCTGCTCCTCGCATACGTCAAGAACTCGCCCGGCGCGCCGGTCTTCGTCGCCTGCGGCTCGCTCGGCGGCCGCATCTGCTGGGGCCTGGCGGAGGACGACGAGATCGCGCAGCACATCGACGGCTTCATCCTGATGGGCTCGACCAGCGACGACGACTTCTTCCGGACCGCGGCGTTCAAGCGGAAGGTGCCGGTCTATCTCGGCCACGGCACCGGCGACATCGTGCTGAACTGGAAGACGCAGGAAGCTTTCTTCAAGAGGTTCAAAGAGCGCGACCCGAACTATCCGGTCAAGTTCGCGCTCTTCAACACCGGCTCGCACGGCACGCCGATCCGCATGACCGACTGGCGTCTGGTGCTGAACTGGATGCTCGCGGTGAACGGCAGCTAGCCCGCGACCCCTCGCGCGCCATCTGGCCGTCCGCATGCTCACGCCCGACCCGCCCTCGTCGCTCGGCAATCCTCCTCCGCCATTCACGGAAACGCTGGCGCTACCGGACATGCCGCCGGAGCGCGAGGGCAGGGTGGTCCCGGTCGCCCCCGGCAGCGCGGGCGTAGACCTTCGTGCGTGCCGCAAGATCCTGGTGGTGAAGCTCGACTTCATCGGCGACTTCGTCCTCACGACCCCGTTCCTCGGCGGTCTCCGTCGCGCCGCGCCCGACGCGGAAATCACCCTTATGGTCCTCGACCGGGTCTTCGACCTGGCCATCCCGTGCGGCCTCGTCGACCGGGTGGTCGCCGTGCCGGCGGCGGCGGAGGGGCCGCTGCGGTTCGGCGCCGTCACGTGGGACGGTCTGTCGGCGTTTCTCCGCGACTTCCAGGGCGGGTTCTTCGACCTTGCCCTCGTGCCGCGCTGGGATACCGATTTCAACGGCGCCACCCGCATTGCCGGGCTGAGCGGCGCGCCGCGTGTGGTGGGATTCTCCGAGCGGTGCACGCCACGGAAGGCCGTCGAGAATGCCGGGCTCGACCGGTACCTGTCTATCGCGCTGCTCGACGCTCGCGATTGCCACGAGGTCGAGCACACCCTCGGCATGCTCGATGCGCTCGGCGCGGCCCGCGAGACCCGGCTCCATCTCGATCTGACGGACGCCGACCGGCATTCGGCCGCGGACCTGCGGCACGCCTATTTCGGCGATCCATCGCCGCCGCTTCTCGCCGTAGCGCCCTTCGCGGCGGGGCGGCGGCAATGGCCGCTCGACCGCACGGTCGACCTCGCGGCGCGGGTGGCCCGGCGTTTCGGCATGGTCGTGGTGGTGGTGGGCGGTCCCGACACGAGCGCCGGGGCGGAGCAGGTGGCGGCCGGGATTCGAGCAGAGGGCGTCGATGCCGCCTCGAGCGCGGCCGTGCTGCGCCTTCGCGGCAATGCGGCGCTGATCGGCCAGGCGGCGCTTTTCATCGGCATGGACAGCGGACCCGGCCACATCGCGGCAGCCCTCGGCGTGCCGGTCGTGATCGTCGGCGTGCATCCCCACGGCGCCGCGCCGGGCCATCCCGCCGCGCCGGAGCGGTTCGGCCCATGGGTCGACCCGGCCCGTGTGCTGGTGCTCCGTCCGCCGGGATACCGCGAGCCTTGCGGCGACGGCTGCGAGGCCGACGAGCCGCATTGCATCCTGGGGGTCACGGTGGACGACGCCTTCGCCGCCACCGCGGCCTTTGCTGATACCGTGCTGTCGGATCATCCTTGACGCGCCGGCCTAAGAGGAATATATTCACATTATCCTCGCTCATGAAGGGCGCCAACCGGAGGTGGTCCATTGGTGGAGCGGGGAGCGGCGCTTCACGGCGGTCTCACACATCGCCGTGGGGAAGTCCGGGCGAGGACCGACGTCACTACGGACGTCTGCCTTCAAGGCTTAAAGCGGGCCCTGCGGGGACCGTGGAAGAGCGCCGAGCCCGGAAGCTAAAAACCGCCGCGGCGGGCGCTTGCTCAAGCGCCTACGTCTTGTTGACGCCGGGTAGCTCAACCCCGGCATGGCCGGGTGGCTCAATCCCGGCCGGCGCTTCGGAAGCGCCCGCCACCCCTCGGTTCATCCGGGGCTAAAGCGCAAGCGCATCACTCGGCCCGATGTGGGGCGCGGGACCGATGCCGCGTGCGCGAGGCCTTTCCCTCGGATCGGCAGGACCATGGCTGCAGATGCTTGTGGAAGGCACGACGTCCTCATGCCGAGGTGCTTCGCGAAGCGAAGCCTCGAAGCACGCACGAGCGGACATCCAGGACATTCCTTCGCAAGCTCGCGCCGGCATGCACCGTCCACTCACTGACGTAAGATATCGAAATGACTGGAGTCCCAATTGTCGGGGAATGAGCGGCGAAGGCTAGCCCTCGTCCCCGACCGCTCGATGCCTCACCGCAGATTTACGCCTGCCCCGCCTCCCACCGGTAGATCCAGTCGTTCCGGCCGAGGACGAGATTCGGCCCGGCGGTGCGGAGGATGAAGTCGCGCGCCGAGGCCATGAGCCCGCCCTGGTGGTAGTGGTCGCCGGTCCGCCGCGCCGCCTTCCAGACCTGTGCGACGCGGGGTTTCCGCCCGGCCGCGTAGAGGGCGAGGGCGGCCGGGACGTCGTCGGGACGCGCCGCAAGCGCCTGGCCGAGGACCGCGGCGTCCTCGATCGCCATCGCCGCGCCCTGGGCCAGGAACGGCACCATCGCGTGGGCGGCATCGCCGAGGAGCGCGGTCCGGCCATCGACCCAGGGACCGGAAGGGTCGACGACGTTGATCGCGAATTTCTGCCAGGGGGTTGGCGCGCTGACCAGGGCGCGGACCTCGGGACACCAGTCGGCGAACCGCTCGGCGACGAAGCGGTGGTCGGCCCGCGCCGCCCAGCCCGGTTTGTCGAAGGCTTCCTCGACGATGGCGACCACGTTGACCGCGGCGCCATGGGCGACCGGATAATGGACGAGGTGCGCCCTCGGCCCCAGCCAGAGGCCGACCCGGTCGTTGGCGAGCGAGGCGGGGGCGCTGTCGATAGGGATCACCGTGCGCCACGCCGTCCGGCCGGTCGGCATTGCCCCGTGCGATCCCGCGATCCGGGCGCGGGTCTCCGACCACACCCCGTCGGCGCCGACGATGCCCCCGGCGGTCAGCACCTCGTTGCCGTCGGCGCGGCGGATGCGGATGAACAGGCCGTCGTCGCGGGCGAGCACGTCGTCGATCCGCGCGCCGAGGATGAGGCGGATGTCGGTGCGGCGGCGGACGGCCGCGGCGAGCACCGTCTGCAGGTCGGCACGGTGGATCACGCGGTAGGGGAACCCGTAGCGGGCGGCGAAGGCCGCCACCGGGATCGACAGAAGCGATGCGCCGGTGCTTCCGCTCCGCACCGTGATCGCCACCGGCTCGGTCGCCGTCGCGGCGATCGCGTCATCGAGGCCAAGCGCGGCGAGGACCCGGCCGGCATTGGGCGAGAGCTGGATGCCGGCGCCGATCTCGAGCAGTTCCACCGAGCGCTCGACGATCACCGCATCGAACCCGGCATCGGCGACCGAGAGCGCCGCCGTCAGGCCGCCGATCCCGGCTCCCGCGATGACGATGGTCGGCCGCTCGCCCATGGCATCGGCCGGCGCGCGGCCTCAGGCCGCGACGGGCTCGCGGAAAAGATGCCCCGGCGGCTCGGACTCGGCGGCACCGAGGGCGGGGTCGTAGCGATAGAGCGTCGAGCAGTAGGGACAGATCTTCTCGCTATCGTCGCCCATGTCGAGGAAGACGTGGGGGTGATCGAAGGGCGGCGTCGCCCCGACGCACATGAACCGCTTCACCCCGACGGTGATGATCGGAACGCCCGCATCGTTCTGGAAATGCGGAATGACGTGGTCTGCCATCTCTGATCCTGTCTCGTGCCCGGCTGGCCAGCCAGGAGAATAGCCGCTGCCGCCCCGTCATAACAGCCCGGACGGGGTTCCTTCTCGCCGCAGGCGCCGCTAGGGTGCACCGCCATGCCACTTGAACACTTCTCCTCGGACGGGGTCGATATCGCATTCCTCGATGGTGGGGAAGGCGACCCGATCCTTCTCATCCACGGCTTCGCCTCGAACCATGTCGTCAACTGGGGGGCGACGGGCTGGATCGATACGCTGAAGCGCGACGGCCGGCGGGTGATCGCGATGGACGTGCGCGGCCACGGCAAGAGCGCGAAACTTCGCGACCCCGAGGCCTACCCCCTCCCGCTTCTGGCGGAGGATGCGGCGCGCCTCCTCGATCATCTCGGCATCTCCCGCGCCGACGTCATGGGCTATTCGATGGGCGCCCGGATCACTGTGGCGATGGCGCTCGCGCACGAGGACCGCATGCGCTCCATGATCCTCGGTGGCATGGGTTACGCCATGGTCGAAGGCATGCAGGGCGAGGACGCGATCGTCGCGGCGCTCGAAGCGCCGAGCCTCGACGACGTCACTGGCGAGCCCGGGCGGGCCTACCGCAAGTTCGCCGAGCAGACCGGCAGCGATACGCTGGCGCTCGCTGCCTGCATGCGGAAGGCGCGGCAGACGTTTTCGCCCGCTGAACTTGCGACGATTCACATCCCGACGCTTGTGGCGATCGGCGACAGGGACAGGGTGGCGGGGTCGGCGGAAGGCCTCGCCCGGCTGATCGAAGGGGCGGAGGTGGTCATCATCCCCAACCGCGACCACATGCTCGCGACCGGCGACCGCCACTACAAGGACGCGGTCCTGGATTTCCTCGAGGCGCGGCCCTGAACGCGGCTTCGTGAATCGTCCGGATCCGCTGGTCGCGGGACTTGCCCAGGTGATTCAAGCACCTAAGTGAAGACCTGAAGAACCGCGGCCACGGCTTGGGTCCGGCAGCCCGGCTGTGGTAAGAGCTTCGGCCGCCACGGAGCTGGGCGGAGGGGAGAGAAACGTCAGATGTCGCTCAAGACTTCCCACGCGGACGCGCTAGCGAGCGTCGACCCGATCTGGTCGGCGGTGCAGGGCGACGCACGGCACATCGTCCAGACGGAGCCGGCGATGGCGAGCTTCGTCTATGCGACGGTGCTGAACCATGACCGTCTCGAAGACGCGATCGTCCATCGCATCGCGCAGCGGCTCGACAACCACGTCGTCTCCGCCGAGATGATCCGCAGTACCTTCGAGGACGCGCTGGCCGACGATCCCTCGCTCCGTGACGCGATGCGGGTCGATCTTGCCGCCGTCTACGATCGCGACCCGGCGTGCCACCGCTACATTGAGCCGATCCTGTATTTCAAGGGCTTCCACGCCATCGAGACCCACCGCCTGGCGCACTGGTTGTGGAACCAGGGGCGCCGCGATCTCGCCTATTATCTTCAGAGCAAGGCGTCGGAGGTCTTCCAGGTCGATATCAACCCGGCGGTCCGGGTCGGAAAGGGCATCTTCCTCGACCACGCCACCGGCCTCGTCGTCGGCGAAACCGCCGTGATCGAGGACGATGTCTCCATCCTCCAGGACGTGACGCTCGGCGGCACCGGCAAGGAAGACGGCGACCGTCACCCCAAGATCCGCCATGGCGTGCTGATCGGAGCGGGGGCGAAGATCCTCGGCAATATCGAGGTCGGACATTGCTCGAAGGTCGCCGCCGGTTCGGTGGTGCTCAAGCCCGTCCCGGCCGGTTCGACCGTGGCCGGCGTGCCGGCGCGGGTGATCGGCGAGGCCGGCTGCAAGGAACCCGCCCGCAGCATGGACCAGATGGTGGCGGAGTTCGCCAATTCGGGTTAGACGCGGCGTGCGTCCGTATCGTATCGGGACCGCCGGCTCGCGGCCCGCAAAGCAAACATAAGAAGGGGTTTCCGTGAACCGCCAGGAAATCGAGAAACTGCAGGCATTCTTCCGGAAACGCTTCAACCTGCCGTCGATGAGCGTCAAGCCGCGCGCGCAGAAGGCCGATTCGGCCGAGGTCTATATCGGCGACGAGTTCATCGGAGTTCTCTTCCGCGACGACGAGGACGGCGACCTGTCCTACAATTTCACCATGGCCATCCTCGACATCGACCTCGAGTGAGGCCCGTCAGGCCGTCTTGAAGAACTGGCTCACGAGGCGCCGCAGACGATTGTCCATCGTCTGCCAGTCGTCGAGCCATGCCCGGTTGAACCGGTAGAGCATCGTCAGGCCGTGGCCAATGTCGACTTCGCGAATGCAGGTCGCCGGTATTTCCTCCGTCTCCTCGGCGAGGCAGCGGACGACGAAGGGGTCCGCTGCCCGCGGCTCGAAATAAACGATCTCGTCCCGATAGGCTGATTCAGCATCCATGCGCCGGCCCATGAGGTGGCCTGGCCCCGAAAGCTCCGGGCCGCTGAAATAGAGGCCGTAGATCTGGGTGAGCCGCTTCAGCGAATCGAGCGGCGTCTCCGCTTCGGTGATGGTTACATAGATGAGCGGCGCACCGGCCGAGCCGTCCCGAAAAACCTCGGCCCGATCCTCGCTGAAGCCGTCGAGGCTCGGCCAGTGGACGAGAAGGTCCATGGCGGTCACCAGGCCGCCACGCCGGTCGACCTGGAAACGGATGAGATTGGCGGGGATCACCAGCGGCGCGTTGCCGACGGTTACCGCCACCGGCGAAGGCTTGCCGTTCAGTCCCTTGAGGGCGATCCGGTCGTGATGGCGGCCGATGGCATCGTTGACGGTCCAGGCGAGGCCGGCAACGCCGACGATGGCTGCGGCGACCAGCGTGAACAGACCCAACCGCCACGCAAAGCTGGCGACCGCGGGCCTTCGGGAAGCTTTTGCATAAACCATGCGGCACTATTTGCACTTGCTTTGTAAGAAAATGGTAACCAAGCTGCCAGAGCGACGGCAAATCCGCGATTTCTTCTCGAGGCGCGGGCTTGCCGGTACCCGGGCGATGCATCAGGCACGCCGCTTGGTGCCCGTCCCGGCAAAGACGGCAAAAAAGCCGTCCACTAAAGTACGGGGTGGAAACGATGCCGGATATCGTGCTGTTTCTCTATGCTGGCGCTGTGGGATTCATTGTGGCCGGACTTACCGCAGCGGCCTATCGGGCGGTAACCTCGGAGCCGGTTCGTTTCGGCGCCAAAGGGCCCGGACTGTCCTCGGTGTTTGCGGCGTTTGTCGTCGGCCTGATCCTCGGCCCCGTAATCATCGTCCGCCAGGCCTTTTCCAGCGTCAGATCGGGAGAAGTCCCGTCGAGCTGGGCGGCGGCCGGGGTGATGGTGGCGGTGCTCTGGAGCTGCGTTCTCGGCATCGCCATACTTGCAGTCGCGGAGAGCCTGAGGACGGTCTAAACCTGAGGCAGTGCTTCAGGAGAGACCGCATGACCCTCTACGCGCTCGACGGCGTGTCGCCGACCCTTCCGGCCGGTGGCGAATACTGGGTTGCTCCCGGCGCCGCCGTCATCGGCGATGTGAGGCTCGGAGCCCGGGTGGGGATCTGGTTCGGCGCGGTGCTGCGCGGCGACAACGAGCCGATTGTGATCGGCGACGACACCAACATCCAGGAACACAGCGTCTTCCACACCGATCATGGCTTCCCGCTCACCATTGGCCGGGGCTGCACCATCGGGCACCGCGCCATCCTCCACGGCTGCACCATCGGCGACAACGTGCTCGTCGGCATGGGCGCCACGATCCTCAACGGCGCCCGCATCGGCGACGATTGCCTGATCGGCGCCGGTGCCATCGTTACCGAAGGCAAGGAGATGCCGCCCGGCTCGCTGGTGATCGGCATCCCGGCCAGGGTTGCCCGTCCGCTCAGCCCCGACGAGATCGGCCGAAACCGCTTGGCTGCGGCTCACTACGTCGCCAACAGGCGGCGCTTTGCCGGAGGGCTGCGGCCGCTTTCCGAGACCTGACAGCGATCGTGTCAGGCGCTATATGCAGCATCAGTGGGAGGTTGCGTGCGGCCGGCGACGGTCGCCGGGAAAAAACAACGGAGCATCGATCATGCCGCCCGATGTCGACTGGCAGGTGACCCCGGCCTTTCAGCCGAACCCGAGGGATTACGCCTTCGATCTCGACGCCGCGCTTGCCGCCGTCGTCACCTTGAAGTCCACGGTTCCCGAGGATGCCTTCACGGCCGGCATCCTTGGCACCGAGCGGTCTGGCTTCGGCGTGCTGATCGAGCGGAGCGGGCTCGTCCTCACCATAGGCTACCTGGTGACCGAGGCCGAGACCATCTGGCTCGGCCTCAGCGACGGCCGAACCGTTCCGGGCCACGCGCTGGGCTACGATCAGGCGACCGGATTCGGCCTCGTTCAGGCGCTCGCGCGTCTCGACGTGCCAGCCCTGTCGCTCGGACGCTCGGCCACCCTTGACGTCGGGGCCCAGGTCATCGTCGCCGGCGCCGGCGGGCGCCAGCACGCGACCGCCGCGATCGTGGTCGGCAAGCAGGAATTTGCGGGCTATTGGGAGTACCTCCTCGAGGAGGCGATCTTCACCGCGCCGGCGCACCCGTTTTGGGGCGGGGCCGCGCTGATCGGACCGTCCGGCGATCTCTGCGGCATCGCCTCGCTCCGGCTCGACCAATCGAAGGAGGGCGGGAGCGGCGGGGAGCAGCTCAACATGATCGTGCCGATCGAACTCCTGTTGCCGATCCTTGATGATTTGAAGACTCTCGGCGGCCCGAAAGCGCCGCCCCGGCCCTGGCTTGGCCTCTACGCGGTCGAGGTCGAGGGTCATGTGGTGGCGGCGGGGCTTGCCGACGGCGGCCCGGCGGAGCGCGCCGGTCTCGCCACGGGCGACATCATCGTCGCCGTTGCGGGGAAACGGATCTCGACGCTCGCCGAGTTTTACCGCAGCCTCTGGGCGCTGGGCGAGGCCGGGGTGAGGGTCCCGCTCACCGTCCATCACGAGGGCGAGGTCAGCGAGGTGGCGGTTGAATCGGGCGATCGCAACCGCTTCCTCAAGGCGCCTCGACTGCACTGAGGCAGGCCGCTTGAATCAGTGAGCCGGCCCCTGGGGCGGGGGCCGGCTCGATGGACCTGATCCTTGGGGACGGGGGGTGGGACGCGACCAGGCCCAATCACGAAATTCGGAGTTAACGCAGGCTTCCCACCAACGGCTGGCTGCGACCGTCCTCGACCGCGACCCACAGGCCACTGTCGTACTGCGACTGCCGCTTCAGGTATCGATAGGAGGTCTCGCTCCAGAGCTTTACCTGGGGATCGAGGTTGTCGAGCACCAGATCCCCGCGGTTGCTGGTGACGGTCAAAACCGCGTGACCGTCGCCATTGGTCTGGCGGACCACCGTGATCAGCAGCGCTGCCGCCGGCCACCCCTTCGCCATCAGCTGCTTGCGCTTGAGCAGGGCGAAGTCCTCGCAATCGCCGGCACCGTCCGGGAATTCCCAAACCTCGGGCCTGCCGTAGAGTTCCTGGTCGGTGGCGGGCCGGATGCCGGTGTTGACGGCCTCGTTGATTTCGGTGAGCTCTTTCCACCGCGCCTGATCGAGGCGCACGTGGACGCGGCTGGCGCTCCGCACCGCGCAGTCGGCCGGATACACCCGGCAGAATTCGTGGTGGCCGATCGGTTGCGCCGTCTTGCCGTTGACGGCCATGAAACGCGACTTATCGTCTTCGGCCGCAGAAGCATACATGGCAGACAGGCCAAGTATTATTGCGGTCAATATTGCTTTCAACGCGCCAAGTCCAAACATGCACTCACTCCCCCACTCCGAGAGCGACTCTGTCACAGGTCTTTTTATTTCCGTCTAAGCCAGTCCCTACAAATCAGAGTTCGACATACACTCTTCGGAAACCACGTGGGCGCAGCCGGTAATCATTCCACCGCGGAAAACAAGCCAGGCTGCGTCATCGATTAACTCTTGCCCCCGTCGACGACGTAGAGGTGGCCGTGACGGCGTCCGCCGCCCGAACGAAAAAATGCCGGCGGCAGCGAAACGAAGCGGCTCTGATCGCGGCCGAACCCGCGGGGATGCTCGTCGGGCCACACCAGCTTTGACGCCGTGATCGTCTGGCGGACGATCGGGTCGGTACCGAACCAGTAGGGGCGGCGATGGGCGGCGCAGCTCCCGAGGATGCGGTCGCGCGAGGCGGCGCCGTGCCGGAGCGGAAGAAGCAGGAATTCGGAAGCGACGGACCTGCCGCGCGCCGAGACGAGGTCGACGTCGATCACCGCGCCGGCGGCGTCCTGGCAGACACCCGAGACGATCGTGACGATGGTTTCGCGGTCCTCGTCCGACCACAGCCCAAGGAATGGCGCGCCCTTGATCTCCCGACCGTAGAGCGAGCACATCCTCGTGCCGGCCAGCCGGACCAGGTAATCGCCACGGCCAACCACCTCGAGGATGAATGTGTCGGCAAGGATCCGGCGAATTTCGCCGGGCTCGACGTCGCCGCGCCGCGGCGCGGTTTCGCCGTCGCGAATGCGGTCCCAATACGCGAAGAGTTCGCGCGAGGTCGCGTGTCTCATGACTCTGCCGTCCCTGTCATTCGAACGCCGGCCCAATTTGGCCCGGGCGTCCCGGAACGGCACAGGTCTTACGCCCATATCCGCCCCCCAGGGCAAAGGTAGCACACGCCATGCCAGCCGCCATGGCCGATCGCGGGACTCGGTTATCGGATGGTGGCTTTTCGCCCCGGCCCCTTTATAAAGCGCGCACCGCCGCTACTTTTCGAAGGTCATGAACGTCGATCCGCGCTTCACGCCCGCCGCCGGCCGCCAAAGGGTATTCAACCTGCCGCCTGTTCTGGTCGCTGCGATCGCGGCCCTGTTCGCCGTGCACATCCTGCGCGAATACGTGCTTGGCCGGGACGCGGCGACCGAGTTCCTCCTGGCGCTGGCCTTCATCCCGATCCGGGTGATCGATGCTGCCGTCGTGCTTCCCGGCGGGACCGGCGCGCGGATCTGGACCTTCGTGACCTACGCGCTCCTTCACGCCGACTGGTCGCACCTTATCTTCAACACGCTCTGGCTCGCAGCTTTCGGCAGCGCCGTGGCCTGGCGCTTCGGCGCAGCCCGCTTCCTCGGGTTCTCCGCCGTCGGCGCCGCCGCCGGGGCTGCGCTGCACCTCGCCATCCATCCAACCGGCATGGTGCCCCTCGTTGGCGCCTCGGCGGCGATCTCGGCCCACATGGCCGCCGCCGCCCGCTTCGCTTTCCTCGGCCCCGGTCCCTTCATTGGAATGCAGGGAGCGGGGGCGGCCGCCTATCGCCGGCCGGCGCCGCCGCTCGCGATGGCGATCCGCGACCGCAGAGTCTTGACCTTCCTGGGCGTCTGGTTCGGAACCAACCTCCTGTTCGGCCTGTTCGGCGGAGTCGGCGGCCTGACGTCGGGAGCGATCGCCTGGGAAGCCCATATCGGCGGCTTCGTCGCCGGCCTCCTGTTCTTTCCGATCTTCGATCCCGTTCCGCGCCGCCCGGCCTAGGCCTTCGCCGCCTGGCCATGCTGCGGTGCAGCTTGTCAAGGCGGCCTGCGCACCGCATCGTAACGGCGCGGCTTGGGCGGAGGGCATTTTTGCGGAGGGCGATCGGGTTCAGGCCGGAACAACGGCGGTTGGTCCCAGGCGCCCCTTGATCAGGGAGGTACCCCGATGATCGTGGCCCACATACTTGCGTCGAAGGGACGGGACGTCGCCACGACGACGCCGGACAAGACGATATCGGCGGTCGTCGCCGAACTTTCGGCCCGCAAGATCGGTGCCCTTGTCGTCCTGGAACGGGGCCGACTCGCCGGAATTGTCTCGGAACGGGACATCGTCAAGGCGATCGGGCTCCGCGGCGCCGGCATCCTCGACGATCCGGTGTCCTCGATCATGACCCGCGATGTCGTGACCTGCCGCGAGAGCGATACGATCAACGGGGTGATGACCCGGATGACGCGGCGTCGCTTCCGCCACATGCCGGTGGTCGAGGATGGCGACCTCGTCGGGATCATTTCGATCGGCGACGTGGTCAAGGCGCGGATCGAGGAAGTCGAGCACGAGGCGGACGAGCTCAGAACCTATATCGCCACGGCCTGAGCCGGCCTCTCAGGCGACCGTCGTCAGGCTCGCGGCGATCTCGGCCGTCATCCTTTGCGCCGCATCGTAGCCGACATCGATCGCCTCGGCGGCGCGGTGGAAGTCGAAACTGCCGATCTTGCCGAGCTTCGGCCCGATGGTGAGGTCGGGCGGGTCGCCGGCCAGCCTCGAGCGCGCGATGCGATCCTGGATGATGTTGAACGCCTCCACCATGACCGAGGGGATGCTGGGCGGACCGTCGCCGTCGCCGATGAACTGGCGGCGAAGGATGCGGCGCGCGTCCCCCTCTCCGGGCTGACCGGCCGTGGCGGCGCCGATCGCCTCCTCGGCGATGGGGTCGGCCGAGTGATCGTGGATGACGGTGCCGCGCCCGAAGACGTCGGTCTGGAGGTTGACGGCGATGACGACCTCGGCGCCGAGCGCGCGGGCGGCGGAGACCGGCACCGGATTGACCAGCGCGCCGTCGACCAGCCAGCGGCCGTTGATCCGGACCGGCTGGAAAATGCCGGGCAGGGCGTAGGAGGCCCGCATCGCGTCGACCAGCCGGCCCCGCGACATCCACACTTCATGGCCGGTGCCGAGTTCGGTGGCGATGGCGACGTAGCCGTACTTCAGCGTCTCGATGCGGGTGTCCTTGAGCCGGGCATCGAGGAGGCGGGAGAGGCGATTGCCCGAAATGAGGCCGCTGCCGGCGAAATTGAGGTCGAGGAGGCCGAAGACCCTTCGTCGCGTCAGGCTCCGCGCGAAGGCCTCGAGGTTGTCGAGTTCGCCCGCCGCATAACAGCCGCCCACCACGGCGCCGATCGACGTGCCGGTGATGATGTCGGGGACGATGCCTGCCGCGGTGAGGGCGCGGAACACCCCGATATGGGCCCAGCCACGGGCAGCGCCGCCGCCAAGCGCCACGCCAAGCGTGGCGGGGCGGGTCTGGGGCGCGGGCCCCGGGGCGGGCGGCTTGTCCTCACGCCAGCGGAAAACGGCATTGCCGAACATGGCGATTCGATCCGGTTTCGCACCCGCCCCCATGGGCCCGTGTCGTCCCCGCCCCGACCATAGGACAGGTCCGCGGCCGACGCATCATCCGCGGCAAGGATAGCTTCAATCGTGCTTGTGCCTGACCCGCGGCATGACGTGGTCGAAGCCGAGCTTGAGGTCCGGCGTCACCGCCGCGCCGACCGGCACCGTCCGGTAGAAGCACGAGCGGTAGCCCTGGTGACAGGCGACGGCGTCGCCGGCCATCTCGACCTTGAGCAGGATGGCGTCCTGGTCGCAGTCGACCCGCATCTCCGTGACGGCAAGCGTGTTGCCGCTCTCCTCGCCTTTCCGCCACAGCTTCTGGCGCGAGCGGCTCCAGAACCAGGCGGAGCCGGTCTCGATGGTGCGGGCGAGGGCCTCCTCGTTCATGTGGGCGACCATCAGGACCTCGCCGGTCGACGCATCGGCGGCGATGGCGACGATCAGCCCGTCGGCATCGAATTTCGGGGCGAAGTCGGCGCCGAGCTCGATCGAATCGTGGTCGCCGCGGGCGGCGAAACGGGAGGCGGAGGAAGGCATGGCTAGTGACTCCGGGATCGGGATCAATTCGAAGATGCTGCCGACCTTGGCAGCTTCGGCAACATCGTCTCGACGCAAATCCTTCCGCTCGCCGTCCAGCTTTGTTGCGTCCTCAAAGGTGAGGTACGGAGACCAGTCGGTTTCGTCCACGATCATGTCGACGGGCACCAGGGCCGCATACTTCCCTTCTCGGACCAAATGCGTGGTTCGCTCGATGCGCTCCGTCTGGGACCTGGCTTGATCGGCCATTGTTCTTGCTCCGGCAGGTGGATATCGGGCGCCTGCCGGCTGCTTTGGTGTCGCGAGGGACGGCAGGTCTAACGCTGGGCTCGCCCGACCAGTATCAGGAACCGCTGTTGTTCCGCCGGGTCGTCGCGGAAAACGCCGGTGAACTGGGTGGTGACGGTCGAGGCGCCTTGCTTATGGACGCCGCGGAGCGTCATGCACTGGTGCTCGGCCTCGATCATCACGGCGATGCCGCGGGGCTTCAGCGTCTCGTCGATCGCCGTCACCACCTGGCTGGTCAGCCGCTCCT
>JALHRF010000081.1 GCA_022841545.1 Bauldia sp. | reverse complement strand
TCAACGGCCGCTACCGCATCGCGCCCGTGACCGCGGTCGTCGCGCTGATCGTGCCGCGCGGCCCGGACGTCGACGCCGTCGCCTTTACACTGGAGCGCACGGCCGAGATCGGGATCGGCGCGCTGGTCGCCGTGGCGGTCGCACTCCTCGTCCTTCCAGCGCGCGCTCATGGGCTGCTCGCCGAGACCGCGAGCCGGGTTCTCGACGCTCTGGCCACCCTCCTGCCGATGCTTGCCGCACGCACCGTCGCGGCCGAGCCGGACGATGCGAAGGCCCTCGCCGCCTTCGCCGATGTCCGTGAAAAGATGGCGGCGCTCGACGCGGCGGCCGAGGAAGCGCGGCGCGAGCGGCAGATCCGGCTCACCGACGATCCCGATCCCGACGCGCTGGTCTGGGCGGTGATCAGGACGCGCAACGACGCGATCGTGCTGTTCCGGGCGACCAGCCGGCCGCTGCCCGCGCCGATCGCCGCCGAGTTCGGCCCCATCCTCGGCGCGGCAGCGGACGCCGCGGCGGCGCACATCCGCGAGGCGGCCGCTGCCTTCTCCGCGCGACAAAGCCCGCCCACCCCCGACAGCTTCGCCGCGACCCGACAAGCCTATGCCGCGAAGATCGAGGCGCTCCGCGCCTCGGGCGAGATCAGGAGCTATGCCACCGACGTGGTCGAGCAGCTCTTCTCCCTCGCCTTCGCCCTCGACCAACTTCAGCGCGACCTCACGGAGCTGTGCCGCCAGTGCTCGGCCTACGCCCGGCCGCCGGTCATCCCGACTCGTCCCCAACCGGAAGACGCATGACGTGGCGGCGTTTCCCGGTCTTGCCGAAGTCGGCAAAGCCGGCCTCGGCGAAGACCGGCACGAACCCCATGTGGCGGTAGCTCGGCGAATCCGGTTCGACGGGATAGGCCTCGATCACGGTGGCGCCGTTCGCCCTCGCGTGCGCCACCGCTCCGGCGATGAGCTGCCGGCTGAGTCCCTCCCGCCGGCGATGGCGCTGCACGAAGAAGCAACTGATCGACCAGACGACCTCACC
Source organism: Bauldia sp. (assembly GCA_022841545.1). Classification (GTDB taxonomy): domain Bacteria; phylum Pseudomonadota; class Alphaproteobacteria; order Rhizobiales; family Kaistiaceae; genus Bauldia. Next base: position 22,341 of record JALHRF010000081.1, on the reverse strand, counting down.
AAGCTCGGCGGGCGCGCCCTTGAAGCGGAAGGTGCCGCGCGGCGCGACCGACACCCAGCCCACCGCGTCGCCGCCCTCATAGGCCAGCAGTCCGACCGGCACACCGCCGCGGATGCGGCCTGTGATCTGCCGGCGGCTGTTGGCACTGCTCGCTTCCCTGACTTCCTCCGTGGTACGCCGGAACGCCATGCACCAGCACCATTTCGGCGCTCCGGTCGTGGCGAAGAACGCCTCGAAGGCGGGGAGTGTGTCGATGTCGACGGGACGAAAGGTGAGAGGCTTCATCGGGGTTCGGCATGACGGTCTCGATCGAGGATCGGCGGTGTCACGCCTCACGACAACCCGAAAACGCCGCGACGACCTTGCCTGTGGAGTTGGGCAGCGACACCGTCGGCGGCAAGTCGGCGGCAGCGCCGGAAGGCGAGCTTGATGCCAGTGGCGGTCACGGAGCAGCCCCTCATCAGGCCGGGTCGTGCAGGGGATGGTCGATCGGCACAGTGATCTCGAAGCCCGGTGAAGGCGACCTCGAACCCGGCGCGCTCGGGCGAACACGCCATCGGCCCGATCGTCGCGGCACCGTCCGGAGAATCGGCCACGCGCATGAGCTGCCATCCGCCGGCCGGACGGCGGAAATGGGCGATGATCGCACCGTTCGCCCGGGTGAGCCGAACCGACTGCGGCCCTGAAATCAAAGGCTGGCCGACGACCGACCAGTCCGAATTGCCGCGGGTCACGACGATGCTGAAGTTGGTCATGCCGTCGGAATGCTCGACGCCGAGCTTGATCCATTGGCTCTCATCGACCCGCAGCATCATGCCGGCCTGATCGTAGAGGGTCTCATACCGCCCCTCGAACGTGGCGACGGCGGTGAAGGCGGACGGCGCCGGTACGCCCCAGAAATGCCCGTCGTCGCGGACGAAGCCGTAGTGGGTGTGGCGCCAGAAATCGGTCTTCTCGCGCGTACGGAGCCACAACCGGCGTTCGTCCAGCCTGCAATCGGCAGGCGGATTGAGCCATCTGCCCGCTGAGACCTGCTTCAGAGTCATTGCTGGCTGCGCCGCACAGTGTGTCGGGTGGGAGTATGGAGATTGCGGCCCCCGACGAAGACCGGAACGTTGAGGACATCGTGATCAGGCACCCGCACGACGAAGAGGAGACAGGATCGGCACTCCGGCCGCCTGGTTCGCGGGCCCTGGACCGTGCTCGACCTCATTCTACGAACACCGTCACCCGGTCCGACCGTCCGGTCCCGTCGACGACGCTGAGCGTGACGAAGCCGGCCCCGTCCGGCTGCCAGGATTCGGCTCGCGAGAACGGGCTCCGGCCGACCGGCTGGCCGTTGGCGAAGAAGGTAAAGGGCGGTGCGCCGTTCCGGACCTTGATCACCAGCGGCGAAGGGTCGCCCGCCCTGATCCCAAGATCGACGGTGACGCCCTCCAGCGGGAAGGCGATCTCGGGGCCGGTGTCGCGCGTCACCACCTTCTCGTCCGGGTGACGGAAGCGGCGGAGCGGCGGCGGCAATTCCGACGTGGTGGCAACGAGAACCCCCGACGGCTGCGGCTTGAGCGGCGCGCGGCGCGGGCCGATGCGCGTGAAGGCCTCGAACAGGAGCGGCGCAGCCCCGCTGATGCCGGACAGCCCCGGCACCGGCGTGCCGTCGGGACGGCCGATCCAGACGCCGACGACATGGCGCCCGTCAAAGCCGATCGCCCAGGCGTCGCGGTAGCCGTAGGACGTGCCGGTCTTGTAGGCGACGAGGCCGGGCGAACCGTTGTTGGGGGGCGGGACTGCGGCAAGGATGTCGGCGACCTGCCACGCGGCGTCGCCTTCGAGGACGGGCGGCCCGCCGTCCACCGGCGGCGACGGGAGCACGCCGTCACGCAGCGCCATCGGCGTGCCACCACGGGCAAGCGCCACATAGAGCTGGACCAGATCGCGGAGCGTGATGCCGACCCCGCCGAGGCCGACGGCGAGTCCCGGCGAGGACAGCGCCGGGAGCGTCGGCGCAATGCCGGCGCGCTTCAGCCGCGCCACCAGCCGAGCTGCACCCACGGCATCGAGCGTGATGATCGCCGGGATGTTGAGGGATTCGATCAGCGCCTCGCGCATCGTGACCGTGCCGCGGAAATGGCCGTCGAAATTCTGGGGCGCGTAGGAGCCAAAGGCAGTGGGCCGGTCCTCGATCAGGCTCGACGGATGGGCGAGGCCCTCCTCGAAGGCGAGGCCGTAGATGAGCGGCTTCAGCGTCGAGCCCGGCGAACGAACGGCAAGCGTCATGTCGACATGACCGGCGCGCTCGTCCTCGAGCAGGCCTGGCGAACCAACCGACGCGAGGATCGCGCCGCTCATGTGGTCGGCGACCACGATCGCCATTGACAGCCTCGTGCCGAAGGCCGCTGCGCGGTCGCGGGCCAACGCCTCGAGCGAGATCTGGAGGTCGCGGTCGAGGGTGAGGCGGATGGCGCTCTCTTGCGGACGCACCGCCTGCGCGCGCTCGGTGAGATGGGCGGCGAGCATCGGGAAATCGCGGCGCGCGACAGGGACACGCTCGGTCTTTGCCGCCTCCGCCTCCTCCGCACCAAGGACGCCGGCCCATACCAGCCGGTCGATGACGCGATTGCGCGCGGCGCGTGCGGCGTCGGGATCGCGGTCCGGCCGCCGCGCTTCGGGCGACTGCGGGAGCGCAACGAGAAGCGCCGCTTCGGCGACCGTCAGCCGTGTCGGCTCCTTGCCGAAATAGGCGAGGCTTGCGGCCCGCACCCCTTCGACGTTGCCGCCGTAGGGCGCGAGCATCAGGTAGAGGGTGAGAATCTCGTCCTTGGTGAAGCGCGCCTCCAGCTTCTGCGCCATCAGGATCTGGCCGAGCTTGGCGTCGGCGTCGCGGGTCGGCGCCCCCTCAAGCAGGCGGGCAACCTGCATCGTCAGCGTCGAGCCGCCGGAAACGATATGGCCGCCGGCAAGCACGAACTGGCCGGCGGCACGGACGATTGCCCGGTAATCGACGCCGTCGTGCTCCTGAAAGCGGCGGTCCTCATAGGCGATGAGGAACTCGAGGAACCGCTGGTCGACGTCGGCTTTCGTCACCGGCAACCGCCAGCGGCCGTCGGCGATGGTGAACGGACGGAGCAGCCGCCCGTCGCGATCCAGCACCACCGTCGAGGTCGCGACGTCGCCCGGTGCGGGCGGTTCCGGGAGCCGGCCCGCGAGATCGCGAACATGGGCCAAGCCGAGGATGACCGGCGCGCCGATCATCACGATGGCGATGGCCGCGATCAGGCCGAGACGGTCGAGGCGGAACCACCGCGCTCTCCACTGCCGGCGCGGGACCTCGTCTTCGCCAAGCTCGGAATTGTCGTCAACCAAGGGGTGATCGGCTCCCTGCCTTTATCTTCAATCGCCACTCTCGACCGGAAGATCGGCCGGATTGGGGCACCCGTTCGGACGTCGCACGATCAGCCGCCGATGCGGAACCGGTTCTCCGGCATGCCCGGCACGTCCATCTCGACGGCATAGAGGCTGCCGGCCAGGCGGCTGCCGGGACTGGATCCCCCGTGCGCGGTGGTGATGAAGAGGGTGCGCAGATCCGACCCGCCGAAGGTGCAGGTGGTGACGTTGTCGCATGGCATCGCGATGACACCCGCCACCTCGCCGTCCGGCGACACGCCGACCACGCAGGCGCCGCCGTAACGGGCGTTCCACAGCGTGCCTTCGGCGTCGGTCACCGAGCCGTCCGGCAGGCCGCGACCGTACCCAGCGAAGAATGGCCGCTCGTTCGAGACGGTCCCGGTCGCGGCATCATAGTCGAAGACGGCGATGACGTTGGTCAGCGTATCGGCGAAATAGAACCTCGTCCGGTCGGGACTCCAGGCGAAGGTATTGGCGATACCGATCCCGGACTTGACGACGGTGACGCCGCCGTCCGGCGCCACCCGGAACAGCCGCCCGGCGGCGCGGTCAGTGATCGGCCGGTCGGAGCCGTCGCCCGCGACGTTGTTCTGCATCGAACCGACCCAGAGATTACCGGCCGGATCGGCCCGGCCATCGTTGAGTCGCACCTTCGGCCAGTTGTCCTCGAGAAAGGCGAAGTCGGCGCGAGCGTCGGTGCGCGGTTGCCAGAGGACGATCCGTCCGCCGAGCGCAACGGCGATCGTGTCCAGGCGATCAGTGAGCGCCAGCGCCGTCGGCGGCTCCGAAAACAGCCAGCTCCACGTCGCCCGGCTCGCGGGATCGTAGCGGTGAACGAGGAATCGGCTGATGTCGACCCAGTAGAGGGCCTGCTCGCCCTCGTGCCAGACCGCGCCCTCCCCGGTCCAATCCCCGGCCGGCACAAGACACTCCACCTCGCCCATCGTCTACCCCTGCCCAATTCGCGTGCAGCGCACAAAGCCCCTGCCCAAACGCGCGCGGGCAGTGTAGACCGCAGGCGGCCAGTGGAGCGAATTTGAAATTTGAGTTCGGCCGCCGCAAAGCTGGCGTTCAAATTTCAAATTCCAAAACTCCACCAGACTCAATAGCTTGCTCGTGGTCCTTGTGATTTCGGCATTCGCTCTGAACCCAGGCACCGAAGGGTGGCGAATGCCGGAATCGGACCATTAGTCCGAGAAGGGATGAGAGTGACGTCCATGTCCAGCCGCATCATCGCCGTCGAGCCATTCGACCTCATCGTCTTCGGAGGGGCGGGCGACCTCGCCTATCGCAAACTCCTGCCGGCGCTCTATCACCGCCATCGCGACGAGCAGATCCCGAACGAGGCGCGGATCATCGGCGTCTCGCGCCGCGGCATGAGCGACGACGAATACCGCGAGGCGACGGCGAAGGCGCTCCGGGAGCACGTCGCGGCCAACGAGTTGGAGGAGCCCGTGCTTAAGGGATTCCTCGACCGGCTCCATTTCGTCTCGGTCGACGCCAAATCCGAGGCCGGCTGGAACGACCTCGCCGCCATCCTCGAGGACGGCAAGGACCGCATCCGCGCCTTCTATCTCGCGGTCGACCCGACACTGTTCGGCACGATCTCCGCCCGGCTCGGCGAGGAACTGCTGGTGACGCCTAAGACGCGGGTGATCATCGAGAAGCCAATCGGCCACGATCTCGAATCTGCCCGCGAGGTCAACGACGCCGTCGGCCAGGTTTTCGAGGAGAGCCAGATCTACCGGATCGACCACTATCTCGGCAAGGAGACGGTCCAGAACCTGATGGCGCTCCGCTTCGCCAACGCCCTTTTCGAGCCGCTGTGGAACGCCGACCACATTGACCATGTCCAGATCACGGTCGCCGAGACGCTCGGTGTCGAGGGGCGCGGCGCCTATTACGACAATTCCGGTGCGCTCCGCGACATCGTCCAGAATCACATCGTCCAGTTGCTTTGCCTGGTGGCGATGGAACCACCGGCGCACATGGACGCCGACTCGGTCCGCGACGAGAAGCTCAAGGTGATCCGCGCCCTTGTCCCCATCGACGAGAAGAACGCCGGCAGCGTCACCGTCCGTGGCCAGTACCGCGCCGGCAATATCGGCGGCGCATCGGTCCCGTCCTATCTCAGCGAGATCGAAGGCGGCCAGAGCGCAACCGAGACTTTCGTCGGGATCAAGGCGGAGATCGGCAACTGGCGCTGGGCGGGCGTGCCTTTCTACCTCCGCACGGGAAAACGGCTCGCCGCCCGGGTGTCGGAGATCGTCATCGCCTTCAAGCGCATTCCGCACTCGATCTTCGACCAGGGCGCCGGCGACGTCCACCCCAACCAGCTCGTCATCCGCCTCCAGCCCGACGAGGGCGTGAAGCTCTGGCTGATGATCAAGGACCCGGGCCCCGGCGGCATGCGTCTCGTCTATGTGCCGCTCGACATGAGTTTCGCCCAGGCCTTCAAGGTGCGGAGCCCCGACGCCTACGAGCGGCTGATCCTCGACGTGATCCGCGGCAACCAGACCCTCTTCATGCGCCGCGACGAGGTCGAGGCGGCGTGGAAGTGGATCGACCCGATCCTGGAGGCATGGGGGAGCGCGTCGGAGCCGCCGAAGCCCTATTCGGCCGGCACGTGGGGACCGTCAGCCTCGTTCTCGCTCCTCGGCGACCGCACCTGGCACGATCTCGTCGAGTAGCTCACCGTCGCCGCGGCAAGAAGGTCCGCACCAGCCAGGGCACGACGTAGCCGACGGCAAGCGATGCCAGCGCGAGGACTGCGAAGAGCATGGCGAGGTCGGCGCGGGCGCCGGCGTCGTAAGCATCGAACTCGATGAATGCGAGCGCCACCGCGGCGACGACGAACGCCACTGCAATCACCCGCGACAGCGTCGGCACGCCGAGGGCGAGAAATCGGATGAGCCGGACGCCGGTCCCCTCGCCTTTCTCGGTCATGCGCGCGAATCCCCTTGTGCCGCAAGTGAAGTTAACTGCGCCGCCCCGTACTTGAAACCACGGCATGGACTTCGCCCCGTCGAGCCGGTATCGATTCGCCCCCAGGTTGATGGCGGAATCTTGGACGCGACCGAACCGCACTGCCTGCGACTTGAGCGCCGAGGATCGGAGGACGTTGAATGGCCATCATAAAGAGCTACGACCCCGATGAGACGAACCCGAATCCGATCGAGATCACCGCTGCCGACTCGCAGCTGGAAGTCGCGCTCGGCTCGGCCACACAGGCAGGCGCGATCTCCGGTTCGAACCCAGCCTTCGGCTTCGAGAAGATCGGCGACGGCACCCTCAACCTGACGGCCGAGAACACCTACACCGGGCCGACGGTGATCAGCGCGGGAACGCTGGTGCTGGCGCCCATTGATTCCATCCACCCTCACCTTCCATTCGACGCAGTCGACACGGCCTCGGCCTTCACGATCGCCGCCGGAGCCACCCTGGCGTTCGGCCCGGACGTGATCTACGCCATACTGGGGTCGATCGCCGGCGCTGGAGACATCGACCTCGGGGCGGGGCTCCTTCTCGAACTCGACAATATCAGCACGGAGCTCACCTTCTCCGGATCGATCTTCGACGATCCCGGCGGTTTCGGCTTCTTTACCATCTGCGGCTGCGGCGGTGGCTCGCTGACGCTTACCGGCGACAGCGCCATCGGCGGCCTCTTGCTGGTCGGCTTCGACGGGCTTCTCGTCATCGACGGCGGCTCATTTACCGCCGAAATTGGCACCTCTGTCGACGGAACGCTTCGCGTCAAAAACGGGGCGACGCTGGACACGGGCCTCCTCGAAATAACCGGCACGCTGGAGATCGACGGCGCCGGATCGGTCGTCACCGCCTCCGATATGACCGACATTTCTTACGCCCTCATCGTCTCCGGCGGCGGCGTGCTCAACAGCGAACTCGACGCGCTCCTGGCGACATGCGGCTGCGCCGACGACCCTGCCACAGCCGACATCACCGGCATGGACTCGCACTGGAACATCACCGGCTTCCTCTACATGGATTACGAGGACGATCCGGGCGTCCTCACGGTCGCCGATGGCGGCAAGGTGACCGCCACCGAAGGTATCCTGGTCGCCGGCGAGAGCCAGATCAAGATCGGGACCGGCGGCCTCGGCGGCTTCATCGATACCCCGGAAATCGAAACCGAGAGCGACATCCTCGCCAACTTCACCGACACCGTGGAGCTCGGCGCAGACATCAGCGGCGACGGGGGCATCGTCAAGGACGGCGCGGGCACGCTCACCCTGACCGGCACGAGCACCTATCTCGGCGGCACGACGCTCGACGAGGGGGCCATCGCCATCACCAACGGCAGCGCGCTCGGCACGGGTCCGCTGGACATGGCCGAGGGCACCAAGCTCGTCCTCGACGGCACCTTCACCCTCGGCATCGCGATCACCGTCGCGGGCGACCCGACCTTCGAGGTCGGGGCCGGGGACTCGCCGACCATCACCGGCATCATCAGCGACGGGGCCGCCGCCGGCATCGTCGAGAAGACCGGCGCGGGCTCCCTCATCCTCGACGCCATCAACACCTATTCCGGCGGCACGATCATCAGCGCCGGCATCCTTCGTGCCACCACCGGCACCGGCTCGGGCGGCAGCTCCGTCGGCACCGGCACCGTGACCCTCGACGGCGGCACGTTCCAGGCCGCGGACGATATCGGCTTCGCCAACAACTTCGCAGTCAACGCCACCGGCGGCGCGATCGACACCAACGGCCATGACCTGGTTCTCGCCGGCAACATCGGCCAGGGAAACGGCTTGGGCGGCACGCTGACCAAGGCGGGGCTGGGAACCCTGTTCCTCAAGGGCAACAGCACCTACACCGGGCCGACCTTCGTCAATGCCGGCGAACTCTTCGCCCAGTCCGATGCTGCGCTGTCGCAGTTCTCCGCCTTCACCGTGGCTGCAGGGGCGACGCTCCGCGTCGACGAGAACCTCGAGGACGCCGAGATCGGTTCGCTGGCGGGAGCCGGCACGGTTGCGATCGGCGCCGGCGCGGTGCTGACCGCCGGCGGCAACAACAGCAGCACGACCTTCTCCGGCGGCATCACCGGGGACGGCGCTTTGGCGAAGACCGGCTCCGGCACGCAGACCCTGACCGGCGTCAGCACCTATGTCGGCGGCACGATGCTCGACGAGGGGGCCATCGCCATCACCAGGGGCACGGCGCTCGGCACCGGGACGCTGGCCATGGCCGAAAGCACCAAGCTCGTCCTCGACGGCAGCTTCACGCTCGGCATCACGATCAGCGTCGAAGTCGACGCGACCTTCGAGGTGGGAACCGGCGACACGTCGACCCTCACCGGCATCATCAGCGACGGGACCGGCGCCGGGACCGTGGGGAAGACCGGCGGCGGCACCCTCATCCTCGACGCCGTCAACACCTATTCGGGCGGCACGTCGCTCGATGCAGGAAGCCTCGTCATCACCAACGGCAGCGCGCTCGGGACCGCGCCGCTCGCCATGGCAGACGGCACCCGGCTCGTCCTCGATGGCGGCTTCACCCTCGACAACAACATCGCCATCACTGGAACCCCGACCTTCGCGGTCGGAGCCGGCGACGCCCCGATCATCACCGGCGTGATCCGCGATGGCGGCGAGCCGGGCGGCCTCGAGAAGACTGGCGCGGGCACGCTCGTCCTCGACGCGTTCAACACCTTTACCGGGGGCGCCATCATCAGCGCCGGCGTCCTCCGCGCCACCACCGGCACCAACCTGGGCGCCAGCTCGGTCGGCACCGGCGCGGTGACGCTCGACGGCGGCACGTTCCAAGCCGGAGACGATATCGGCCTTGCCAACGACTTCAGGGTCAACGCGACCGGCGGCATCATCGACACCGATGGCAACGACCTGAGCATCGCCGGCGACATCGACCAGGGAAGCGGCGCCGGCGGCCTGCTGACCAAGGCCGGACTCGGCATTCTGACCCTTGCCGGCGCCGGCAATTTCGCCGGCAACATATCGGTGGGCGAAGGCATCCTCCTCGTCACCGGCGCGATCGCTTCCGCGACCGCCGTCAGCAACGGCGGCACCCTCGGCGGCACCGGCACGGCCGCTGCCGTAACCGTCGCGAGCGGCGGCACCCTTGCCCCGGGGAGCAGCACCGGCATCCTCACCACGGGGAACCTGGCGCTCGCCGCAGGCGCGACTTTCGAGATCGAGTTGGACGGGACAACGCCCGGCACCGGATACGACCGCGTCACCGTCAACGGCACCGTCAGCCTCGGCAATGCCACGCTCGATCTGGATTTGCTCGGCGACTTCGTGCCGGGCGTCGGCACGAGCTACACCATTATCGCGAACGACGGCGTCGACGCGCCCGTCGGCACCTTTGCCGGGCTTGCCGAGGGGACCAATTTCGAGATCGACGACTCGTGGTTCTCGATCACCTATGCCGGCGGCGACGGCAACGATGTGGTGCTGACGGCGGAGGACGCGCCGCCGACTGAAGGCGTCACCATCATCGGCACCGACGGGCCAGATATCGTAAACGCGACGGAGACCGTTCCGGGCCAGCCGCTGCCCACCGCCTTCGACGACACGATTTTCGGCGTCGGCGGCAACGACACCCTTTCCGGTCTCGGCGGAGACGACACGATCCGAGGGGCGGGCGGCAAGGACACCGTGTACGGCGGCGACGGGAACGATACGCTTCGGGGGGGAAGCAGCAGTGACACCCTCTACGGCGGCTCGGGCGACGACACGATCATCGGCGGCCGCGGGAACGACCAGATCTTCGGCGATGACGGCAACGACACGCTGAATGGCGGGCGCGGCAACGACACGCTCAACGGCGGGGCAGGCGACGATCTGCTCGACGGCGGCAGAGGCAACAACAAGCTGACCGGCGGCGATGGAGCCGACAGCTTCCAGTTCTCCTTCCCGAACGCCTTCAGCCGGGTGACGGACTACGGCAGCGAGGACATGCTCTTGCTCGCGAAGTCGGGGTTCAAGGGCATCGGCCCGACCGGAACGCTCAAGGCGAAGCACTTCCACGTCGGCAACGAGGCGGAGACGAAGAAACAGAATATCCTCTACGACGAGGACAAGGGCGTGCTGCTTTACGCCAAGAAGGGCTCGGCGACCGCCGACCCCGTCAAGTTCGCCAAGATCGGCAAGGGCCTCGATATCGACCACACCGATTTCCTCGTGATCTGACGCGCACGACTTCACGCCGCTGGCGGGGTTTCCGCACTCCGCTCCCGTGAATAGCGCATCGGCGGCTCGCCATAGCGGCGGGTGAAGGCAGCGGTGAAGTTGCTGACGTGGCTGTAGCCGACGCGGCGGGCGATCTGCTTGATCGAGGCTCCGGCCGTCGCAAGCGACAATCGCGCGTGCGCGAGGCGCTCGTCGCGGAGCACCTCGAAGACGGCCTGACCGTAAAGCCGGCGGAAGCCGGCATCGAGCGCGTGTTCGCTCATCCGGGCGCGGGCGGCAAGAAGATCCTCTACGACCCGGACACGGGCTGGGCGTACGACGCAAGGAAAGGCGTGCACACCGCGGACCCGAAAGAAGTTCCCCAGATCGGCAAGGATCTCGACCTGGATCACGCTGGTGATCTGAGGCACAGGTCGGCATCGCGCCGGGAGGGGAAGAGTCACTTCTGACCTCCCCCGGCGGGCCCGTCGTTCCGGGCGGGCCCGTCGCCGCTGGCGCCGGCGCAGCGGCCGGGCTAGAAGCTCCGGCCATGACCGACATTGCCGAACCGAGATTCGCCGCGCGCAGCGCGTGGGGCGCGGAAGCCCGCGCTACCCTTGCGCTCGCCTGGCCGTTGATCCTCGTCAACCTCGCGAACATCGCCCTCGGCACCACCGACGTGATCATGATGGGCTGGCTCGGGCCGGACGCCCTCGCCGCCGGGGCGCTTGCCACCAACCTCAACTTCGCCTTCCTGATCTTCGGCATCGGCCTCGTCACGGCGACCTCGCCGCTGATCGCCATCGAACTCGGCCGCAAACGACATTCCGTGCGCGACGTGCGCCGGAGCGTGCGCCAGGGCATCTGGGCCGCGGTCGCCCTCTCGGTGCCGATCTGGGCGATTCTCTGGAACGGCGAGTGGATCATGCTCCGGCTCGGGCAGGAACCGGATCTCGCTCACGAGGGCGGGCAATATCTCCGCACACTGATGTGGGGGACCCTGCCGTTTCTCGCCTTCATCGTGCTCCGCAATTTCGTCTCTGCGCTGGAACGGCCCTTGGCCGCGATGTGGGTCGGTGGGGCGGCGATTCCGGTCAACGCGGCAATCGTCTACTGGCTGATGTTCGGCGGCCTCGGCATTGAACCAATGGGTCTCCAGGGCGCCGGGGTCGGCACCATGGCGACCAACTTCCTGATGTTCCTCGGGCTCGCCATCATCGTCTCGACGCACCGGCGCTTCCGGCGCTACTTCGTATTCGGCCGGTTCTGGCGGCCGGACTGGAAACGCTTCCGCGAAATCTGGCGGATCGGACTGCCAATCGCGCTGACCCTCGGCTTCGAGGTGACGATCTTCAATGCCGCTGCCTTCCTGATGGGGCTGATCAGCGCCGATGCCCTGGCAGCGCACGCGATCGCCATCCAGGTCGCGTCCGTCGTATTCATGGTGCCGCTCGGTCTCGGCATGGCGGCGACGGTGCGGGTCGGCCTTGCCTATGGCGCCGGGAACCTGGCCGGAATCGCGCGCGCCGGCTGGACAGCGTTCGCCCTCGCCGTCGGTTATGCCTGTTGCACAATGCTGGCGCTGATCATCGCCGGCCGGCCGATCGTCGCCCTCTTCCTCGATGTCGAGGCGCCGGGGGCTAGTGCCGCCGTCGGCCTCGCCGTGATCTTCCTCGTCTATGCCGGTCTCTTCCAACTATTCGATTCAGGCCAGGCCGCTGCGAACGGGATGCTCCGCGGCCTTGGCGACACGCGCGTGCCGATGATCTACGCCGCGATCGGATATTGGGGGATCGGCCTGCCGCTTAGCATCCTCCTCGGCTTCTGGACGGACCTTGCTGGCGAGGGTGTCTGGATCGGACTCGCGGCAGGGCTCGCGGTGGTGTCGGTGATGATGACCGTGCGATGGGCACGGCGCGACCGGCTGGGTCTCACCCGGCCGGTCGCCCGGCGCATGCCGCCGGGGGCGGTATAGCGACCAGGCCAGAGAGGCAGCCTACTGGCCTGGGCCGTGTCAGATGCGACGGATGTAGGCCGGCATCGCGAGCATGCCGTTGCGCTGCCGCTTCATGCTGGCCCCGTGCGACGGCCTATGGAAAGGCCTTCTTCTGGAACTCCGTGCGCTCGACCTTGTTGTCGATCGGCGGGACAGTGCGAAGATAGGCGACGACCGCGTCGAGATCTTCCGCCGTCATGTTGTGAAAGTTCGCGTAGGGCATCGGCGGCGCGAGCTTCGTTCCGTCGGGCCGGACGGCGTCGGTGATCGCCTTCTTGATGTCGTCGTCGCTCCAGCTACCGATGCCGGTCCCGGGGTGGGGCGTGATGTTGGCGGTCATCACCGTGACGTCCGGGCCTAGGACGATCTCGAACCCGCCGGCGCCGAGTTTGGTCATGTCCGGCATGCCCTCCGGCGTGAAGGGCGTGTGGCATTCGAAGCAGTGCGCGAGTGCGTTCACGATGTAGCCGCCATAGGCGACCTTATCGCTCGGCGACGGTGCGGGCGCCCCCTTGGCCGGCGGCATCGCCTGCTGCGGAATCGTGTATTTCGATTCCGGCACCTCGTTGTGCACGGCCGGGACGGTGCGGAGATAGGCGACGATCGCCTTTACGTCATCATCCGACATGCCGTTGTAGCTTGGCACGGGCATCGGCGGGAAGATGATCCGGCCGTCCGGCGTCTTGCCCTCGCGAATCGCCGTGATGATCTCCTCATCTGTCCAGGTGCCGATGCCGGTGTCGGGGTCCGGCGTGATGTTGGCCGCATAGGCGTCGATGCCGATCGGATCGAACAGGTGGAAGCCGCCGGCGAATTCCTTGCCGGGGACGAAGGACATGTCCTGTGCCCTCGTGTTGTGGCAGTTGCCACAGGCCACGGGGCCATCCATCAGGTACTTGCCCCGGTCGATCAGCGCCTGATCCTGCGCCATGGCCTGTCCGCCGGACATCATCCCGGCTGCCGCCACGGCAAGCAGCATTGCCACAGTGGTCTTCATGGCGCCCCTCCACTCCGAAACACGTTGGAGGACTTCTAACATGGGGCGGCATCGGGAGGAAGACGCGAGGCGCTCGACCGACCGAGGGTGACGGTCGTCACAGGACCCGGAGATAGGCCATCATGCCGGTCTCCTGGTGCTCGATGACGTGGCAATGAAACATCCAGTCGCCGGGGTTGTCGGCGACGAAAGCCGCCTCGACCGTCTCGTCCGGGAGGAGGAGAACCGTATCGGCGTGATGGAGGGGAAGCGACTGCCGGTCGCTGGCGAGCACCTTGAAGCTGTGGCCGTGAATGTGGATCGGGTGGGCGATCCGGCTCGCATTCTTCATCCTGAGACGGTAGGAGCGGCCGCGTTCGAGGACGGCGAGCGGCGGCGGAATCCGCGAATGATCCTTGCCCGGCCACGCCGCGCCATTGATCGACCAGAAGTCGTCTGAGGAGACGCAGATCGAGCCCAGAAACAGGGAGTCCGAGCCATCACCCGGCGGGATGGGGGCCGCCCCTCCGCCGGCGGTGAAGGCAAAATCGAGGGTCGCCGCGGCGGCGAGATCCGGCTCAGGGATGCGGCCGGCGCGCAGCGGCCGCGGGTCGAAGGCGCGGGGCGGACGGGAGGAGCCGGACCCGACAAGCCGCGCCAGCGGCAGAGGCGGCTCGGCACGGCGATCGACGAGATGCGCCGACCCGCCCGCTCCCGGCGCGCGGACGACGAGGTCGACGCGCATCGCCGGGGCGAGCGCCCAGCCGTCGAGCGGGAATGGCGGTACGGCGATGCCGTCAATGGCGATCACCGCCGCCTCGGCGCCGTCGACCGCAATCTCCATGATCCGCGTCGGGTCGGCATTGATCAGCCGGAGCCGGCAGTCGCCGCCAGCGGGGAGCCGCAGGTCCGCCTCCGGCGCGCCGTTGGCGCTCCGCACATTGCCGAAGGTGCCGGCACGGCTCGCGCCGCGCGTGGTGGTGAAACTCGTGAAGGCGCCCTTGTCGAGGTCGATGCGCCAGTCGCGGAGCATCACCACCTCGTCGGCGTCATACGGCTCCGTCGTGTCGCCTTCGACGATGAGAACCCCCATCAGCCCGCGGCCGAGCTGCTCGGGCGTGTTGCAGTGGGTGTGGAAGAAGAACGTGCCGGTGTCGGGCGGGGTGAAGGCGTAACGGAAGCTGCCGCCCGGCTCGACCGGCGGCTGCGTCAGGTACGGCACGCCATCCTGATCGACGGGCAGCCGAATGCCGTGCCAGTGGATCGAGCTGTGCTCGCCTTCGCGCGGCAGGCGGTTCTCGAAGAGCGCCTCGAGCCGGTCGCCGATCTGCACCCGGACGACCGGGAGCCATGTGGTGTCGGACAGCGTCCACATCGGCAGGACGTGACCACCGAAGCACGGCAACGCCTGTGGCCGTTCGGCGGCGACGAGACGAAGCGGCACGGTGCGGCCCATTCCGGGTTCGGGCGGCGGGGGCAGCGGCGACGCGGCGGCGACGCGGCGGGAACCGGCGAGGCCGGCCCCGAGGACAACGGCGCCCGCACCCGCAAGGAAACGACGGCGTGTGACTGTCCGCATGAATGTCCGGTGCACTCCCTCAATCGCCGCCGGAGCGACACTGGGACCGGAGGGCGGCCTTGGCAAGAGGACCGAACTGCCGGTGTGACGGCCTTCACTGGAACGTCTCCAATCCGTCGGCGATGATGGTATCCGCCTCCTGCCCGTGCAGTGTCAGAACGGGGGAGGAGACTCATGCCGATCGCCGCGATGGCGGCGGGGTGTCGGTGAAGCGCGGCGCGCAAATGGCGATCGTCGGCGGCTGCCACGACTGCCACACCCCGGGCTATGGCGAATCCGGCGGCAAGGTCGATCCGGCCGTGGCGCTGAAGGGCGTGGCGATCGGCTGGCGAGGTCCCTGGGGCACGACCTACTCCAAGAACTCCGCCTCACCGCGGAGCGGACGGAGGATGCCTTCGTCCAGTACCTCAAGGAGTTCACGTCGCTGCCGCCGATGCCCTACTACAACGTCCACGCCATGGACGAGAGCGACCTCCATGCGCTCTATCTTCACATCAAGTCGCTCGGCGATCCCGGCGAGCAGGTGCCCGACGCGCTGCCACCAGGAGAGGAGCCGAAGACCCCCTATGTGATCGCCGCTCCGCCGATCATGCCCAAGGCCGGAGGCGCAACACGACTCGAGCACAAAGGACCCGGCCATTGCCCGGGCCCTTTCCTTTCAGTCGGCCCGACGGCCCCCACGCGCGTGTCCCGCGCGCCCTCTTAGTTGACACTGTCTACCGCTTATGCTACGCGATGTAGACAGTGTCAACTTGGAGGCATCTGACGATGCAGCGACAGGACAGCAGTGCGGAACGGCCGGCGACGGACCTGTATAGGCGTTTCGGGCCCGTGGCGCTGGTGACCGGGGCCTCGGACGGGATCGGTCGCGCGTTCGCCACGCGGCTCGCCGAAGCCGGCTTCGACCTGATCCTCGTCGCCCGGCGAAGGGCGATCCTCGACGGGCTCGCCCGCGACCTCGCGGAGCGCTATCGCGTATCCTGCACGGTGGTCGACGCCGATCTTGCCACCGATGCCGGGGTTGATACCGTCATCCATGCCGGACAAGGCCGCGACGTCGGCATGCTGGTGAACGCGGCCGGGTTCGGAACGTCGGGGCCGTTCGCCACCGCGCGCCTCGACGAGGAACTGGCGATGATCGACGTCAACTGCCGCGCCGTCGTCGCCCTCTGCCATCATTTCGGGGCGCGGATGGTGGCGCGGCGACGCGGCGGCATCGTGCTGATGAGCTCGCTGCTCGCCTTCCAGGGCGTGCCTCGCGCCGCGAACTACGCCGCCACCAAAGCGTTCGTGCAGACCTTCGCGGAGGGGCTCAACCGCGAGCTCGCGCCTGCGGGCGTCGCGGTGGTCGCCACTGCGCCCGGCCCGATCCGGAGCGGCTTCGAGGCGAGGGCGAACCTGCGGATGGGACTGGCGCAGACCCCGGACGACGTGGTGCCGGCGACACTCCGCGCCCTCGGCCGGCGCACCACGGTCCGGCCGGGATGGCTGTCGAAGGGCCTCGAGGCCTCGCTCGCGCTGTTGCCGCGGGCTTTGCGAACCCGCATTCTCGCCGCCGTGATGAGCGGGATGACGAGGCACCAGAATGGCGACGGCAAGGCGGAGCACGCGCGACCTGCGTGAGGCCTGCGTCGAGGAAGCGCGCGGGATCATCGCCGACCAGGGGGTCGAGGGCCTCAGCCTCCGCGAAGTGGCGCGGCGGCTCGGCGTCTCGCACCAGGCGCCCTACAAGCACTACCCGAGCCGCGACCACCTCCTGGCCGAGGTCGTGGCGCGCGCGTATGCGGCCTTCGCCGCCCATCTCGATGCCCGCCCCCACAACGACGATCCGCACGCCGATCTCCGCGCCATGGGCGAGGCCTATGTCGGCTACGCGCTCAGCCATCCGCTCGAATACCGCCTGATGTTCGGGACGCCCCTCCCCGACCCAACCGCGCACCCCGACATGATGCGCCGGTCGCAGCATGCCTTCGCCATCCTCCGCGAAGCCATCACCCACCTGCCGCGCGGCGACGGCGCACCGGCGCATCCGGACCTCGACGCGATGTATGTCTGGGCGACCGTGCATGGCCTCGCCTCCGCGATGCAGGGCAGCGTGATCGGCACCCTCCAACTTCCGTCGGAGACCCTCGCCGCGATGCCGGAGCATGTGCTCGCGCGCATCGGCACCGGGCTTGGGCAGACCGAGGAGGCCCAGGCCAGACGCCCGCGACGCTCTCCCCGCCGTCAGTCCAGCGTCCGCCGGTAGCGCAGGAGCGCGATCGTCGCGAGCGCGGCCCAGATCGCGGCGAGCGGCCAGACGTTAGGCCAGATCTCGGCGAAGTTCGCTCCCTTCAGCATGATGCCACGCACCACGCGAAGGAAATGCGTTAGCGGGATGGCCTCGCCGATCGCCTGCGCCCATTGTGGCATGCCGCGGAAGGGGAACATGAAACCCGACAGGAGCATCGACGGCAGGAAGATGAAAAAGGTCATCTGCATCGCCTGCATCTGGCTCCGAGCGACTGTGGAAATGGTGTAGCCGAGCGTCACGTTCGTGGCGATGAAAAGCAACGTCGCGGCGAGCAGCAGGATCAGCGAGCCGGCCATCGGCACATTGAAGAGGAGCTGGCTCGCGATCAGGATCACCGCGACCTGGACGAAGCCGAAGCCGATATAGGGCACGATCTTGCCAGCCATGATCTCGTAGGGACGCGCCGGCATCGCGAGCAGATTCTCGATCGTGCCGCGCTCGACCTCCCGGGTGAGGGCGAGCGAGGTCATCAGGATCGTCGTCATGGTCAGGATGACGCCGAGCAGGCCGGGGACGATATTGTACGAGGTGATGCCCTCCGGGTTGTAGCGGCGGTGGATGATGACATCGACCGGCAGCGCCCCGGGCGCGAGGCGGGCGAGCGGGCCGACCGTCTCCCGCGCGAGGGCGCCGCGCACGATCTCGTTGAGCGCGCCGAGCGCATTGGCGGTGGCGGCCGGATCCGTGGCGTCGGCCTCGACCAGGAGCTGCGGACGCTCGCCGCGGACCAGCGCGCGCTGGAAGCCGGGGGGAATGGTGACAATGTAGCTGACGTCGCCGCGGGCGAGCCGCTCGCGCGCGGTGGCTTCGGTCTCGGCAACGCCGTCGATGTCGAAATAGCCGGAGGTCTGCATCGCCGCGACGATCGAGCGCTCGATCGGGCCGTAGTCGGCGACGATCATCGCCGTCGGCAAGTGCTTCGGGTCGGTGTTGATGGCATAGCCGAACAGCACGAGCTGGAGGATCGGCACGCCGATGATCATGGCGAAGGTCAGCCGGTCGCGCCGCATCTGGATGAACTCCTTCGCCATCACCGCGACGACGCGGGAGACGGAGAAGTAGCGGGATTTGGGGCGGGCGGCGGCTCGGGGCGGAGCGGCGATGTCAGTGGAGGTCATGGCTGGCCCCCGGCACCGGAAAGGCAGTTCTGGATGTGCGTAGGTGCGTCCTTCGAGGCCCGCCGCGTTGCGGCGGGCGCCTCAGGATGAGGGACGTGGTTTGGCTCCCCGAAGGTCGCCCACAGTCACAACTTCGATGGAGGACCCCAACGTCCTCATCCTGAGGTGCTCCGCGAAGCGGAGCCTCGAAGGACGCAATGAGGGATGTCCAGGGCATCATCCCCCTGCCCCCGCGCCGTTGCCGAAATTGTCGCTCGACTGCGACATCAGGCGGATGAAGACGTCCTCGAGGCTGGTCGCGTCGGGCTCGGCCCCCGCGGGCGTGCCGGCGATGGCCGCGGGGTCGCTTCCGGCGAGCCGGTCGGGATCGAGGCCGACGACGTGGAGATCGTTGCCGAACGGGGCGACCTGGTCGATGCCGTCGCGGTCCCGGAGCCGGCGGACGATGGCCGACGCGTCGCCGCCGCGGATGACGATGGTGTGGAGGCCGGAGCCGGCGATCACCTCCGGCACGGTGCCGCGCGCGATCACTTTGCCGTAGGCGATGTAGACGATGCGGTGGCAGCGCTCGGCCTCGTCCATGTAGTGGGTCGAGACGAGCACGGTGAGGCCCTCGGCGGCGAGCTCGTGGATCTGGTCCCAGAACTCCCGCCGCGCCTTCGGGTCGACGCCGGCGGTCGGCTCGTCGAGGAGGAGAAGCTGCGGCTGGTGCATGACGCAGGCGGCAAGCGCCAGACGCTGCTTCCAGCCGCCCGACAGCGAGCCGGCGAGTTGGTCCTCGCGGTTGGTCAGCCCGAGGCGTTGAAGCGTTCGGTCGACATAGTCGCGGCGCGGCTTGAGGTCGTAGAGGCGGGCGACGAAGTCGAGGTTTTCGCGGATGGTCAGGTCCTCGTAGAACGAGAACCGCTGCGTCATGTAGCCGACCTCGAGCTTGATCAGGTCGGATTCCGTCAGGATGTCGTAGCCGAGCACCTCGCCCGAGCCGGAGTCGGGCTTGAGCAGGCCACAGATCATGCGGATGGTGGTGGTCTTGCCGGAGCCGTTTGGACCGAGGAAGCCGACGATCTCGCCGCGCTTCACGCTGAGGTCGATATGGTCGACCACCACCTTGCCATTGAAGCTCTTGGTCAACCCATGCACGTCGATGACCGGCGCGCCGTTCATGATCCCGCCCCCGCAGGCAAGGTGACGTCGACCGGCTGGCCGACCTTGAGCCGTTCCGCCGCGCCGAGCGGCTTTGCCTCGACGCGGAAGACGAGCTTGTCGCGGACGTCCTTGGAATAGATCACCGGCGGCGTGAACTCGGCCGCGCTCGACACGAAGGTCACCTCGCCTTCCAGACCCTTTGGGCAATTGTCGCAGGCGATCGCGATCTTGCTGCCGATCGAGACAGTGGCAAGCCGCGGCTCCGGCACGAAGAAGCGGATCTTCCGGTTGGCGTCGGGGAGGAGCGAGACGATCGCCGCCCCCGCCGCCGCATGCTCGCCGGGCTCGAAGAAGGTCTCCTCGACCAGCGCCCCTTCCGGCGCGGCCAGCGTGCGGCGCTCCAGGGCGATCTTCGACTGGGCGAGCGCGGCCTGCTCGGCCACCACGTTGCGTTCAGCGGCGGTGATCACCTCGGGCCGGGCGGGAAGCTCGGCCACCTCGAGCTGGTGTTCGATCGCCGCCACGCTCGCTGCCGCCGCGTCGCGCCGCGCCTTGGCGTTGTCGACCGCCGCCTGGGCGACGACGCCCTTCTCGCGGAGGATGAGCTGGCGCTGGTACTCCTCCTCGGCGAGATCGAAATTGGCGCGCGCCTCGGAGAGCTGCGCCTCGATCACGCTGATCTCGACCGGCCGCATCCCGGAGCGGAGGTTGGCCAGCTCGGCATCCGCCTTGGCGAGCCGCGCCTCGGCGCCGGCGACGGCCTCAACCTCGTCGGAATCGTCGAGGCGGACGAGGACGTCGCCCTCTGCCACCGTCGCACCCGCGGTCGCCGGCCGGGCGACGATGCGCCCGGCGTGATCGGCCGAGACATAGACGTAGGTGCCTTCGACATAGCCTTGCACCGGCGCGTTGGTGTTGCCGGTGCAGGCGGCGAGGGCGGACGAAGCGATCGCCGCCACGACGACCGCCTTCGAAACCGCAAGTATCGCCCTCATGGCAACACCGCGGCGTCGAGGATGGCGTCGACCTGGGCGACGACGACCCGCTTGATCGCGGCGCGCTCCTTCTCGCCGACCGTGCGCCAGCCCATCCGGCGGAGCACCAGTTCGCGGGCGACGCGGAAGACGAGAATCTGGCCCATCATCGTGAGGACGCTGAGCCCGACCGCCTCGTCATCGGGGCTCCCGCCGGTGACCGCAGCGACCAGCCGGGCGCCGATGCCATGGGCACCGCCGAGCGCACGGTAGATGACGTCGAAGGCCTCCGTCGGCTGCATCTGCTCGCGGACGATGAACCGCGCCCACTTCTCCGCCTCGGCCTGCCCCAGCATCACGTCGGCATAGGCTTCGAGGAGACCGAAGAGGGCAGCGCGCGCGGTGGCCGGCGTCGCCAGGGCTTCGGGAGCACCGGCCGCGGCGAGGCTCGGCCCGACCAGCACGGCGATCCGCCCAACGATGTATTCGGCCACCGCCAGGTGCAGCGCTTCCTTGCTGCCGAAATGGTAGACGATCGCCGCGAGATTGGCCTTCGCCTCCTTAGCAATCTGGCGGGTCGTCGCGCCCTCGAAGCCGTAGCGGCCGAAGACGTCGAGGGCTGCCTCGACCAGCCGCTGCCGGGTCTCGGCGCCGCGGTCATGACGGGCGCGGCGATACTGGGGCGAGCCTTTCGCGGCCGCGGCTGCATCCTTCCCGCGCGCAGCGCCACGGCCCGCCTGCCCTGCCGCGGCGGCCGGTGCGACCTCTGCCGCCACGCCGCGAACCGCGGCACTCCGTCTTGATGTTGCGGTCATGGCGATCATCCCGTCTTTGTATCATACTCATACGATCGATTTATTTTGTCAATCGGTCGTATGAGTAATCACGTCACGCCAACGCCCCGCGGCGTGCGGACTGCATCGCGAGGCGATGAACAGGCTGTTCCTTGGTCCATCTGCGGGAGCGGGATCGTCACGAACCCGGCCTGGCTTTGTCGGCCTGCGGTCGATCAGAGCCTATCCCTGAGCGCGTACCAGCTCATGCCGGCGACCAGCGCCGGATAGCGCAGGAGCCGCCCGCCGGGGAATGGCGGCACGGGCAGCGCCGCGAAGCGGTCGAGCCGCGCCGGGTCGCCGCGGATGGCATCGGCGATGACCTTGCCGGCGAACGGGGCGAGCGCCACCCCCTGCCCGGAGTACCCGGCGGCGGCGTAGACGCCGGGGCGAACCCGCCGGATGAAGGGGAGTCGCTTCAGGGTAATCCCCAGCGTGCCGCCCCAGGCATGCTCGACGCGCACGTCGCCGAGCTGCGGGTAGACCTTCAGCATGTGGCGGCGGACGAAGGCGGCAAGATCCCGCGGCGGGCGGAGCGAATAGGTCTCGCCGCCACCGAAGACGAGGCGGCCGTCCCAGGTCGGCCGGAAGTAGTAGACGACGAAGCGCGAGTCCGACACCGCCTCGCCACCCGGGATGATCCCGCCCGGCCGGCCAGCGCCAATCGGCGCGGTGGCGAGGATATAGTTGTCGATCGGCATCACCCGCGCCTCGGTCTCCGGATCGATGCCGTGGAGATAGCCGTTGCCGGCGAGGATGACGAGGTCGGCGGATACCCTAGCCTCGACCGCGCGGGCCGGCTCGCGGGCGCCCGGCGGGGTGCGGCCGCGGGGGGCGGCCGCGGTTGCCGACGCCGAGCGGCACTCGAGCACG
>JALHRF010000080.1 GCA_022841545.1 Bauldia sp. | reverse complement strand
CTGCAGGCTCAAACAGTTTCGTGCCATCGCCACCCGCTACGACAAAACCGCACGCAACTTCCTCGCCGCAGTCCATCTCGCTGCCGCTGTCGCTTGGCTCAATTGAGGACACGCCCTAGTTGAGTGCGCTGCCGCCGCCAAGCGCGATCTCGGGATGCTGGTAAATGGGGAGGTGCCTTCCGCCGGCGGGGATGACGGCCATGGCCGTCACCGAGAGCTGGTCAAACATGAGGCTTCGCCGGGCCTCGCGTGGCTTGGCGCACGTGCCGGCCGAGAGAGAGCGGCCGGCGCGTCCGGCTCTCAAACCAGGAAAAGGCTGCCTTCGAGATCGAAGCCGTTGTCGACCCCGTGAAGGACGACACGCGGGCGGTCCTCACCCGTACCGCTCAGATCGATGGCGGAGTCTCCACCGGCGGAAGAGACGTGCTCGATGATGAAGTCCTCTTCGCTCATTCCGTCGAAGCCATACGCCGACGCGTCGATGTAAATCTTGTCGACCCCGATCTCGAAGTCGTGGATATCGTCTCGGCCCGAGGACATGCTGAGGAAGAAGAACGAGTCGGCGCCATCTCCGCCATACAAGTCGTCGTCGCCATCGCCGCCGTAGAGCTTGTCGTTGCCCGTGCCGCCGAAGAGGTCGTCGTCGCCATCGCCGCCGTAGAGCTTGTCATTGCCGCTGCCGCCCTCGAGCGTGTCTTCGCCCGCGTCGCCCCACAGCTTATCGTTGCCGCTGCCGCCGAAGATCGTGTCGTCGCCGTCGCCGCCCCAGGCCTTGTCTTTGCCTGCGTCGCCCTTGAGCAGATCGTTTCCGCCCTTGCCCTCGAGCTTGTCGTTGCCGGCTTTGCCGATGATCGTGTCGTCCTTGTTCTTGCCCTTGAGCTTGTCGTTCTTCTTCGTACCCTTGATCGTGGCCATGTTGGCCTCCAGGTTCTGTTGCCGCGCCGAACTCCCCAGCTTCCCGAGACTATGCACTTTCGCACAGGCGTTGTGTGACGGATATCACATCCCTAGGTTTCGCACGCGGGAACCCTTCCGGTGCCGCGTCGTTCTCCACCCTCGTCGGTAGCCCGATTATCGGATATTTTGACGAGGCGGGGCTTGTCGCCCACGAGGGAGAGACCCGGATGCGGTGGCGCGGACGGCAGCAGAGCAGCAATATCGAGGATCGTCGTGGTCAGGGCGGCGGCGGCTTCGGTCGCGGCGGCGGCTTCGGCTTCCCCGGCTCCTCCGGCCCCCGCATCGGCTTGCCGACCGGGGGCCGCGGCGGCGGCATGGGCATCGTCGGCCTTCTTATCGTCGTCGGCATCCTGTGGTTCGCCGGCATCAATCCGCTGGAGCTGCTCAATGGCGGCGGCGGATCGCCGGCAATCAACAACCAGCAGACCGGCCGCACCGGCAGTCCCACCGACGAGGAGGGACAGTTCGTCGCCGTCGTCCTCGCCGAAACCGAGGACACCTGGGGCCGCCTCTTCCAGGAGGGCGGACAGCGCTATCGCGAGCCGACGCTGGTGCTCTTTTCCGGCCAGGTGAATTCGGCCTGCGGCTTCGCCAGCGCCGCCACCGGCCCGTTCTACTGCCCCGGCGACCAGAAGCTCTATATCGACCTCACGTTCTTCGACGAGCTCAGCCGCCGTTTCGGTGCGCCGGGAGATTTTGCCCAGGCCTATGTGATCGCCCATGAGGTCGGTCATCACGTCCAGAACCTCCTCGGCATCCTGCCCGACGTCGATCGGGCCCGTCGGCAGAGCAGCAGGGCCGAGGCAAACCAGCTTTCCGTTCAGCTCGAACTGCAGGCCGACTGTCTCGCCGGTGTCTGGGCCCATGATGCCGACGCCAAGGGGATCCTGGAGGTCGGCGACATCGACGAGGCGCTCGCCGCCGCCACCGCCATCGGCGACGACACGCTTCAGCGCCAGAGCCAGGGCTACGTCGTCCCCGACAGCTTCACCCACGGCACCTCGGCGCAGCGCAGCCAGTGGTTCAAGCGGGGCTACCAGGACGGCAGCGTCGACGCCTGCGATACGTTCAGCTGAGGACGAATCGAGCGCCGTAGCCGGCTACGCCCGGGATGGTGCCTAGCCGGCCAGCGGGTTGAGCCAACGAAGCCCGGGGAATCGGGCGAAGTCGCCGTCCGGCGAGCAAGAGGTCAAACCGGGCTCGATTGCGAGGGCGGCAAGGTGCGCGTCGGGCACACGATCGCCGCGCACGCCCGGCAGAGAGAGCAGCGTTTCCAGGACCCCGCGATGCCGCTCTGTAGGCCCGGGAATCCAGACCGGTTCGTTGTCGATCCATTCCCCGACCTGCCGAAAGGCCTCTGCCATCGTGATCGATCGAGAGGTGATCCTTGGATTGGTTATGATGCGAAGGAATGCGAGCAAACCATGCCAGGGAAGCCCCACAGCCGTGCCGTTGAGTTGCTCGTCCAGCCAATCTCGGGCCCGCGCGCTCTGCGGCAAGACCGGCGCAGCGGCCTGGATCAACAGACTGGCGTCGACGAGGATCACTTGTAGAGTTCGCCCTCGGCGATTGCGATTGCTTCGAAAACGTTGTCGATAGGTATCGTTACCGCCAGGCCCTCGAACCCTTTCGTCCGAAAGCGTCCGCGCTTCGAGATTGAGGACGAGCAGCGTCATCGCGAAGGCGAACACGCCGTCGGTCAGCGCGTCGAGCCGCGCCTTGGTGATGACGCCCTTGCCCGCCGACCGCCATGGCCGCAACCCTATCCCTTGCCGTCCATCAGTTCGACGAAGCGCTGGAACAGGTAGCGGCTGTCGCGCGGGCCAGGCGAAGCCTCCGGGTGGTACTGCACCGAGAAGACCGGCAGCTCCTTGTGCCGCAGCCCGCAGTTCGAGCCGTCGAACAGCGAGACGTGGGTTTCCTCGACGATGTCGGGCAGCGTCGTTGTGTCCACGGCAAAGCCGTGGTTCATCGAGGTGATCTCGACCTTGCCGGTGGTCAGGTCCTTGACGGGATGGTTGGCGCCGTGGTGGCCCTGGTGCATCTTCATCGTCTTGCCGCCGAGGGCGATGCCGAGCATCTGGTGGCCGAGACAGATGCCGAAGGTCGGCGTGCCCGAGGCGAGCACGTGGCGGATCGCCGGCACGGCGTACGCGCCGGTCGCCGCCGGGTCGCCCGGCCCGTTCGAGAGAAAGACGCCGTCCGGCTTGTGGGCGAGGATCTCCTCCCCGGTCGCCGTCGCCGGCAGCACCGTCACCCGGCAGCCGTGGTCGGCCAGGAGCCGGAGGATGTTCCGCTTGATGCCGTAGTCGACGGCGACGACATGGCGCGTCGGGCTTTCCTGCCGGCCGTAGCCCTTGCCCCACTGCCACGAAGTCTGGTCCCAGGTGTAGCTCTGGCCGGTGGTGACGTCCTTGGCCAGATCCATGCCGACCAGCCCCGGCCAGGCGCGGGCGTCCGCCACCAGCCGGGCCTGGTCGAAGGCGCCGTCGCGGGCATGGGCGATCACGGCATTGGGCGAACCCTTGTCGCGGACCAGCGCGGTCAGCGCCCGGGTGTCGACCCCGGCGATGCCGATGATGCCGCGCGCCCGGAGCCAGGCGTCGAGCCCGCGGGTGGCGCGATAGTTGGACGGTTCGGTGATGTCGGTCTTGAGCACGCAGCCGCGGATGCCCGACGCCGCGGCCATGTTCACCGTCTCGATGTCCTCGTCGTTGACGCCGACATTGCCGATATGGGGAAAGGTGAAGGTGATGATCTGGCCGGCATAGGAGGGGTCGGTGAGGATCTCCTGGTAGCCGGTCATCGCCGTGTTGAAGCAGATCTCGCCCTCGGCCTGCCCTTCGGCGCCGAGTCCCATGCCTTCGATGATGGTTCCGTCGGCGAGCGCGAGCAGCGCGGTCGCCCGCGGCTCCTGCCACTTCTGCTGTTCGGTCATGTCGATCCGCTCGGACTGAGGGTTGCGAACCATTCAGGTCTGCCTTGCGTTATCAGTGGCAGTCTGCGGCCGCAAGCGCGCTTGATTCATGGTTCCTTTAGGATCATATATTTGCCACGGACGACGCGGCCGAGCCGCTCGAATCAGCGGCCGGCGGTCGGCGAAAACAAGCAGGACCCGTCCGCCAGAAGCTTGTGGACGACGAAAAAGTCCTAATCAGATCAACAGCTTGCCAAAAACGACAGAGTTGCGCGGCGACGATGCAGGAGCTATCCTCACGCGTCGCGCCAGTGGAGACCCTTGATGCGTGATGAGATCAGCGCGGCCTTGAAACAGGCCATGCTCGACCAGGACAAGCGCCGGACATCGACGCTCCGGCTGATCAGCGCGGCGATCAAGGACCGCGACATCGCGGCGCGGGGCGCGGGCCGGGATCCCGTGAGCCGCGACGAGATCGTCGAGATTCTGACCCGCATGATCCGCCAGCGCCAGGAATCCGCCCTCGCCTACGAGGAGGGCAACCGTCTCGATCTCGCCGAGCAGGAGCGGGAGGAGATCGGCATCATCCAGTCGTTCCTGCCGAAGCAGCTCGACGAGGCGCAGCTCCATTCGGTCTGCGCCGAGGCGGTGAAGCAGACCGGTGCCAACGGGCTCCGCGACATCGGCAAGTGCATGCAGGCGCTCAAGGCCCGCTACCCCGGCCGAATGGACTTCGGCAAGGCGAGCTCCCTGGTCAAGGGCATGCTCACGTAGGACGTGGGCTGACCGACACCCGACTTTCGGGTCCACTTGCAGTAGTGTAGTTTATAGACTACATTACTGCGAGTGATTGAACTCAAGCAGACCGAGACGTTTCGCAAATGGTGGAAGCGCCTTCGGGATGACCGTGCCCGAGCCGCGATATCCGCCCGTCTCGATCGCCTTGCTTACGGGCATGGCGGAGATGTCGGGCCGGTGGGCCAAGGGATCAGCGAACTGCGGATTCACTATGGACCCGGCTACCGGGTCTATTTCCGGAGGCGCGGCGACACGATCATCGTGCTGCTTTGTGGAGGCGACAAGGGCAGCCAGGCAAGGGACATCACGATCGCGAAGCGTCTCGCGACAGAGTGGAGTGACTGACATGGCCGAGAAACTGACCAGCTTCGATCCCGCTGAGGCACTGACTTCCGACGAGGCCATCGCGGTTTTCATGGCGGAAGCCTTCGCCTCCGAAGACGCGGGCTATATCGCTCATGCGCTGGGCGTCGTTGCTAGGGCCAAGGGCATGGCGCAGATCGCCAAGGAAACCGGCCTCTCGCGCGAGCAGCTCTATCGTTCTTTCAGCGAAAACGGCAATCCCACCCTAAAGACCACAATCGCCGTCATGAAAGCCCTTGGCATCGAACTGTCGGCGCGGCCGCACGAGCATCAGCCAGCCTAGCATAACCGCGGGGGCCGGCGCGCGCGGGCGCCTTACGCCCCGGCGGTGACCGTCTGCACCAGCGCCTTGAGGTCGACGCTCTCGTCGGCGCAGATTTCGGGGCTCGGCGAGAGGCCCGCCGCGAGCAGGCGGCGGCCGACCATGTGGTCGGTGGCGCGGTTCACCGAATCGATCGCGAGCAGCCGCTCCCCGGCGAAGTGGAACACCGAGAAGCGGTTGTCCTCGACCTTGCCGCGGATCACGGCCCGCGTCGTGCCGAAGGGCAGCCCCACCATCTGCAGCTTGACGTCGCCCTGGTCCGACCAGAACCACGGCACCTCGTGGAACGGCTCGGGCCGGCCGAGCAGGGTCTTTGCAGCCGTCTTGGCCTGGTCGACGGCGTTCTGCACCGATTCGAGCCTGATCCGCCGCTTCAATTCCCAATGCGGGAACGAGACGCAGTCGCCGACGGCGACGACCTCGGGCGTGGCCGTCGCCATCGTCTCGTCGACCAGGATGCCGTTCTCGACGGCGAGGCCGGCCGCGGCCGCGATCTCGACATTGGGGAGGACGCCGATTCCCATCAGCGCCAGGTCCGCCGGGATGCTATCCCCGCCGGCCGTCTCGACCGCCACCACCCGGCCGCCGTCGCCGACCACCCGGCCGACGGCGGTGCTGAGCCGGATGTCCGTGCCCCAGCCCCGGTGCAGGTCGAGGAAGTGGCGGGAAATCTCAGGGGCGACGACGCGGCCCATCAGGCGGTCCGCCGCCTCGAGCACTGTGACCGTCTTGCCGAGAAGCCGTGCGGTGGCCGCGACCTCGAGGCCGATGAAGCCGCCGCCGATCACCACCACGTTCTCCGCCGCATGCAGCCGGTCGCGGAGCGCGCGGGCCTCGGCCGCGACGCGGAGCACATGGACGCCGGCAAGGTGCGTGCCGTCCACCGCCGGCAGCCGGGCGCGGGCGCCGGTGGCCAGCGCCAGCCGGTCGAAGTCGAGAACCGCGCCGTCGGCGAGGCGGAGCGTGCGGCCGCCGAGGTCGATCGACTCCACTTCCGCCGCCAGCATCAGCCGGATCGCGTTCTTCTCGTAGAACGACTCGGGCCGGAGCGGCAGGAGGTCGTGGCGCGCCTCCTTGAGGAAGGCCTTCGACAGCGGCGGCCGCTGGTAAGGAATGTCGGTCTCGGCCGTGACCAGGGTCAGCGGCCCGTCATAGCCCTCGGACCGGAGCGACGCCGCGAGCTGCGAGCCGCCATGGCCGCCGCCGATGATGATGATGCCCTTCTCGAACAAGACGGCGCGCTCCCCATGGCCTGCGGCTACGGGTCCACGACGTTGCCGCCGGCCCGATCGGACTGGCATAGACGGCGGACCCTCTATCGACAAGCCGAGCGCAACGGCCATTACGCGTGGTAAGACCCTGCCGATAGCAGCGACAGCGAAAGGCGACCTTCCGGTGACGACCCTGTCTTCCCTCACTTCCGCCCACCCGCTCGTCCTCGTCGGCGCCGGAAAGATGGGCGGGGCGCTCCTGTCCGGCTGGCTGGCCTCGGGGCTCGATCCGAAAGCCGTGGTCGCCGTCGACCCGGCGCCGCCGGCCGACACCGCCGCCATGCTCTCGGCGGCGGGGATCGTCCCCCGCGCCGATGCGCCGACGGTGACGGCGCGGGTGATCGTGGTCGCCGTGAAGCCGCAGCTGATGGCGGCGGTCCTGCCCGGGCTGAAGCCGTTGATGGGACCGGAGACCATCGTTCTCTCGATCGCGGCGGGGAAGACGATCGCGAGCTTTGCGGCCGTCTTCGGCGACGTCGCCGTGGTTCGCGCCATGCCCAATACCCCGGCGCAGGTCGGCCGCGGCATCACCGCCGCCGTCGCCAGTCGGCATGCGACAGCCGACGACAAGGCGCTGGTCACCACGCTGCTTCAGGCGGTGGGCGAGGTCGCCTGGCTCGACGACGAGGCGCTGATAGACGCCGTCACCGCCATCTCCGGTTCGGGACCCGCCTACGTCTTCCATTTCGTCGAGTGCCTGGCGGAGGCCGGCGAACGGCTCGGGCTCTCGCCGGAGCTTGCGGCGCGTTTCGCGCGGGCGACCGTTGAGGGTGCGGGCGAGTTGCTCCATCGCTCGAAACTCACCCCGGCCGAGCTCCGCAAGAACGTCACCTCGCCCGGCGGTACGACGGCCGCGGCCCTCGCCGTGCTCGCCGCCGAGGACGGACTGGTCCCGCTCATCGCGAAGGCGGCGGCAGCGGCAAAGCGGCGCTCCGAAGAACTCTCGGGCTGATCGTCACGCCGCCTCGCCCTTGCCATCGTCCGCCACTAGACTGCCCCTATTCGGCAAGGAGACAGCGCAATGGCGAAGACCCCCCGGCGAAATCCGAAACGCGGCGCGGCTGTGGAAGAAGCGGCCCTCCCGCCGGCCCGCGACCGAATCATCGATGCGTTGATGGCGCTGCTCGCCGAGAAGCGCTTCGCGGACATATCGCTGTCCGATATCGCCGAGGCGGCGGACCTGCCGGTCACGACGCTTCGCGAGAATTTCGGTGGCAAGATCGGCATCCTCGCTGGTTTCACGCGCCGCATCGACCTTGTCGTGCTTGCCGGTGGCGCGCCCGACATGTCGGTCGGACCCCGCGACCGCCTGTTCGAGGCGGAGATGCGCCGCTTCGATGCGCTCGCCCCCTACAAGACGGCGCTCGCCCGTCTGGCCCGTTCTGCGCGGTGCGATCCGGGGCTCGCCTGCGCGCTCCACGCGCTCGCGGCGCGCTCCCAGAAGTGGACGCTTGTCGCCGCCGGCATCCACCACGGCGGCATCAAGGGCCGCGTCGCGCTCGAGGGCGCGATCCTCGTCCACCTGGAGGCCATGCGCACCTGGTTCGAGGATGACGACGAGGATGCGGCGCGCACCATGGCCACGCTCGATCGCGCGCTTCGTCGCGGTGAACGGGCGATGCGCGTGTTCGGCGACATCTGCTCCTTAGCACCGCGGTTCATCGAGCGGGGCCGGAGAATGCGGGATTCCGGCAGGGACGCCCATCGCGCGGGGAGCCAGGCGTGAGCAGCAGCGAAGAACCAACGGGGCCGATCGCGTATGACGACTTCCTGAAGGTCGACGTCCGGGTCGGCACGGTGGTTGAGGCGCTGCCGTTCCCGCAAGCGCGCAAGCCGGCCTACCAGCTCCGCATCGATTTCGGTCCGGAGATCGGCATCCGGAAGTCGTCGGCCCAGATCACGAAGCACTATGCGCTCGAAGACCTGATTGGACGACAGGTTGCGGCTGTGGTCAACTTTCCGCCGCGCCAGATCGGCCCGATGATGTCGGAGGTGCTGACGCTTGGGTTCCCCGACGAGGCGGGCGAGGTGGTGTTGGTCGGGCCGGGGCACAAGGTGCCGGACGGTGGCCGGCTGTTCTAGTTCTTCCGGGATGCAGAACGGAGTGCCGGTGAGGGAGATCCGGCAAGTGCGATGACCGAGATTGCGGCAGGCAACGAACTGGCGGCAGAGACCGGCGACACCCGTACCTCGGCGCCCGAGCCTGCGCCGCGCGGGCGTCCGATCGCCGTCTATCTGGTCCTTTTCGGCCTCGCCGTGGCCTTGCCCGCGCTCGTCTTCAGCGCCTATCTCCTCTATCGCTTCGAGGACATTTCCCGCCAGTCCGCCACCAGGGTGGCCCAGGACACCGCCGCCTCGATCCGCGATCTGGTCGATCGCGAGATCGCCGCCATGGTGACGACGCTCCGCGTGCTTTCGACCTCGGGTTATCTTCGCGCCGGCGAACTCGATGCATTTCACGATCGCGCCGCCGCCGCGCTCGAGGGAACCGGCAACTATGTGATCCTTGCCGACCAGGAGGGTCGGCAGTTGCTCAACACGCGCGTTCCCTACGGCAGAGAGCTCGGTCCGGTCAGTGACCGAACCACCATCGACGCCGCGCTCAAGGACGACATGGTCTACGTCTCCGACCTCTTCTACGGCGCGGTTGCTCAGCGGTACGTGTTCAATGTCGCGGTTCCGGTGACGCTCGATGGCGGCGAGCGGCGCGCCCTCGTCATGACCCGGAACGCCGAGAGCCTCGATACGATCCTCCGTCGGCTCAAGCTGGAACCCGGCTGGCGCGGGGTGCTCATCGACCGCAACGGCGTCGTCGTGGCGTCGACCGGCGAAGAGGAGACCGGGAAGCCGGCGAGCTTCCTCGCGGCCGGACCCGTCGCGGACGTGGCGCTTGCGCCCATCACCTTCTCCGGCAAGGAGGGTGAGATGGTGCTTGCGGTCCGCCGATCCTTCGATTCAGGCTGGCGCGCCACGGCCTCGGTGCCCGCGGCGGTCATCGAGGCCCCGCTGTGGAGTTCGCTCAATCTCCTCCTCGGCGCCGCCGCGGCACTGCTCGTGCTCACCGGGCTGCTCGCTCTCCTCTTCGCGCGCGTCGTCTCGCGACCGATGCTGCGCCTTGCCGGCCAGGCACGTGCGCTCGGTCACGGCGAAGCGCTGGTTGACCTCGCCTCGCCGGTGCGCGAGGTGAACGAGGTGTCGCGCACGCTCGTCGCCGCCGCGGCGGAGCGGAAGCGGTCGGAGGATCAGGTCCGCTTCCTCATGCGCGAACTCTCCCACCGCGCCAAGAACCAGCTCGCCGTGGTCGTCGCGATGGCCCGCCGCACCGCCGAGCGGAGCGAGGGGATGGCGGATTTCGAGCGGGTGTTCTCGGAGCGGCTGATGGCGCTTGCCCGCTCGACCGACCTCCTGGTCAACCAGGACTGGCGCGGCGTCGCTCTCGCCGAACTGATCGATGCGCATCTCATGCCCTTCGCCGCGAGCAACCGCTCGCGGCTGGTCGTCGGCGGCCCGCATATCGAGCTCGGCCCCGATGCGGCGCAGTCGATCGGCCTCGCGCTGCACGAGCTTGCGACCAACGCCTCCAAATACGGCGCGCTCTCGGTGCCCGAGGGCATCGTCACCATCCGGTGGCGTCACACCGACGGCGATCGCCGCGGGCTCCGCATCGAATGGACCGAGAGCCGTGGCCCGCGCGTCGTCGAGCCGACCCGGACCGGCTTCGGCAGCGTCGTGATCCAGCGCACCGTGGCGCAGTCGCTGAATGGCGAGGTGACCCACGAGTTCCGGCCGGAGGGTGTCTTCTGGGCGATCGAGATGCCGGTGGGCGCGATCGGCGGCGAGGCCGCCAAGCCGCACTGACGGGTCGCCGTGCCTCCGACGCCGGTTGCCTGCGATCGATTCGACTGTAGAATTCTCGTCGGGTTGGGGGCCGGCCCGGAGACGCGTGATCTCCGGTCGGTGTCGTTCGGTGCGGTAGCGAGGAGCCGGCAATGCGCCCCCATCACCACGAGACCGAAGCCAGCGTTGTTCCCCCGCGCTCCCGCGTCCGCCTGATCCCGTCCGTCGCGCTCGCCGCGTGCGTCGCCCTTGCCGGGACGGCGCTGGCGCAGGAGTCGATGGAAGCGAAGGTCACCGAGCTGGTTCCCGCGCTCGATGCCTACATCGAGTCCGGCATGAAGGGGTTCGATCTCCCCGGCCTCGCCATGGGCATCGTCGTCGGCGACAAGCTGGTCTACGCCAAGGGCTTCGGCGTCGAGCGCAAGGGCGGCGCGCCGGTCGATGCGGCCACCGTCTTCCAGATCGGTTCGACCACCAAGGCGTTCCTCGCCACCACGATGGCGATAGCGGCGGATCGCGACAAGTTCACCTGGGACCAGCGCATCGTCGATCTCTATCCCGGCTTCCAGTTGAAGGATCCGTGGGTCACCCGGGAGTTCCGGGTGTTCGACATTATCGCCCAGCGTTCCGGCCTGCCGCCCTACGCCAATGACAGCTACGGCATGCTCGGCGCCGACGAGACGCAGAAGATCGACTCGCTGCGTCATGTCGATCCGGCGACGAGCTTCCGCTCGACTTTCACCTACACCAACATCACCCACCTCATCGCGCAGCGCATCGTCGCCGCGGCGATGGACGCACCCGACTGGCAGACGGTGGTGGCGAGCGAGATCTTCGCCCCGCTCGGAATGAAGGACAGCTCAACCTCGCTCGAGGCGATCGAGGCGGCGCCGGACCACGCCCGTGGCCATGTCTGGTCGGCCGGCGGTACGCGCGAGGTGCCTTTCACCCGTTTCATGCCCTACGATTTCGGCGGGGCCGGCGCGATCAACGCGTCGGTCGACGATCTCGCCCGCTGGGTGCGGCTCCACCTTGCCGGCGGCGAGTTCGAGGGCAAGCGTATCGTCTCGGCCGAGAACCTCGCCGTGACGCGCGTGCCGCGGGTCGGGATGAGCGACCGGGTCGCCTACGCCATGGGCTGGGTCATCCAGTCGACGCCGAACGGCGTCATCACCTGGCACAATGGCGGGACCGCCGCCTTCGGCTCCTATATCGGGCTCGCCCTCGACAGCGATGTCGGCGTCATCGTGCTCACCAACGAGACCAATGTCGGCCTGCCCGACGCGATTGGCGCGTGGACCTTCGACAGGCTCCTGGGCAACCCCGAGGTCGATCACGTCGCCGCCCGGCTCAAGGCCGCGGTAGCCGCCGACGAGGCCGGCACCCGGATGTTCGACAAGCCCGCCGACGCGCGGCCGCCTATCCCGCTCACGCCGCTCGCCGGCGACTACGCCAACCCGATCTTCGGCGACGTCGTAGTGGCGGTGAAGGATGGCGCCCTGACGGTCAGCCTCACTGCCATCGGCAGCACGCTCCGGTTCGCTCCCTGGAGCGGCGGCGTGTTCACCGTCGGCCTCGTGTCCGAGGGCGAGATGCAGACCCTGGCGGAGAACCTGGGACCCGGTCCGCTCGGCTTCGCCCAGTTCCGGATCGACGCTTCGGGCAAGATCGACCGTTTCGCCCTGAGCTTCGCCCAGGAAGGCCAGGAGTACCTGTTCACGAGAAGCGAACCCTGAGCCTACACCAGACGGAGGAAGTCCTCCCGGGAGAGCCCGGTCTGCTTCAGGATATCGTGCAGGGTCCCTTCCGGGAGATCACCGCCCTGCACAGAAATGACGGTCCGGCGGTCCTAGGAGCGCGACCGCGTCTCCCTGCCGTGAAACACGCGCAGGATGAGGATGTCCTGACCGCGTAGTCGGTGTCACGTAGGTCGCGTTCAATAAGAACGGCCGCCGTTCCTTCGTCGACCCCGATCTTCCGTATGGTGTTCAAGTTCTGGAAGATGAGCCCTTTGGCAATGGCGGCAAATGCAGTTTTCTTTGTTGTTCGCCGCCGCGCGTCGCCTCACGCCGGCACGGTGACCGATACCCGGAGCCCTCCGAGCGGGCTCTGGTCGAGGCGGATGTCGCCGCCGTGGCTCCGCGCCACGTCGCGGGCGATGGACAGGCCGAGCCCGGTGCCGCTCTCGTCGATGTTGCGGGCCTGGTCGCCGCGATAGAACGGCTTGAACACGTCCTCGCGCTCCTCGTAGGGGATTCCCGGACCGTCGTCGTCGACGAAGACGGTCAGGAAACCGTGCTCGTGGATGCCGGTGACGGCAACGCGCTTGCCGTGCCGGCACGCGTTCTTGACGAGGTTCATCAGGCAGCGCTTGAAGCCCTGCGGCCGCACCTTGACGATCGGGTCGCCGCTGAAACTGACCAGCGTCTCGTGGCCGGTGATCCGCGCCTCGTTGCCCAGGTCCCGCAGCATCACGTCGACGTCGGTCGGCATCGTCTCCTCGCCGGCGTCGCCGCGCGCGAAGGCGAGGTAGCCTTCGAGCATGCGGTTCATGTCGTCGACGTCCTTCTTGAGCGGCTCGACGTCGATCTTGTCCTCGATCAGCGCGAGCTGCAGGCGAAAGCGGGTGAGGATGGTGCGCAGGTCGTGGCTGACGCCGGCGAGCATCTCCGTCCGCTGCTCGATCTGGCGGTCGACCCGCTCGCGCATGTCGTGGAAGGCGACGGTGGCCGCCCGTACCTCGCGCGCCCCGCGCGGCGGGAAATCCTCGACGGCGCGACCCTTGCCGAAATCGTCCACGGCATGGGCGAGGCGAAGGATGGGCCTGATCTGGTTGCGGAGGAAGATGATGGCGATGGCGAGCAGCACCAGCGCGGTGCCGACCATCCACGAGATGAAGATCAGCGAGTTGGAGGCGTAGGTCTGGCTTCGCCGGGCGAAGACGCGGAGGATCTTGTCGTCGAGCTGGATGCGGATCTCGATGAGGTTCGAGCGGCCGACCGTGTCCACCCAGAACGGCTTGCCGATCTCCTTGATCAGCGCCCGGCTGAAATTGCGGTCGAGGAGGTCGAAGAACGGTTTCGGCGCCGCCGGCGGCAGCGGCCCGGGTGGCAGCACCGCCACATTGAGCCCAAGGCGCCGGCGGGCGATGCGCGTGATCTCCTCGGTGTCGGCCTCGCCGGGATTGAGCTCGAGGAGGTCGACCACGGCGGCGATGTCGGCGACCACGGCGGCGGAGAGCCGCGCCGTCACCTGCTGCCAGTGTTCCTCCATGAAGACGAAGGCGACCAGCGCCTGGAGGAGGACGACCGGGGCGATGATGATGATCAGCGAGCGGGCGAAGAGGCCCTTCGGCATCAGGTCGCCGAGGCCGCGGGTGAAGCGCCGCCACGCCGTGCGGATACTGCGGATCGGCTGGAGGGCCGCCTGGGCCGTCGCAGTCATCGCGCGGTCGTCCCCACGGCCTTCTACGCCGCGGTCGTCAGGCGATAGCCGAGCCCGCGCACGGTCTGGAGATAGATCGGGTTGGCGGGGTCCGCTTCGATCTTGCGGCGAAGGCGGTTGATCTGGACGTCGACGGTCCGTTCGCCCGCCGGCCCGTCATTGCCGATGAGGCTGGTGCGCGGCACGGTCTCGCCGGGAGTGGCGGCGAAGATCGCCATGATCTGGCGTTCGCGGTCGGTGAGATGCACGGCCTCGGCGCCCCGCTTCAGTTCGAGCTTCTCGCGGTGGAACGTGAAGGGTCCGAACCGCACCACCTCGATCAGCGGCGTCGCCGACGCCTGGCCGCGTTTGAGAATGTTGTTGATCCGCAAGAGCAGTTCCCGCGGCTCGAAGGGCTTGGAGAGATAGTCGTCCGCGCCGAACTCGAGCCCCTGGATGCGGCTGTCGGCCTCGGCGCGGGCGGTCAGCATCAGAATCGGCACCGTCATCGTTTCGCGGAGGCTCTTCGTCAGTTCCATGCCGCTCTCGCCCGGCATCATCACGTCGACGATGAGCAGGTCGAAAGTGAGCCCGCCCAGCCGGTGGCGCGCGTCGGCGGCGTTGGATGCGGTGGTGACGC
Source organism: Bauldia sp. (assembly GCA_022841545.1). Classification (GTDB taxonomy): domain Bacteria; phylum Pseudomonadota; class Alphaproteobacteria; order Rhizobiales; family Kaistiaceae; genus Bauldia. The sequence goes on along the minus strand of JALHRF010000080.1, from coordinate 8,857 downwards.
GGAAGCCGTGCTCGCCGAGATACTTGCCGAGCAATTCGCGGATACGGCTGTCGTCGTCGACGATGAGGAGATGCGGGGCAACGTCCGCCGCCTGGGAGTCGTAGGGAAGTGTCGACATCGGCCTCTCGTCCGTTTCACCGGCCGATGAGGCGGGCGACCTTGTCGCGCTCACCGGCGTCGATGATCATTTTCAGGAATCGCTCTGCGCCCCGCCGCTCCTCTGCCGGGAGCACATCGAGTGCCGAGCCAATGCGGCGCTCCTGCGGCGCGAGCAGCCGGAGCGCCAGCGCGCGTCCCGCCTCGGTCGGGTAGAGCAGCCGCTGCCGGCGGTCCTGCGGCCCCTGGACCTGTTCGATGAAGCCGCCGTCGATGAGCTGCTTCAGCACGCGCCCGAGGCTCTGCTTGGTGATCTTGAGGATGTCGAGCAGGTCCGCCACCCGGATCCCCGGATTGCGGTTCACGAAGTGGACCACCCGGTGGTGCGCGCGCCCGAAACCGTACGCGGCGAGCACTGCGTCGGGGTCGGAGGTGAAGTCGCGATAGGCGAAGAACAGGAGCTCGATGTAGCGGACCTCGGGGCTCTCCTCGTCCGAGAGCGGCTCGCGGATCAACCGGCCGCCGGGGCCCGAGGGCGGGTTCTGCTCGTCGTCTGCCTTGAAATTTACGTCAGCCATGTTGACATATTTCGGGTCGTTTGTTACAAAAATCCCCGCCGCGACGACAGGATCGGGCGCGCCCCTTCATGCGGCGCATTCCCGGTGGCAGGATATCGCGGCACCATACCGACGAACGGTGCATGACGCAAAAAATGGCCGCCCCGGCGCACTGACACGGTGCGAGAGTCGAGCGAGCGGCCGATCAGGAGGCAAGACCATGGCGAGCCAGCCCTTCCACGACCGTCCCGGTGTCATCTGGTACAACGGCGAATTCGTGCCGTGGCAGAGCGCGACGGTCCACGTCCTCTCGCATGGTCTCCACTATGGCAGCGGCGTGTTCGAGGGCGAGCGCGCCTACGGCGGACAGATTTTCAAGCTCGACGAACATACCCGCCGCCTTCACGATTCGGCGGCCATTCTCGGCTTCGAGATTCCCTATTCGGGCGAGGAGATCAACCGCGCCAGCCAGGAGCTTCTGGTCAGGCAGGGTCACGAGGACGCCTATGTCCGGCCGATCGCCTGGCGCGGCAGCGAGATGATGGGCGTGTCGGCGCAGCAGAACCGCATCAATGTCGCGATCGCGGTGTGGGAGTGGCCATCCTACTTCAAGCCCGAGGAGAAGCTGAAGGGCATCCGCCTCGACATGGCGCAGTACCGCCGCCCGGATCCGATGACGGCGCCGTCGAAGTCGAAGGCGACCGGCCTCTACATGATCTGCACGCTGTCCAAGCACGATGCGGAGCGGAAGGGTTATGCCGACGCCATGATGCTCGACTGGCGGGGCCGGGTCGCGGAAGCGACCGGCGCAAACGTCTTCTTCGTCAAGGACGGTGTCATCCACACGCCGACGCCGGACTGCTTCCTCGACGGCATCACCCGCCGGACCGTCATCGACCTCGCCAAGCGGCGCGGCTACCAGGTGATCGAGCGGACGATCATGCCGGAGGAGATGGCAGAGTTCGAGCAGGCTTTCCTCACCGGTACCGCCGCCGAGGTCACACCGGTGTCCGAGATCGGTCCGTACACGTTCAAGGTCGGCGAGATCGCGAAGAACCTGATGGAGGACTACTCGGCCGTCGTCCAGCCGGCGAAGCAGAAGCTCGCCGTCAACGGGTAGTCCCGAACGAGCGCCGACGATGAAAATCAAGGCGATCGTTCACGAGGCAGAAGAGGGCGGCTACTGGGCCGAGGTCCCCACGATGCCGGGCTGCGCCACCCAGGGCGACACTATGGACGAGCTGATGGCGAACCTCGGGGAGGCGATCGAAGGCTGCCTTACGGTCGATGTCGTCGAGCCCGAGGCGCCAGGCAGGGGTCGACGTCCGGCTGTCGGTACCCATTCATGGCAATCGCCCCCTCAAGCTCGGGCTCCCTGAGGCATCTCGCCAAGCTCTTGGAGAGTCCCGACGAGGACCTCCGTTAGACCAGCTGGCCGAGCCGTAGCGGCGCCGAGTTGCGGGCGTTCCGGCCTCACTCCGCGAGCAGGCTGTCGAACCATGGCTTCTGGTCGAGCACCGCCTTGACGAAGACGCCGCGGTGGTCGGCCGTGGCGCCGGCGTCGAAGGCCTCTGTCTCGGCCCCGCCGAGCAGTTGCTGGGTCAGCGCCGGCAGCTTGCCGATATAGATCGGCGTCACCTCGTCGGCCCCGCCATACCAGGTGCGGACCGGCGTCTTGAACTTCCAGCGATAGGCCTGCCGCTCGTCGACACGCTGCCAGAACGGCCCCTTGCTCGCGGCGATCGCAGCGCGAAACTCCGGCTTGGTGAAGGCCTGGAGCGACGGCGCGGTCTTGGCGTAGAACGTGTCGAAGTCGATCCGCCCGGCATAGAGGTCGCGCGCCGCGTCGAGATAAGCCGGCTCGATCGCGGCGGCGTCGAGGCCCGGCACCTGGTGGTAGAAGGCGTCGGCCATGAGGAGCAGCGTCACCGCTCCGGGAAGGTAGGGCGCGTCGACCGGCTGCGGGTTGTTGAGCCAGCGGTTGAGGGTGAGCGCGATGTCGACCGGGCCGCTTGCCACCGCCGCCGCCGTGACCGGAACGCCAAGGCCCTCGAGCCGCTCGAGATAGGCCATTGTCGTCCACCCGCCCTGCGACCATCCGCTCAGGAAAAGCTGGCCGGGCGCGACGCCGAGGGCGGCGAGGACCGACCGGGCGGCGATCAGCATGTCGTAATTGGCCTGCTGCGCACTGGCCTTCACCAGGTAGCCGTCCGGCAGCTCCGAGTCGCCGCGGCCGAAATAGTCGGCGCCGATCACGACATAGCCCTGCGCGGCGAAGCGCGCGATCATGATCCGCGTCTCCATGGATTGGTCGGGCCGCGACGGGACGTAGTTGCGGTCGAACACGGTGCCGTGCTGGTAGGAGACGACGGGCATGGTCGAAAGGCCGGTCTCCGGGACCGCCACCAGCCCGGAAGCGACGGTCGGCAGGTTGTCGAGTTCCGGTACGACCGAGGGATAGCTCACCTTGTAGAGCTTGACCGGGTAGCGGGCGGCGGGAAACAGGCCGTCGAAGGCTGCCGCCTCCTCGGGCGTCTTCATGAAGGTCTTCAGCTCCTCGCCGAAGACCTTGTCGAGCCGGGCGAGGTCGTAGGTGCCGATAAGCTCGTATCGGGTCGCCGAAGCCACGGCCGGCAGGTCTTCCGCCGCGGCCGGCACGGCGATGGTGAGGGAGGCGGCGAGGGTGGCGACGGCCGCTCCCATTCCCGCCAGGCGGCGAAGGCTATCCGGAACGAATCTCATGGCTGACGACCAAATCTGCCGGCGGCGCGCCGCCGCCTGGATGGGGAACGTCCATGGTTCTCGCCGGTCGGCCCGACTTGCACAAGCGGCAAAGCGTGGCAAACCGGGCTGCGGTCAGCGCCCCGTTTGCGTCATCGACAGAAACGACGAGTCTCTCGTATGTGGGGCGTGACCGCGAACCGCACCCGCCCGCTCGGTCGTACCCCACGGCGGCGGTCCGCTCCGCCTCCGGCGCCAACAGCTTGGTCGCGCCGTCGCGCCGCGCTGTTGCGCGGCGCGTGGCAGCCCATTTCTTCCCGGCCGGCTTGGACTGGCCAAGAACGGGCGGCGTCGGGGCGCCGCCTTTCGGCTTCTTGTTCTTCTCGGCCTTCGGCTTCCGCTTCTCCTTTGACGGACGCATCGTACCTTTTGCCATGACGATCCCCTATCGAATCACCGGGCGAACGCCCGAGCGGGTCTGACTCTACGACGAGAGCCGTTGATAGGGAACGAGTCCCGCGTGCTCTCCGGATCGCGCCGCCGCCTGCGACCGAGTGGCGCTACCGTCCAGCTTCTTGATCTGGATCAAATTCGCCTCCCCTTGGCGCTTGGATGCTGGAGTGCTTCCAAGTCGCAAAGGGTAGGGGCAATGACCAGAATCACACTCCTCACGGCTACGGTGCTTGCATCGCTGCCGTTTGCTTTCGGCGCCGCCGCCAGCGATCTCCGGGACGAGGCGCTCGCGATGTTCCAGCCGCTGCCGTCGACCGTGCCGGCCGTCCGCGACAACCCGATCACGCCGGAGAAGGTCGATCTCGGCAAGGCTCTGTTCTTCGATCCGCGGCTCTCGGCATCCGGCGTCTTCTCGTGCAACTCGTGCCACAATCTGGCGACGGGCGGCGACGACAACCTCGAAACATCCATCGGCCATGGCTGGCAGAAGGGCCCGCGCAATGCGCCGACGGTGCTCAACGCCGTGTTCAACGAGGCGCAGTTCTGGGACGGTCGCGCTGAAGACCTGAAGGCGCAGGCCAAGGGGCCGGTGCAGGCCGGCGTCGAGATGGCCAACACCCCCGACAACGTCGTGGTGACGCTCAAGTCGATGCCGGACTACGTCTCGTGGTTCGGCGAGGCTTTCCCGGGTGAAGCCGACCCGGTGACCTTCGACAACATGGCCAAGGCGATCGAGGCCTTCGAGGCGACGCTGCTCACGCCGGCGCCGTTCGACTCGTTCCTCAACGGCGACGAGGCGGCGCTCACCGACATGCAGAAGGCCGGCCTGCAGATCTTCATGGACAAGGGCTGCGTGTCCTGTCACAGCGGCATCAACCTCGGCGGCACGGGCTATTATCCCTTCGGCCTGATCGAGAAGCCCGGCGCCGACGTGCTGCCCGAGAACGACAAGGGCCGCTTCGCGGTGACCGCCACCGCCGACGACTCGTATGTCTTCCGCGCCGCTCCGCTCCGCAACATCGCGCTCACCGCCCCCTATTTCCACTCCGGCAGGGTCTGGGACCTCCGTCAGGCGGTGGCGATCATGGGCACATCCCAGCTCGGCGAGGAGCTCAACGACCAGGAGGTCGACCAGATCGTCGCCTTCCTCGGCGCGCTCACCGGCAAGATGCCGGAGGTCGTCTACCCCGTGCTTCCCGCCGAGACGGGAGAGACGCCGCGGCCGAGCGGCGAGATTCGCTGAGCGGCGCCGCCGGTCTCTGCGGCCGGCGGTCGCGCGCGATCGGGCATCAGGACGGGGCGCATCGTGCGCCCCGTTTCACTCGCCTCACCGGCGATCACCGTCCGGCCGCCCCCGAATCCGCCGGCTGCCACAGCTCGATCCGGTTACCCTCCGGGTCGTCGAGATGGGCGAAGCGGCCATTGGGATAGGCGGTCGCATCGATGTCCACCTCCACCCCCGCGGCCCGCAACTGCGCCGCCATGGCGTCGAGATCGCGCACCCGGAAATTCACCATCCACTGCTGCCCGGGGCGGCCGAAATAGTCGGTGTCGGCCGGGAAGGGGGCGAAGACCGTAGGGCCTGCCTCCTGCCGCCACGGGCTGTCCTCGTACGACTTCGGCACAGGGCTGACGCCGAGATGGGTCTCATACCAGCGGGCCAGCGCCTCGGGGTCCTTCGCCCGGAAGAAGAGGCCGCCGATGCCGTCCACCCGTTCCATCTCATCCTCCCGTTGCCGGCATGAGGTCGGCCGGCGAGATCAGCACCGAGAACCGCTCGCACCAGATCACCACACTGGGATAGTCCGCGAGGTTCACGCCGGCCGGGATCGCGTAGCGCTGGCTGCCTTCGAAGGCGCGGAGCGGGCCGAGGTCGACATACATCGTGTCCGCCACGTCCGCCGACGCGCGGATCGCCGCCTTGGGCACGAGGTAGACGTGATAGGCCGGCCCCGGCCCGACCTTGAAGTCCGGCTCGAGGAACACCGCCCTCTCGTACACGCTGACCTTGCCGCTCCCGTAGTGGATCGGGTCGGACGGGTCGGCGTGGATGAACTCTCCCGTGGCGTAGAGCGCCGAGCGGTCGTCCTCGGTGATCGTGTCCATTCCGGGCGGCGGCGGGAAGACGAAGGGGAACAGGAAGAAGCCGAGCCCAACGCCGAACCCGGTGCCGAGAACGCCGCCGATCAGGAAGATCGCGATCGCCCGCCAGATGCGTCCGCCGCTGCCGCGCCGTTCCGTTCCCTCAGCCATGCCCCCGAACCTATAGGGAAACCGGTTCGCCGCAAGCGCCCTGCGGCAACGGCTACTGCGCGGCGGCGATCATCTGCTGGAGCCGCGAACGAAGCACGTCCGCGTCGGGCGCGAAATCCGCTTCGATCCACCAGGCCTCGAGCTGCTTGAGCAGCGTTCCGACCGCCGGGCCGTGGGACGCGCCGGCGCCGAGCGCATCGCGCCCGCTGAGGGGGAAGCGCGGCGCGCGCCAGCGCTCGGACAACCGGTAGAGATCGGCCCAGGCGGCCGCATCCGCCGTTCCCCCCGACCAGGCGAAAGCCAGCGCCACCGCGCCCCGGTATGTCTCCTCGCCGAGATCGTAGAGGAAGCGTCGCGCCGCCCGGTCGTCGCCGGGAAGCGGGACCCGACGCGCCGCGGCGACGGCGGCGCCCATCAGGCCGCGCTCGGCATTGGTCAGCTTCAGCCGCTCGCCGAGCCGCTCGGCGTCCTCCTCGACCCGGCAGCCAGCCGCGGCGAGGCGGAGCGCCACCGACGGCCTTGCGCCGGCCGCGTGTTCGAACGCGAGCGTGAGGGCGAGCGGGCCGAGATAGGCGACGCCGGCGAGGATCACCGGCAGGATGCCGCTGTCCTGCATCAGCGCCAGCGCCTCTGCGCCGCGGGGGGCGAGGATCACACGGCGCATCTCCTGGCCGATCCGTTCGCCGGAGAGGGCGCGAATGCCGTCGCGCCCGCGGATCGATGCCGACAGTCCGGCGGGGTCGTAAATGCCGTCGCCGAACGTGGCGTTGAAACGGAAGAAGCGGAGGATGCGGAGCCGGTCCTCGGCGATCCGCTGGTCGGCATCGCCGATGAAGCGGATACGACGGGCGATGACGTCCGCATAGCCGCCGAGCGGATCGTGTACGCCGCCGTCGGCGCCGACCGAGAGCGCATTGACGGTGAAGTCGCGCCGGCGGGCGTCGGCAGTCCAGTCGCGGCCGAAGCGGACGACCGCCCGCCGGCCGTCGGTTTCGACGTCCTCGCGGAGCGTCGTCACCTGGTACGGGGTGCCATCGGCGACGAGGGTGAGCGTCCCGTGCTCGATCCCGGTCGGCACCGCCTTCAGCCCGGTTCCCGCCGCGCGCGCCGCCACGACCTCGGGGAGGGCGGTGGTGGCGAAGTCGATGTCGCCCACCGGCTGCTTGGCCAGCGCGTCCCGAACCGCCCCGCCGACGATTCGGCTCTCGTCGCCGTCGCGGTTCAGCGCGGCGAAGATGCGCCGCACGCCTGCCGCCTCCAGCCAGTCGGCGCCGGCAAGGCTCGGTGGGTGGACGGTCATCGTCGCGGCGCTCTGGCTCGGTCAGGGGCGAGGCGTTGGCGCCGGAACCAGTTCGAAATGGCCCTCGACCAGCACCCCGTCCACCACTTGCGCCGGCACATAGACGCTTCGGCATGGCGTGTCGGGCGGGAGACCCGCCGCCGCCACCGCGTCGGCACACGCGTTGGTCGGGCCGGTGTCGAAATGGATGAAGGCGAGGATCGCCGCCACCATCAGCACCGCCCCGCCGATCGCGAGAAACGAGATGGTGCGGATCGGCCAGTCCTGGGCGCTGCCCAGGGTCCCGCGCGTCGCAAGCAGCCACGCGCCGTAGATGCCGAACGGCAGCAGGAAGAAGAGAGCATTGAAGACGACGACTCGCGGCATCTATCCGAAAACCCGTTCGTAGAGCCCGCGGATGATTCCCGCAGTGACTCCCCATATATAGTGTTCACCGAACGGCATCTCATAGAAGTGCCGGGTGGCGCCACGGATTTCGCGGCTGCCGCGGCGGTGATTGTCCGGCGACATCAGGAACGGGAGCGGCACCTCGAAGGCGCCCGCCACCTCGTGCGGGTTGAGCGCCAGGCGGTGGCCGGGGCTGACCATCGCCACCACCGGGACGATGCGATAGCCGGTGCCGGTGAGGTACGCGTCGAGCGTGCCGACCGGAGCCACGAAGGTGCGGTCGAGGCCGATTTCCTCCTCCGCCTCGCGAAGCGCGGCGTCGATCGGCGAGGCGTCGGTCGGGTCGATCTTGCCGCCGGGGAAGGCGATTTGCCCGGCATGGGCCTTGAGATGCGGGGTCCGCATCGTAAGGATCACCGTCGCCTGGGGATGGCGGGCGACCACCGGGATCAGCACCGCCGCATCGCGATAGACCCCGTCCCCCATCACGAAGCCCGGGTTGAGGACGTGGTCGCCGGGAAGGGCCGGGAGTGCGGCTGCGCCGCCGTGGCGGAGCCGCTCCGCGGCGCGGCGGGCGAAGCCCGTCGGCGAGAAGGGGGCGTCTCCATCGCTGTCCGCGTCGCCGGTCGTCATCGCCTGCAAGGGGTTCACAATCTGGTGAGGGGCCGGTGAGGGCCGTCTGGGCCGCGCATCTGTGCCGTCTGCTTGGTGCGGGCCGACGCCGGCCCGGCCATTGTTTTGCCGCGCTTTGCCCTATCTCATCTCTCATGCAATGGCTCGATGAGCGGAGCAGGGAGGACGAGGCTGGCGACATTCCTCTATTGCCACGGCGTCGCTCATGCAACACTTGCCCCTGAAGACCGGGCCGGTGAGCCCCGTGCAAGGCCAGTTTGAAACGAGAGGGAAGTCGCCGGTCCGATGAGTGCACTCAGCCACCCCCCGCTTGCTCTCGATCCCAACCACATCGTCGCAGAGGTCGAGGCCGCGGTCGCCAGGATCAGGGCCGCGCGCGCCGGCATCGCCCGCGTCATCTACGGCCAGGAGGTCGTGGTCGACCGGGCGCTGATCACCATCCTCGCCGGCGGTCATG